>CBDUYD010000001.1:0-69435 GCA_965371355.1 uncultured Ilumatobacteraceae bacterium
AACGGTCGCATCAACCTGCGCGGACTCGAGCACCTCCCCGTCGCCGTCGCCTGACCGCCCGCGGTCGATCCCGCCGGACCTCCCCGGTTCAGCGATAGCTTGCGCACCCATGTCAGATCGCACGCTCGTCCTCCTCAAGCCTGACACCGTCGAGCGCAAGCTCGTCGGTGAGGTGATCTCACGATTCGAGGCCAAGAACCTCGACATCGTCGCGATGGATCTCCGCACACTCGACGCGGCAACGCTCGAACGCCACTACGAGGAGCATGTCGGCAAGGGTTTCTACGCCGACCTCGTCGCCTTCATGTCGCGCGGACCCGTCGTCGCCGTTGTCGTCGAGGGCCCCGAGGACACGTGGGAGGTCGTTCGTGGAATGATGGGTGCGACAAACCCGCGCACGGCTGCGCCGGGGACGCTGCGCGGCGACCTGGGGATCCTGTTCACCGAGAACCTGGTGCACGGCAGCGATTCGCCGGCATCGGCCGAGCGCGAGATCGGGATCTTCTTCCCGAATCTGTAACATTTAGGGGTTCGTCGTCTGGCACCGTAGGAGTGCCGGGCGAGCCGATTCAGATCTCACAGCGCGCGAAGAAGGGATAGCGATGGCCCGCAACAACCGATTGAGTCTCGGCCGCGACCTCGCCATCGATCTCGGTACGGCAAACACACTGATCTACGTGCGCGGCCATGGTGTCGTGCTCGATGAGCCGTCGGTCGTCGCGATCAACGCGAACGACGGGCGCCCTGTTGCCGTCGGCATGGAGGCCAAACGCATGATGGGCCGCACGCCGAACCACATCAAGGCGATCCGACCCTTGAAGGACGGTGTGATCGCCGATTTCGAGGTCTGCGAGAAGATGCTCCGCTTCTTCATTCAGAAGGTGCACGGATCGAGGTGGAGCAAGCCGCGGATGGTGATCTGCGTCCCATCGGGCATCACCGGGGTCGAGCAGCGTGCGGTGCAGGACGCCGCCGAGTACGCGGGTGCCCGACGCCCTGTGCACATCATCGAGGAGCCGATGGCGGCGGCGATCGGCGCCGATCTCCCGGTGCACGAGCCTTCCGGCAACATGATCGTCGACATCGGCGGCGGCACCACAGAAGTCGCCGTGATCTCGCTAGGCGGCATCGTCACGGCGCAGTCGGTCCGCGTCGGGGGTGACGAACTCGACGAGGCCGTGTTGCAGTACGTGAAGAAGGAGTTCTCGCTGGCGATCGGTGATCGCACGGCCGAGGAGATCAAGATCCAGATGGGTACGGCGTGGCCGCTCGAGGAGGAGTTGACCGCCGACATTCGAGGTCGAGACCTGATCTCCGGGCTTCCCCGCACGGTCGAAATCACGACCGAGCAGGTGCGCGAGGCGGTCGCCGAGCCGCTCGCCGCCATCGTCGATGCGGTCAAGACCACCCTCGACAAGACACCTCCCGAACTCGCCGCCGACATCATGGAGGACGGCATCACCCTCACCGGTGGAGGAGCACTGCTCGGCGGCATCGATCAACGCCTGACGCATGAGACCGGTATGCCGATTCGCATCGCCGACGAGCCCCTCTACAGCGTGGTCATCGGCTCCGGACGTGCTCTGGAGAACATCGATGCCATGCGAGGACTGATGTCGCTCGGCGGCGAGAACTGACGCCCCCGACCCATCATGGCGATCTACTCCGTTGGGCGGCGGCGGGTCATCGTCGCGCTGTTGCTCAGCTCGGCCCTGTTGCTCACCCTCGACGTGAGGGGAAGCGTGGTGATCGATCGGGCCCGAGATGGAGCGTCGCGCGCGATGGAGCCGATCGACGACGCGGTCGACGCGATCACGACTCCGATCGTCAGAGGCTGGAACGGGATCGTCGACTACGACGACCTCGAAAAGCAGAACCAGGCGCTCCAGGACCAGCTCGACCGTCTGGTGGGCACCCAGGCCGCAGCCGAGGCGAGCGTGATCGAATACCAGGAACTGCTCGCCCTCAACAACCTGCCGTCGCTCGCCGGCATCGACACCGAGGTGGCCCAGCTGATCGGGACGACATCGAACAATTTCGATCAGGTCGTCGAGATCAACAAGGGTCGCTCGAGCGGCATCCAGATCGGCATGCCGGTCGTCAACCAGGCGGGCATCGTCGGCAAGATCACCGCGATCACCGACACGGCGTCGCGCGTGATGCTGGCCACCGACCGCCGCTACACCGTCGCCGTGCGGATCATCGCCGGCACACCGTGCGTCGAGGAGACGCCCGTCGAGACGTCGCCCTCGGGCCTGACCGACGACGAGATCCTCGACCTGTCGACGACGACAACCTCCATCGACGATCGCGACCCCTCGAACGTCGTCACCGACAGCACGCTCCCGGGAGGCGCCGGACCGACGACCACGTTCCCCGATCTCAGCGGACTCGTGCCGACGACCACGATCGACCCGCTCGACGCCTTGGCCGAGACACCCGCCACGTCGTCGACGACAACTACCACCACCGTTCTCGATGTGGTCGAGAAGGAGTTCGGCGCGCTCGAGGGGCGGGGCGGTCAACGACTCCCGCAGGTGCGGTTCCTCCAGAACAACCCCTCGCTGACCGAACTCGAGGAGTGCGATCTGGTCGAGACCGCCGGGGGTTCGCAGAGCCTCGCGCCTCAGGGGATTCCGGTGGGCCGCGTCGCCAACCGTGCCGACCGACCGGGGTCGGGCGGCCCACTGCTCGACGTCGAACTGTACGCCGATCTCGACGCCCTCAACTTCGTCCGGGTCGTGCTGTACAAGCCGCTGTCGGAGATCGACGAGTGACCACTGGCACGCCCGACCCTTTCCGCGCGGCGGGTCGGTGATCGCTGATGCTCGCTGCGTTCGTGCAAGGACCGTTGATCCGGGTGATCCCGGTGGGGATCATCCTGCTCGCGCTCCAGCGCACGCTCTTCGTCGAGCTCACCGTCGACGGTGTGATCATCCAGGTGATGACGGCGTTCGCAGCGGCCGCCGGCGCTGTCGGGGGGAGTGAGCGGGGAGCGGTCGTCGGATTCGTCCTCGGGATGATGTTCGACCTGGTCGAGGGCACACCGCTCGGATCGACGGCGATCGCGATGACGATCGCCGGTGTGGTCGCAGGTCTGCTCGCGCTGATAGCCCCCGACCCACAGTGGTGGCTGTTCGCGATCTTCACGGGGCTCGGAGCGGCGGCGGCGGAGATCGCGGCGCCCGTCGTCCGGGTTCTGATCGGCGAGGTGGAGCCGTTCGACGCGAGGCTCGCGGTCGTCGTGCCGACGGTGGCGGTGTCGGCAGCTCTGATGAGCCCGGTGCTCGTCCCGATCGCGCGATGGTGTCTGCGACTCAAGCCGGCCGAGTGGAAGGAATCGACGGTCGACGCTGCGACATGAGTTTCGGTTCCCGGAATCTCTGTGGCATGAGACCGGTGACGTGCGCGACCAATCGGGGGTCGAAACTGGGCAGACTGGTACGTCATGAGTCCGCGATCAGAGGCCGTCGATGGCCGTTGACAAGAGAGCGGCGCGCCTCGGCGTCCTAGCTCTGATCGCCGCGTTGCTGTTCGGGCTCGTCGGTACACGCCTCTGGTTCCTTCAGACGGTCGAGCAGGAGACGCTCCAAGAAGACGTCGATGCGACCAAACTGCGAACCGTGCCGCTACTCCCCGAGCGCGGCCGCGTCTTCGATTCCGATGGTCGCATCCTGGCCGACAACGAGCGCGTGCTCACCGTCGGTGTCGACTGGCAGGTCATCCGCAGCACGAGCGACCGCGCAGAGGTCTTCCGGCGACTCTCGGGCTGGATCGATGTCCCGGTCGACGAGATGGAGGCGCGGTTCGAGAGCGGAATCTACAGCCCGTTCCTGCCGATGCCGGTCGTCGAGGACATCGACGAGCGCACGGCGATCGCGCTGAAGGAGCGGATCGAGGATCTGCCCGGGGTGGCGATCATCGAGGACTCGCGACGCGTTTACCCCTACGCGCCGCTGGCGAGCCACATCGTCGGATACATGGGTCGCATCACCAAGGAGAACAAGGACCACTACGTCGACGCCGGCTACAACCTCAACGAACGGGTAGGCCAGTTCGGCATCGAGCTGAGCATGGAGGAAGAACTCCACGGCCAGTGGGGCTACGTCACCTACGAGGTCGACCACTCGAGCCGGATCGTCAGGACCGTCGCCGAGGTCCCGGCGATCGACGGGCAGGACGTGCAGATCACGATCGATCTCGATCAACAGCAGTACGCCGAGCAGGCGCTCGAGACACAGCTCAAGCTCCGCCGGTTCCAGACGGCCAAGAACCCGCTCGATCGCGAAGAGAAGTTCAAGCAACGGGTCTTCCCCGAGTTCCCCCCCGAGGTGCCATACAAGGCGCCGGCGGGCGCGGTCGTCGTCCAGAACCACGACACTGGCCATGTGATCGCGCTCGCCAGCTATCCGACGTTCGACAATCGCTGGTTCGAATCCGACCTCGGCGAGGGCAAGTTCGAGGAATTGTTCCCCGCTGTCGACGAGAACGGCGACCCGATCGATCCCGACGAATCGATCCTCGTCAACCGCGCGATCCAGGGTCGCTACAACCTCGGGTCGACGTTCAAGCCGTTCACGGCGTACGCCGCGCTGAGCAGCGGTCTGCTCTCGATCGACGACTACTATCTCGATCAGGGCAGCTACAAGATGGAGTCCGTCGCCGACGACAAGTGCAGTTCGGGCCTCGTGCGTTGCGTCTACAAGAACGCGACGTGCAGCGGCACGGGCAAGCCGTGTGTCTACGGTTGGGTCGACGTCGAGACAGCGCTCGCGGTATCGAGCGATGCCTTCTTCTACCGCGTCGGCGAGCTGATGATGACCGAGAACGACTACCAGCCGGTGCTGCAGGAGAAGGTCGAACTGTTCGGGTTCGGTTCCGACACGGGGATCGCTCTCCCGTACGAGTTCGACGGGACGGTGCCGGACGCCGAGCTCAAGGCCGAGTACGCCGACCTCGGAGTGATCAGTGAGGCCGAGGGCGAGAACTACTTCACCGGCGACAACGTGCAGTTGGCGATCGGGCAAGGGTTGCTCTCGGCGTCGCCACTGCAGCTCGCGAATGGCTACTCAGCGATCGCCAACGGCGGATTCGTGATGAAGCCCGAGCTGATCAAGGCGATCTACGAACCGGGCGTGCCCGACTCGGCGACGCCCGGCTACGCCGACGTCGCGAAGGGCCGCCTCGCGACCGAACCGAACGTCACCGGTGAGGTGGTGCGGCAGATCCCGATGCCGCCGGCGATCCGCGCGGAGATCAACAACGGTCTCACCCGTGTGATCAGGGGACCGGGCACGACGAGCGACTACTACCACTCGACGACCGGCGAGAAACTGTTCTACTTCTACCCGAGTTCGGCGATCCCGGTCGCCGGCAAGACCGGTACGGCACAGGGCGCCGGCAACTACCCGTGGAACGACTCCTCGGCGTTCACCGCCTACAGCCAGGATCCGAACCGGCCCTACACCGTCGCGGCCTATCTCGAGAAGTCCGGATACGGCTCGCGCGCTGCGGGCCCCGTCGTGAAGTGCATGTTCCTCCAGTTGTCGGGCATCGCCCTCGCCGACGAGGTCGTCCTGAGCGACCCGCTCGACATCGAATCGACCGATCCGGCGCCGAACAAGTGGCTGAGCGACACGTCCTGCTTCGACGGCCGCTTCTCGAACCAGACGACTACCGAGTAGCGGTCAGCCGTGGCCACCTCGTTCCTCTCGCGCCGACCGGATTCGGGACTCGGCAACATCCGCGCGAGCCCGGGCGCCCCGAGTCGCAACGTCGACTGGATCCTGCTGATCGTGCAGTTGGCTCTCACGGTGATCGGTTTCTTCATCGTGTTCTCCGCGTCGCGCACGCGGGTCCTCGACGACCCGTATGCGTTCGTCACACGTCAGGTGGTCTTCGCCATCGTCGCAGCCATCGTGATGGTCCTCGTGATGTCGGTCGACTACGAGTGGTGGAAGGAGCGCGCGGCGTTCCTGTACGGGCTGACGATCGTCCTGCTGTTGCTGCTGTTCCTGCTCGGCATCGCGAGCGGTGAGGACCGGATCTCGTTCGATCTCGGGCCGTTCAACATGCAGCCTGCCGAACTCGCGAAGTTCACGACGCTGTTGATGCTGGCGAGCTACCTCGCCGAGGAACGCAGCGACGAGGTCTCCTACGCCCGCTTCCTCGGCGGCATGATGATCGTCGGCTTCCCCGCGGTGCTCGTGATCGTGCAGCCCGACCTCGGGTCGGCGTCGGTGATCATCTCGCTCGCGATGGGGGTGCTGCTCGTCGCCGGCGCCAAGACGCGCTACATCGCGATGATCACGATGCTGTCCGTGGCGACGGTCGGCGCCGCCTTCCTCGGCCGCCTGGTCAACGACTACCAGGCGGCCCGCATCCGCGCGCTGCTCAATCCGACCGCCGCTGGAACCGACGACACGTACCAGGCCGAAAACGCGATGCGGGCGATCGGCACCGGCGGCATCTGGGGCAAGGGCTGGTTGAAGGGGCCGCTCACGAACGGCCGCGACATCCCCGTGATGTGGGCCGACTTCCCGTTCGCCGCGGTCGGCGAACAGTTCGGACTCGTCGGCTCCGCGGTGATACTCGCGCTGATCGCTGTCGCTCTGCTGCGCATCTGGCGGATCGCGCACCTCTCGCGCGATCTGCTCGGCACCTACCTGTGTGCCGGTGTCTTCACGATGATGCTCTGGCAGGCGTTCCAGAACATCGGGATGACGCTTCGGATCCTTCCCGTCACGGGCCTCCCGCTACCGTTCATCTCCTACGGCGGATCGGGACTGATCGTCTACTTCGCGATGTTCGGCCTCGTCCAGAGCGTCCACATGCGCCGCATGCGCTAGCGGTTTTCGATTGCTCGGGCTGTGTCGATTGCTCGGATTGCTCCCTCGCGGTCGCGGCGCCGCCTGTTTCTGGCGCTCGGGTCACGCGATCTGGTGCGCCGGTAGTCTTGTGAGGTCATGACGTCGATCTGGTCCGAGCTCGAGCCCCTGCTCGCGCGTGTGCAGAAGCCGGCCCGTTACATCGGCTGCGAGGACGGCATGATCGAGCCCGAACACTCCTCCGGAAGCGTCGCATGGCTGCTCACGTACCCCGACACGTACGAGATCGGGCTGCCGAACCAGGGGCTCCAGATCCTCTACGAGATCATCAACGAGCGCGCCGACGCGGTCGCCGAACGCGCCTATGCCCCATGGTCCGACCTCGAGGCCGAACTGCGCCGGGCCGGGCTCCCGCTGTTCTCGGTCGACACCCACCGCCCGGCCACCGAGTTCGACGTGCTCGCCTTCAACCTGTCTGCCGAGCTGGTCTACACGAACGTTCTCAATCTGATCGACCTCGCCGGCGCACCGGTACGTGCCGAACACCGCACGGCGGGTGACCCGCTCGTCATCATCGGCGGTCACGCGGCGTTCAATCCGGAGCCGCTCGCCGATTTCGTCGATGCGGTCGTCCTCGGTGAGGGCGAGGAGGTCGTCGGCGAGATCACCGAGGTCCTCCGCATGTGGATCGACGGTGGCCGTACCGACCGCGGAGGAATGCTCAGGCGACTCTCGTCGGTGCCCGGCGTGTACGTGCCGTCGATGTACGACGTCACCTATGACGACTGGGCCGACGGCGGCCGGATCCGGTCGATCGTGCCGCGATTCGCCGATGTGCCCGAGACCGTCGACAAGCGGACCATCGCCGATCTCGGCGAGTGGCCGTACCCGAAGCGCCCGCTCGCTCCTCTGTCGGAGGTCGTCCACGATCGGCTGAGCGTTGAGGTGTTCCGCGGCTGCACCAGGGGCTGCAGGTTCTGCCAGGCGGGGATGATCACCCGACCGGTGCGCGAGCGGCCTGCCGAGCAAGTGCGCACGATGGTCGCTGAGGGACTCGCCCGGACCGGCTACGACGAGGTCAGCCTCACATCGCTCTCGACCGCCGATTTCAGCGACATCGAGGCGTCGGTCGCCGGCATCCTCGCCGACCGTGAGGCGTCATCGCCGCTCGGATCCGATGGCAACCCGATCGGGTGTCCTACCACGATCAATCTGCCCTCGTTGCGGGTCGACGCGTTCACGGTCGGCCTTGCCGCCGGGGTGAGTTCGGGCCGCCGGTCGGGTCTCACGTTCGCGCCCGAGGCGGGCACGTGGCGGTTGCGAAAGGTGATCAACAAGCTGATCCTCGAGGACGACCTCTTCGGGGCCGTCGAGTCGGCCTTCTCCCAGGGATGGACCCGGATGAAGCTGTACTTCCTGATCGGACTCCCCACCGAGACCGACGAGGACGTACTCGCGATCGCCGAACTCGCCAAGCGATGCGTCGCGATCGGCAAGCGGTACACCAACCGGGCGTCGGTCACCCTGAGCGTCGGCGGCTTCGTCCCCAAGGCGCACACGCCGTTCCAGTGGTTCGGGCAGAACACCCGCGACGAGTTCGCGCGCAAGGTCGATCTGCTGCGCGGCGCGACACGTCGGGCGGCGAGCGTCAACATGAAATGGCACGACCCCGCAGCAACGACGGCCGAGGGTGTCGCGAGCCGCGGCGACCGCCGCGTCGGCCAGGTGATCGAGCGCGTCTGGCGTGCGGGCGGCACGTTTCAGGAATGGGGCGAGCACTTCGATCTCGACCTCTGGACCGAGGCGTTCGATACCGAGGGCCTGTCGCTCGACTGGTACGTCCACCGGCACCGCCGCGACGACGAGATGCTGCCGTGGGCGCACCTCTCAGCGGGCCTGCACAGCGACTTCCTGTGGGATGACTGGCAGGCTGCGCTCGCCGAGAGTGGCGTCGAGGACTGCCGCTGGACCCCCTGTTACGACTGCGGCGTCTGCACCGGCTACGGGATCGAGCACGTCGTCGCCTCGCCGATCCCTCCCGCCGGCGGGAGCCAGGGCACCGGCCAGGATCTCGGCCGCGGGGTCGAGGTTCGCGTCGATCTCACCCCGAGAGCCGTCGCTCGATCGGTGGGGGTCCCCGCGTGAAGCTGCGTCTCCGCTACGGCAAGCTCGGCAAGGTCCGCTTCGTCAGCCACCGCGACGGTGCTCGTCTGTGGGAGCGGGCGTTGCGTAGAGTGGCTCTTCCAGTGGCGTACTCCGAAGGATTCACCCCTCGTCCGAAGCTCGGCTTCGGGCTCGCCCTTCCAACCGGCGCCGAGTCGATCGCCGAGTACATCGACATCGATCTGGTGATCGGCGCCGAGGTCGATCCCGGTGACACCTCACTCGTCGACGCGTTGTCCGAGGCGCTCCCCGTCGGTATCGACGTGGCACTCGTCGCCGAACGCGACCCGTTGGCCGCGTCACTGCAGGAGGACGTCACGTCGACCACCTGGGAACTCTCGGGAGCGGACATCGAGTCCGCTGACATCGACGCGGCGGCCGAACGACTCCTCGACTCCGACGAGGTGCTCGTCGACCGGGTGCGCAAGGGGCGGAGCAACATCGACAATGTGCGACCGTTGATCCGCTCGCTGGGCGCCGACCCGAGCGGCACCCGGTTCGTTGCCGAGCTGGTCACGATCGGGCGCGCGCTTCGGCCCTCGGAACTCGCGTCGGCGGCATTCCCGGGCATCGACCCGCTCGGGGTCAGGGTGCTGCGCACCCACCAGTGGATCGAACACGATGGCGACATGCGAGAAGTGCTCCCGCTGCCGGTCGCCGCCGCGCACGCTCGCGAGGGCAGCGCATGAACGGGCCCGTCAACCGTCGGGCCCGACGAACTGACACGGCCGAGGCCGCGCCGCATCAGCGCGCCGCCGGTGGCCAGGAGGTCGGCCTGGCGCCGGGCCTCCCGAGAAGGGAACATCCCCACCATGGATCATCCGAAGACCGATCAGACCTCGAAGGAGCAGTCGGGCGAACGCGCTGAGCGCGAGAAGAAGCCGACAGACTCCGCCGACCAGCGAACGGCTGGCCGCGGGTCGCACGACGATCGCAACGACATCGAGATGCCGAAGCCGCTCAGCGAGGGGCGACCGTCTGTCGCCGCCTCCGAGAAGGCGCTCGTTCGCAAGCCGAGGATCGGCGACACGATGCCGATTCCGACGTCGCCGCCACCCGGCCCGGCCGACCCGTCGGGCACTGAAGACAAGAGTGCGGACGCGAAGTCCGACGGTGGACAGAAACGTCGTCGGCGTCGCGGCGGCGGAGGCGGCCGTGGCACGGCGCGCGGCGGTCAGACCGACGACGGCGGCGGCCGGAGTGCCGAACAGACCAAGCAGCCGAAGTCGAAAGGTGCGCAGCCGCGGAAGGGTCGGCGCGGCCGCGGCCGCGGCCGATCCGAGTCCGATGGCGCAGCGGATGCCACGCTGCGCGAACGACGCCGAGGTCGCGAGCGCGACGGAAAACCGCTCGGACGGTACTTCATGGCGGTCCAGGTTCGGCCCGGGATCTCACAGGTCGCCGTGCTCGAGGGCCGGAGTCTGATCGAGCACTACGTCAGCCGTCCCGCCGACGACGTCTCCCAGATCCACGGCAACGTCTACGTGGGCAAGGTGCAGAACGTGCTGCCGGGCATGGAGGCCGCATTCGTCGACATCGCGACACCCAAGAACGCCGTGCTCTACCGGGGCGACGTGCAGTACGACCCCGGAGACATCGAGCAGCGGGGGCGCAATCCGCGCATCGAGGACATCCTCAAGAACAAGCAGCTGATCGCCTGCCAGGTGACAAAGAACCCGATCGGTCACAAGGGCGCCCGGCTCACCCAGGAGGTGTCGCTCCCGGGGCGCTATGTCGTACTCATCCCGAACTCGAAGACCTACGGGATCTCCAAGCGACTCCCCGACGACGTGCGCAAGCGGCTGCGCGGCATCCTCGATCGGGTGAAGCCAGACGAGCACGGTCTGATCGTCCGGACGGCTGCGGAGAACGCGACCGAGGACGAGTTGCGCACCGACATGACGATGCTGCTCGGCCAATGGGACGACATCGCCACCAAGGCCGCCAAGGCGCAGCGCCCGACGCTTCTCTACCGCGAGCCAGAGCTCGCCGTCCGCGTGATCCGCGAGGAGTTCAACGCTGACTATCGAGGGGTCGTCCTCGACGATCTCAGACTGTTCGAAGAGGTGCGCGCGTACGTCGAGGCGTTCAGTCCGGAGCTCGCCGATCGGATCGAGTACTACGACCCCGAGGCCGAGCAGCTCTCCCTGTTCGAGCGCCACCACATCCACGAGCAGGTGCACAAGGCGCTCGACCGCAAGGTTTGGCTGCCGTCCGGGGGCTCGTTGATCATCGAGCACACCGAGGCGCTGTCGGTGATCGATGTGAACACCGGCAAGAACGTCGGCAAGTCGAATCTGGAAGAGACCGTGTTCCACAACAACTTGGAGGCGGCCGAGGAGATCGCCAAGCAGCTACGTCTGCGCGACATCGGTGGAATCATCGTGATCGACTTCATCGACATGGAGATCCGTGACAACCGGGCCAAGGTCGTCGAGGCCTTTCGCAGCGCGCTGGCGCGCGACAAGACCCGCTCGCAGGTGTTCGACATCACCGAACTCGGTCTCGTCGAGATGACGCGTAAGCGGATCGGCGAAGGCCTGCTCACCGAGTACTCCGAGCAATGTCCCGACTGCGAGGGGCGCGGCGTGCTCGTCGACTACGGGATGCTCGATTGATCGTTTCGTTCGTCCGACGGGTCAGTCACCGAGCGCGGCGAGCGCGGCGAAGTCCGGCGCACCCCAACCCGAGGCCTGGTCGAGACCGACGTGTGCCTCGCAGCAGTCGAGGTCGAACAAGCGGTTGCCGCCGATCGTGATGTCGCGGGCGACGATCGGGTCGCCCCCTCCGAGGTCCGCTTCGGCATAGATGAGCGGCGTCACGAGGCCCAGGCGGGGGAGGCCCGACTCGTCGCGCGCCTGGTTGACCAGGGCGAGTGCGCCAGAGGCGATGGGCGTCGCCGCGGACGTGCCACCGAGCGCGGTCCAGCCGCACTCGTCGGGGCTCGGGCAGTACGACACCGCGTAGCCGGTGGACGAGTCGGCGAACAGCGCCACGTCCGGGTATGCCCGACCGTCTGCATCGACGAGTGAGTCCTGCCATCGCGGCCGGTCGTAGCGCTCGCTGACGCCGCCACCGCCGGCCCAGCTGGTGCCGTCGTTCCACACGGTCTCTGCGATGCCGCCACCCCCGACGTCGATCGACGTCCCGCCGACCGCCAGCACCCATGGGCTCGATGCAGGGAAGTGGGGATCCGCCGACGTGCTCGCGGGATAGCAACCCGCTGCGCCATGGTTGCCGGCCGCGCTCACCACGGTCGTCCCGACCGCGGCGGCGACGAGCAGGAAGTGCTCGAGGAGTTCGAGGAGGTGTTCCCGAATCTGACCTTCGCACCATCCCAGACTCGCGCTGAGCACGTCGGGTGGTCTTGCGCCGGTGTTCTGCGGGTCGGTCGCGGCGGCGATCGCGAACACCGGTGAAGCCAAGCCGTGCGCGGTCGTCTGGAACACGTCGATCCTGTCCAGACCGGGCGCGATCGTCGAGAGCAACTCGATGTCCATCGCCGCCTCGCCCGTCGGCGGGTGCGGCTGGCCCGACTCGACCAGGTGGAGTTCGGGTTCGACCGCGTCGAGACCGAAGCACGCCGTGTAATCATCGATCGCCGCCTGGTCGAACGTCGAGACGGTGATCAGCGCCGCGCTGCGGCCCTCGCCGGTGAGCCCGCTCTCGTGCAACCGGTCGATGCCGTAGGCCGACATCACCGCCTCGAGATCGGCGGCGGCGATCGCCACGGCATCGTCGCATGGTTCCGCGATCGAGCCGGTCGAGCCCGAGTGGGGCACGACGACGAGGCTGGCAATGGTGGGTTCGACGACCGGCTCCTCGAACCCGATGATCTCCTGTGCGCCGGAGAGTCCGGACGGAACCGATGGCTCGCGCACCGCCTCGATCAACTCTGTTCCCGAACCGTTCTCGAACACGGCGAACTCGGTGTCGAACATCTGCGATGCCTGGGCGACCGTCATCGGCGCGCTGATCAGTGTCCGCGACGGGTCGATCGACGCTTCGACGCCGGCGTCGTCGAGGAACCCCAGTATCTCGTCGATCGTCGCGTCGTCGGCCCCGAAGCGCTCACCCACTTCGCGTGCGGTGATGAATTCGCCGTAAGAGGGAGCAACGGGATCGGACACCTCATCGACCAGTTGGGCGAGCCCTACGTCGTCACGCGGAAGGCCCAGCCCGACGAGCAAGACCGCATCCGGATCCGCCGCGACGACGGCGGCGCCGTCGGGACGGAGCGACTCGATGCTGTCGTCGGAGGTGCACGCGTTGGCCGCGGTGAGGGCGACGACGCAGCCGGCCACGCTCAGGAATCGGGAGGTCATGACGCCCGGGTCGAGTGGTTCTCGGCGGTCGAGTCACGAATCATGATGGGGCGCCGTGCCGGTTCGGGTAGCCGTCACATCGGCCATCCTTGCCGACACGAACACCGAGGAACGATCGCTGTCCGCGATGATCGCAGGCCGGCGCGATCTGCGCCCGCCTGCGATCTGTCCCGAGGTGCCACGCCGGGTACTCTGGGCCGATGGAGATCGAGATCACCGATGACGCTCGGCGCGTACTCGAAAAGAAGGGCGGAACGATGTCGATCGACCTCATCCGCCCGACCGGTTGAGGCAAGGTCGCCGAGGTGTCGGTCGACACCAACGTCAAGGGAAAGAACCTGCAGGCCTACCGCAAGCTCCGTCACGGCCGCTATCAGATCCTGATCACGCCCGCCCTCGTCGGGATGGTCGACTCGATGCGCGTCGTCACCAAGGGCAAGCTCACCCGTTCCCTCAAGGTCGAGTTCACCCCCTCATCCACCTGCGCGTTCTGATCTCGTGAGGATGTTGCGCCGCATGTGCGCAACATCCTCACGAGATCAGAACGGGAGGCAGGAGGTAGGAGGCAGGAGGGAGGACCGGCCGGGGAGGGAGATCGGGGGAGGGAGTAGCGTCGGGGGATGGCCGACCTGCTGGCACTCTCCTCACGGATCATCGACGACGGGATCATCGATCACGACACGGGTCCGGTCAATCGGATCACCAACGAGTTGTCCGAGGTGGCCGATGGGCTGGCGGTCGTCGAGAGCTTCAGCCACAGCGTCGTGATCGATGCCGGTGACGGTCTGGTCGCATTCGACGCCTCGCACGCGAGGACCGGGCGAGCGGTGGTCGAGGCGATTCAAGGGTGGTCGTCGATACCGGTGACGCACGTCGTCTACACGCACGGCCACGCCGACCACGTCGGCGGCAGTCCGGCGTTCGGTGCCGCCTACGGCGAGATCGAGGTGGTCGGACACCGCAACGTCGCGACCAGGTTCGAGCGCTACCGGTACACCAACGACTGGAACGTACGGATCAACGCCCGCCAGTTCGGCGGCGTCCGCGGCGACTTCGGGATGGGCGGGCAGGCGGACTTCATCCCGACGGACACGCGGATGCCGACCCATACCGTCGATGACTCCGACACGCTGATGGTCGGCGATCATCGAATCGAGTTGCATCATGCCCGCGGTGAGACCGACGACCATCTGTGGGGATGGGTACCCGCTCGCAAGTGGTTGTTCGTCGGCGATTTCGTGATCTGGAACTTCCCGAATGCCGGCAATCCGCAGAAGGTGCAGCGCTATCCGATCGAGTGGGCGGCCGCCTTGCGCGAAATGGTCGCGCAGGGGCCCGAGCTGTTGTTGCCCGCCCACGGCTTGCCCGTCGAGGGCCGCGACCGGATCGCGGGGATGCTCACCGACATCGCGGACGCGCTCGACGGGCTCGTCGCGGACGTCGTCGAGATGATGAACGCGGGCGAGGTGCTCGACACGATCGTCCACAGCGTGCGCGTGCCGGACGATCTGATCGGGAAGCCGTACCTGCTTCCGATGTACGACGAGCCCGAGTTCGTCGTGCGCAACATCTGGCGGTGGTTCGGTGGATGGTGGGACGGGGTTCCCAGCCGACTCAAGCCGGCCGCCGATGAAGTGCTCGCGGGCGAACTCGCCGAGATGGCCGGAGGCGCCCACCGCATGATCGAGCGGGCGTCGGCCATCGCCGAGAGCGGTGACTTCCGGCTCGCCTGCCATCTTGCCGACATCGCAGGATCGGCGGCGCCCGACGACAGGGGGATCCACCGCCAACGAGCCGTCATCTACCGGAATCGGCGCAAGCAGGAGACCTCGCTGATGAGTAAGGGGATCTTCGCCGGGGCCGCCCGCGAATCCGAGGCGATAGCCGACCCCGACGGCTGACGGCTGGCGGTTGTCGGTCACGCTGATGGCTGGTGGTCCGGTCTCCGTCTTCTGTGTGAGCAAATGCTGCAGATCTCGCGGTTGTCGGTCACGCTGACGGCTGGTGGAGACCACCGTCAGCCGGTGGGAGGATCACGATCCGCCGCTAGCATCGGTGAACGCTATGTACGCAGTAATCGCCTCAGGCGGCAAGCAGGAAAAGGTGGCCGAAGGCCAGCAGATTCGGGTCGAATTGCTCGACGCCGAGGAGGGCAGCGACGTCTCGCTGACCCCGGTGATGGTCGTCGACGGCGACACCGTGCTCGCGACGAGCGACGAGCTCGCCGGAGCCTCGGTGACAGGCCGGATCGTCGGGCGCACCACCGGACCCAAGATCAACGGGTTCACCTTCAAACGCCGCACCAACAACCATCGTCGCTACGGACACCGTCAGAAGTACCACGTGGTCGAGATCACCTCGATCGAGAAGGGCTGAGTCGGCGGCCGCCGACACTCACAGGAGAGGAACTGGTCATGTCAAAGACAAAGGGTGGCGGGTCCACCCGCAACGGTCGCGATTCCAACGCACAACGCCTCGGCGTCAAGGTCTTCGACGGCACCTCGATCACCGCCGGAACCATTCTGGTGCGCCAGCGCGGCACGAGGTTCCACCCGGGGATGAACGTCGGCAAGGGTAAGGACGACACCCTGTTCAGCCTGGTCGACGGCTCGGTCAAGTACGGACATCGCAAGGGCCGCAAGACGGTCGACGTGCTGACCGCCGACGCCTGATCGACGACGAATCGACCGCGGGTCGGGTTCAGTCCGACCGGTACTCGGCGACGTACTCGTCGAAGTCCCATCCCTCGAGGAACTTCGTCGCCGCGCTCCGCCCGCTCTCGTAGAGCTTGTCCTGGGTCTCGCGATCTAGATCGAAATCGACGGTTGACACCCCGAGATTGTCGATGAAGATCGTGCGGTCGATCACCTCGGGCCTGCCGACGTGCTGTGCGTCGTGGAACCCGGTCATCGTCTTGATCATCGCCTTGACCTGGGCGACCGATCCATCGACGTCCTCACTTCCTTCGGGTGTCTTGTCCTCGACCCTGGCCGACAGTTTCAGCCCGAACGTGGGCCACCTCGGCGCGGCCCCGTCCTTGCGATCGAAGACGTCGATCGGGAAGTTCGACAGCATGCCGCCGTCGACGAGCGTGTGGCGCGCGGCCCGTCCTCTGGCTCCGGCCCTCCGCATGTAGAACGGTCGGAAGAAGAATGGGATCGCCATCGAGGCCCGGACCGCGGACGCGACGCTGAAGTCGCCCGGATCGACCTGGTAGAGCCGCTCGAGATCCCACGGCAGCCGCACCAGCTCGTTGCGTCTGATGTCGGATGCCATCACCACGAGTCGGTGGCGCGCTTCGGGTGGTAGGGCCGACCCGTCGTCGGACTCGACCTCGAGCTGATCGAACGTGTCGACCCCCGCCTTCGACAGCAACTCGCGGAGGTAGTCGAGGAAATAGTCGCCCTCGTACACACCCTGCCGGAAGACGAGGCCGTAGGCGGTGCCGGCGGGGCCCGTGTACTTCTGGATCGCACTCTCGTCCATGAACTCGTTGAAGTCGGTTTCGAGCATGATCGCCCGAAGTTGCTCGGCGGGCACGCCGGCGGCGACGAGTGACCCCACGATCGCTCCGGCCGAGGTGCCGGCTACCCGCGGGAACGCGTAGCCGTGCTCCTCCAACACCTTCAGCGCGCCGACGAGCGCAACGCCTTTGACACCGCCGCCCTCGAGCACCAGGTCGGCCTTCAGTGCTGGTCCGTTCTGAGCCATCTCAAGATCCTCTCATCACTTCGCGCCGGGCGTCGCTACGCCGCCACGACCCTAGTTCGACGTCCGCCCGTCCGAGCGCGCCCGCGATCTGTGTCGGCGAAAGTCGATACGCCCCCGATATTCGCCGACACAAACCGCAGGACCCGGTCTCATCGAGAGGCGCGGGCCGTTCGGAGTCAGGAGAGCCGGGTCTCGAGCGTGTCGACGGCGACGTCGAGCGATGCCGGGAGGCGGTCGCCGAAACGCGCGTAGTGCTCGCGGATCTGGGGGATCGCCTCGCGCCATCCGGCCTCGTCGACGCTGAGGAGTTCATCGAGATCGGCATCGGAGATGTCGAGGCCGTCGGTGTCGAGCGAGTCCCTCGTCGGCAGCTTGCCGATCGCCGTCTGGACCGCGTCGGTGGTGCCGGCGACACGCTCGAACACCCACTTGAGCACGCGGCTGTTCTCGCCGAATCCCGGCCACAGGAAACGACCGTCGTCGTCGCGACGGAACCAGTTGACGAAGAAGATCTGCGGCAGCTTGGCCGGGTCGGTGTTCTTCGGCATCGACAGCCAATGCGCGAAGTAATCGGCGTAGTTGTAGCCGCAGAACGGCAGCATCGCCATCGGGTCGAAGCGGAGGTTGCCGACCGCGCCCTGCTGGGCGGCGGTGGTCTCCGACGCCATGATCGAACCGAGGAAGACGCCGTGCTCCCAGTCGTCGGCCTCGACGACGAGCGGAACCGTCGTACGGCGACGACCTCCGAACAGGATCGCCGAGATCGGCACGCCTGCGGGGTCCTCCCACTCGGGCGCGATCGAGGGGCACTGCGCGGCGGGCGCGGTGAAGCGGGCATTGGGATGGGAGGCAGGGGTCTCGACCTCGGGTGTCCACGGGTTGCCGCGCCAGTCGGTGGCGTGCGCCGGGGGCGTGTCGGACATCCCCTCCCACCAGATGTCAGCGTCGTCGGTGAGGGCGGTGTTCGTGTAGATGCAGTTTCCCCACAAGGTGTCCATCGCGTTGGCGTTGGTGTCGTACCCGGTTCCCGGCGCGACACCGAAGAAGCCGGCCTCGGGGTTGATCGCGTAGAGCCGTCCGTCCTCGCCGAACTTCATCCAGCAGATGTCGTCGCCGATCGTCTCGGCCGTCCAGCCGGGGATGGTCGGGACGAGCATCGCGAGGTTCGTCTTGCCGCACGCCGAGGGGAACGCCGCAGCGATGTACTTCGACTCGCCGTCGGGGTTGGTCAGCTTGAGGATCAGCATGTGCTCGGCGAGCCAGCCGTCATCGCGCGCCATCACCGAGGCGATGCGCAGGGCGAAGCACTTCTTGCCGAGCAGGGCGTTGCCGCCGTATCCCGAACCGTACGACCAGATCTCGCGGGTCGCCGGGAAGTGCACGATGTACTTGTTCTCGGCGTCGCAGGGCCACGGCACGTCGGCCTCGCCCTCGGCGAGGGGAGCGCCGACGGAATGCAGGCACGGAACCCAGTCGCCGTCGCCGAGGGCGTCGAGCGCGCCCTGTCCCATGCGGGTCATGATCCGCATCGAGGCGGCCACGTACGCCGAGTCGGTGAGTTGCACGCCGATGTGGGCGATCGGTGAGCCGAGCGGCCCCATCGAGAACGGCACGACGTACATCGTGCGGCCCTTCATGGCGCCGGTGTACAGATCGATCATCTCCGCGCGCATCTCGTCGGGCGCACGCCAGTTGTTGTTCGGCCCGGCCTCGTCCTCGGTCTCGGAGCAGATGAACGTGCGGTCCTCGACGCGGGCGACATCGCCCGGATCGGAGTGCGCCCAGTAGCTGTTGGGGCGCTTGGCCTCGTCGAGCTTGGTGAAGGTGCCCGAAGCGACGAGTTGATCGCAGAGTTGCTCGTACTCTTCGGCGGAGCCGTCGCACCAGTAGATGTCGTCGGGCGTCATGATCGACGCCCATTCGTCGACCCAGTCGTGCAAGCGCTGATTCGTGCTCGTTCCGCTCATCTCGTACTCCTCATCGAGTTTGATTCCGCTGTTGCCGACAACCGTAGGACGGCGACGGAACCGGGGAAAAATGCGCGAGTCCGTCAGGCGGTCGTCGACCCCATGTCGACCTCGGAACCGAGGTGCAGATGGGTCGCGTGACCGGCGTCGTCGAGATCGAAGATCACCCGTTGGCCCTGTCGCAGCATGCGGAACAACGAGCCCTCGAGTGCGTTGCGGGCGAGTTCGTACTCTTGCAGATCGGTATCGGTGACGACCGTTCCGTCACCCGTGGCCGGATCGTAGGCCTTGATGACGCCCTGCATGGAGCCCGCTCAGCCCGCCTTGACGATCTTGCCCGACTTGATGCAGCCGGTGCAGACGTTGACGCGCTTGGCGGAACCGTTGACGTTGGCGCGCACACGCTGGATGTTGGGGTTCCAGCGACGTTTGGTCCGCCGGTGGGAGTGCGACACCGACATGCCCCACGAGGGGCCCTTGCCGCACACTTCACACTTGGATGCCATTGGATTCTCCTGCAACGGCGCCGGACTCTGCGGCGCGGACGACTTCGATATCGGTCCGATCGAGCGAGGGCGCTCGCCGGAACAGCCATTGGAGGCTACCAAGCCTGCGGCGTGACACCACGGGCCGTTCGGTCGGGCGGCGGCCCCGGCGGAGAGGCCTCTAGAGTATTGAGCCGTGTCGACACTCGAGCGGTTGAACACCGTTGCCCTGCGCGAAACCGTGCGCACGTTCCGTGACACGGTGCGGGCGCACTCCGACATGTTGAACCGGCTCAACGTCTATCCGGTTCCCGACGGCGACACCGGCACCAACATGGCCCGCACGCTCGACGCGGTGGTCGCCGAGATGGAGACCACCGACGCGGGCGATCTCGACGCCACCTGCGATGCGATCAGCCACGGGTCGCTGATGGGCGCCCGCGGCAACAGCGGGGTCATCCTCAGCCAGATCATGCGCGGTTTCGCCACCACGGTGAAGGAGCACGCAGACGTGCGCGGTGCCCGGTTCGCCGATGCGCTCCAGGCTGCCGCCGCCGGCGCCTACCAGGCCGTGCTCAAGCCGATCGAGGGCACGATCCTGACCGTCGCCCGCGTCTCGGCCGAGGCGGCACGCGCGGCCGCCGACGCGGGTGGATCGCTCGCCGACGTCGTCCGCGCCGCGAGGGACGCGGGAAAGATCGCGCTCGACAACACGCCCGAGCAACTCGCGGTGCTGAAGGATGCCGGCGTCGTCGACGCGGGCGGGGCGGGCTACCTCCTCCTCCTCGATTCCGCACTCCACGTCGTCGCCGGCGATCCGCTGCCCGAGGCCGAACCGGACGACGGTTCCGCGGGCGCGGTGGGTGAGGCGTTCGCCGCTGTCGCGCATCGCACCTCGGCGACCGAGGGCGAGCTCGACGTGAGCGAGCAGCGCTACGAGGTGATGTACTTCATGGACCTCGCCGACGAGCGCATCGACGACTTCAAGAGCGGATGGGGCGCGATCGGCGACTCGATCGTCGTCGTCGGGGGAGATGCTCTGTGGAATTGTCACATCCACACCAACGACATCGGCGCGGCGATCGAGGTCGCGCTCGACCTCGACGGTCGGCCCAAGGACATCCGGGTCTCGGATCTCTTCGGTGAGGTCGACGAGGAGCACGCCCGGCGCGAGGCCGACTTCGGAGGCGTTGCCAGTGGTACCGGCCGTCCGCCCGCAGATCGGATACCGGCGGCGGGCCTCCCACCGGTGACCACCGCGGTGGTTGCGGTGTGCACGGGCGACGGCATCGTCGAGTTGTTCGCCCAGCTCGGTGTGCAGGGTGTCGTCACAGGTGGTCAGACGCTCAACCCCTCCACATCGGAACTGCTCGAGACCGTCGAGCACGTCAACGCCGACGAGGTCGTGATCCTCCCGAACAACAAGAACATCATCCCGGTCGCCGAGCAGGTCGACGCCCTCACCGACAAGCGGGTCGCCGTCGTCCACACACGTTCGATGCCCGAGGCGCTCGCCGCACTCATGGTCTACGACCCCGAGGCGGGTGTCGACGCGAACGACGAACAGATGGACGAGGCTGCCGCCTCGGTGGTGACCGGTGAGCTCACACAGGCGATCCGCGACACGATCAGCGAGGTGGGACCGGTGCGCGAAGGGGATTGGATCGGGCTCGTGCGCAACGACGGAATCGTCGCCGCCAATGCCTCGATGGAGAAGGCCGCCATCGATCTGCTCGAGGAGATCGTCGGCGACGGCGCCGAGCTGCTCACCGTCCTGACCGGCGCCGATGCACCCGAGGACGTCACCCGCGCGATCGAGGGCTGGATCGGCGACAACCGCGGCGACATCGCGGTCGAGATCCAGTTCGGCGGCCAGCCGCTCTACCCCTACCTGTTCGGGGTCGAGTGACCCCGATCACCCTCCGCGATCTGGCCGCCATCCCGGTCGAGCGCCTGAAGGGTGTCGGCGAGAAGAAGCTCACCTCGCTCGTAGCGGTCGGCATCGAGAACGTCTTCGATCTACTCACCACCTACCCGCGGAGGTGGGTCGACCGCACAAACGAGGCACGGGTCGCCGACCTCACCGTCGGCGAGGAGGCACTCGTACTCGTCACGGTGCGATCGGTGCGCAAACGCATGACCCGCAACCGGCGCACGATGGTCAACGTGAACGTCGGCGACGGCTCGGGGCGCATCGATGTCGTGTTCTTCAACCAGCCGTGGCGCGAACGGCAGCTCCGCGAGGGCCTCCAGATCGCACTCTTCGGCAAGGTCGACACCTACCGCGGTGGCCTTCAGATGACGAACCCGATCGTCGACCTGATCGGCGACCGGACCGGCAAGATCGTGCCGATCTATCCGCAGAGCGAGAAGGCTCAGCTCAGCACCTGGGAGCTCGCGGGATGGATCGACGAGGCCCTGCGGCGGTGCGCCGAGCGCGGCGTCGACGACCCGATTCCGCTGTCGATCCTGCGTCGACACGGCCTCACCGAGCGGGGAGCCGCGCTGCACGGAATCCATCATCCCGACGACATGGTCGAGAAGGAAGCGGCCCGGCGTCGCCTCGCGTTCGACGAGCTCCTGCGTGTCCAGCTCGTACTCGTCCTGCGCAAGCGGGAGATGGAACGCGAGTCGCGGGGGCTCGTCCACGACGTCGACGGCGAGTTGGCCGACCGCTTCTACGGTGCCCTCGACTTCGCGTTGACCGGTGCACAGCAGCGCGTGATCGCTGAGATCGCCGCCGATCTCGCCGCGCCACACCCGATGCACCGCCTCCTCCAGGGCGACGTCGGCTCGGGCAAGACCGTCGTCGCGGTCGCCTCGATGCTCGCTGCGGTTCAGGGTGGC
The DNA here is from genome assembly GCA_965371355.1 of uncultured Ilumatobacteraceae bacterium. Classification (GTDB taxonomy): domain Bacteria; phylum Actinomycetota; class Acidimicrobiia; order Acidimicrobiales; family Ilumatobacteraceae; genus JASJHI01. The sequence continues at coordinate 22,326 of CBDUYD010000001.1, forward strand.
CATCAGGCAGCGTTGATGGCGCCGACCGAGGTACTGGCCGAGCAGCACGCGGCGGGCGTGCGCGAGATGCTCTCCGGCGTGATCGTGCCCGACCCGGAGGGCAACCTCTTCGGCGAGCGGCCCTTGCGCGTGGAATTGCTCACCAATCGTGTCACCGGCGCCGACCGCCGCGAGATCCTCGCCGGGCTGGCCGACGGATCGATCGACATCGCGATCGGTACGCACGCCCTGATCCAGGATGCGGTCGACTTCCGGAGCCTGGGCGTCGTCGTCGTCGACGAGCAGCACCGCTTCGGTGTCGAGCAGCGGGCTGCACTGCGTGACAAGACCGACGGCGCGACCGTTCCCGACACCCTCGTGATGACGGCGACCCCGATCCCGCGCACCGCAGCGATGACGGTCTACGGCGATCTCGACGTGAGCGTCCTCGACGAGATGCCGCCGGGCCGGACCGCGATCGCGACGCATTGGGCGAACGGGCCGTTGATGGAGACCGGCGTCTGGGCCGACGTCCGCGAGCACGTAGCAGCCGGACGGCAGGCCTACGTCGTCTGCCCACTCATCGAGGAGAGCGAGAAGCTCGAGGTCGCCTCGGCCGAGGAGACGTTCGATCGCCTGGCGCGCGATGAGCTGGACGGTCTGCGGCTCGGGCTCCTCCACGGTCGTCTGACTCCGGCCGAGAAGGAACTCACGATGGATCTGTTCCGCGCGGGGGGCCTCGACGTGCTCGTCGCCACGACGGTCGTCGAGGTCGGCGTCGATGTACCGAATGCGACCGTGATGGTGATCCTCGATGCCGACCGGTTCGGAATAGCGCAGCTCCACCAGCTGCGCGGGCGCGTGGGCGGTGGCCGGCACGCGTCCAACTGTTGGCTCGACACCCCGCAGACCGACGAGCAGCGGCCGCGGGTCGCGGCGGTCGTCGCGACGACCGACGGCTTCGAGTTGGCCGAGGTCGACCTCGACCTCCGAGGTGAGGGCACCCTGATGTCGACGGCGCAGAAGGGCCGCAGCGACCTCAAGCTGGCTTCGTTGCGGCGCGATCGCGCACTGGTCGAGGCGGCGCGCGAGGCGGCCTTCGAGATCATCGACGCCGACCCGGAACTGGCCGGCCAGGCCGCGCTCGCCGACGAACTCGACCTGGTGTTCAGCGACCGCGAGGAGGAGTTCCTGGCGAAGGGCTGAGCGCGGTCGGCGGGCGGCGTCAGCCGTCGCCGCGCCGCACGTCCTCGTCGTTGTCGGGCAGCACCAGATCCCACCGGTCGAGGCAATCGACGCAGCGGTACGCGACGATGTCGCCGGGCTCCCAGCGATCGTCTTCGCGCGGAGCGGTGAGCAGATGACACCGTCCACCGCAGTCGATGCACATGATCTCGGCATCGGGCTCGAGCATGCCCACAGTCTGCCCGACGCTCCGTATCATCCGAAAGATGAGGATCATCGCCGGAGAGTTGGGAGGGCGGAAGTTGATCGCGCCCGACGGCACATCGACCCGTCCGACGACCGACCGCGTGCGCGAGGCGATCTTCAACTCGCTCGGTAGCGCGGGAGTGCTCGAGGGGGCGCTCGTCGCCGATCTCTACGCCGGTAGCGGGGCGGTCGGGATCGAGGCGCTGTCGAGAGGTGCCGAACACTGCGTCTTCGTCGAGCGCGACCGGGCGGCGCTGCGAGCCCTCGACCGGAACCTGACCGCCCTCGACCTCACGGCCCGAAGTCGCGTGCTGTCGGGCGACGCGCTGTCGCTGGCGCCGAGACTCGACGTCGACATCGTCTTCGCCGACCCGCCGTACGACTTCGATCGGTGGGACGAACTGCTCGAGGCCGTTCGCGCAGGACTACTGGTCGCCGAGTCGGGCCACGAAGTCGTCGGCGGCGCCGGCTTCACCGTTGTGCGAGCCAAGAAGTACGGCCGGGCGCGCGTGACGTTCCTCGAACGTTGAATTCCCGACCCGGACGCCCGAACTATGGTTCTCACTCCGATGAGCCGTGACCATCCGACCCGGGGTGTGCTGTACCCCGGAAGCTTCGACCCGATACATCTCGGACACGTCGACGTGATCGAGCAGGCGCACGAACTGTTCGGCACGGTCGTCGTCGCGATCATGCACAACCCGTCGAAGCGAACGGGTCTCTTCCCGGTCGAGCAGCGCGCCGAACTCGCCAGCGACGCGGTGCGCGGTCTCGATGGCGTCTCCGTCGAACTCCATACCGGACTCGCCGTCCAGGCGGCCGACCGCGCGAACGTCGATTTCATCGTCAAGGGTCTGCGCACCGCCGGCGACTTCGAGATCGAGCAACAGATGGCCCAGAACAACCACGCCGTCACCGGCATCCGAACCGTGTTCCTCCCGTGCAGCCCGGCCCTCGGATACATCAGCAGCCGGTTCGTCCGCGAGATCGCGAAGTACGGTGGGGACACGGGCCACCTGGTGCCGCCGACCGTTGCGGCGGCGCTGAGCACGATCTTCGACGACAGTGATGGGAACTGAGCGATGAGCTACGACGACGGTTACCGCGATCAGGGCGACGAGTACGACGAGGCCGACGACTACACCGACCAGCAGTCGGCGATGGTCGTCGGCGACGCGGAGACGCTGCTCCGCCGGGCGATCGACATCGTCGCGACCGCTCCGACAATGCCGCTGTCGTCGTCGCCGCGCATCGACCGCGACGAGATCATCGAACTCCTCGAAGAGTCGCTCCATCGGATTCCCGAGGAACTCCGCCAGGCACGGTGGATGCTCAAGGAGCGTCAGGAATTCGTCGCCAAGACGCGTCGCGAGGCCGACGAACTCCTCGAGGCCGCTCGCGTGCGGGCCGAACGGATGGTCCAGCGGACCGAGGTCGTCCGCGCCGCCGAGCAACGCGCCCGCAGCGTGATGGAGACCGCCGAGGCCGACTCGCGCCGCCTCCGGCACGAGACCGAGGACTTCCTCGATCAGCGGCTCGGATCGTTCGAGATCCTCCTCGACAAACTCTCCAAGACCGTCAACTCGGGCCGTCAGCGCCTGTCGATCGGTGGCGAGCCCGACGAGACCACGGCGATCGAGGCTGACGACGACCCGACGAACGCCTTCTTCGACCAAGACGACTGACCTGCAGGACGGTCGGCCTGGCTGCACCGCGGCTCAGCGTCGCCTGAACCTCGCCGCGATCCCCGTATCGTGAACGGATGACCGATTGGTTGCGGCCGCTGCGCGTCAATGCCGTCGAGTTGCTGCGTCAGCCCGGCGCCACCAAGCGGATCGAGGCGCACGTTCCCGCGGACGCGCTCGGCGTCGAGCACCACACGCTCGACGGCGATGTCGACGTGGTGATCGGACTCGAGGCGCTCGACGCCGGGATCATCGTCGAGGGAACCGCCAGCGCCCGTTGGAAGAGTCTCTGCCGACGCTGCCTGACCGCACTGTCGGGCGCCGCGATCGTCGAACTCGATGAGCTCTACCAGATCGAGGTCACCGACCCCGATGCGTTCGAGATCGAGAACGGACGGCTCGATCTCGTCCCGATGGTGCGCGAGATGCTCCTGCTCGAACTCGACGGCGAGCGGCTCTGCGGGCTCGACTGTGTCGGGCTGTGCCCGCACTGCGGCGCCGACCGAAGCGACGCATCTTGTCGATGCGAATCCGACGTGACCGACGAGCGTTGGGCGGTGCTCGACGATCTCGTCATCGATGACGAACCGGCATCGGACGATCGCAACGATTGACGGATGACTTCACCGTCACCGTCCCGAACGGCGGATCCGCCCGATATCGTGATGCGGCCGCTGTGACGAGTCCGTCCAGCCCCAGCCGAGACTCGTCGACCTCCGGTCGACAGCGACAACGGAGATCAAGCGATGGCCGTCCCGAAGAAGAAGACCTCGAAGTCCAAGACGCGCAGCCGTCGGGCCAGCGCGTGGCAGCTCAAGGCCCCGGCTCGGAGCCTGTGCCCGCGCTGCGGGAATGCGAAGACCCCGCACACGGTCTGCCCGACGTGCGGCTGGTACCGCGATCGCGTCGCCGTCGACGTCGGCTGATCGAATGCTCCCGATCGCCGTCGACGCGATGGGCGGCGACGACGCACCAGGCGCGATCCTCGCCGGTGCGTACGCCGCGGCCGCCACCGGAATTCCCGTCGTTCTCGTCGGTCCGGCCGACCTCGACACCAGCGGCTCGGACGGCACGTCACTCGAACTGATCGAGGCATCCGAGATCATCGGCATGCACGACGATCCGGCGCAGGGCGTCCGCCGCAAGAAGGACTCGACCCTCGTCCGCGCCGCCGAGGCGGTGCGGGACGGTCGGGCAGGCGCCATGATCTCCGCCGGCAACACCGGCGCGACGATGGCGTCTGCACTCCTGCGGATGGGACGTATCCGAGGGGTCAAGCGCCCCGCGGTGGCGACCCCGATCCCGGTACCGGGCTCCACACCGACCGTGCTGCTCGACGCCGGTGCAAACGCCGAGGTGCAGGCCGAGTGGCTGATCGAGTTCGCCGTCATGGGCAGTGTCTACGCGCGGCACCGTTTCGACATCCCCGCGCCGCGCGTCGGCCTCCTCAACATCGGTGAGGAGCCCGGCAAGGGAGACCAGCTCCGAAAGGACGCCCACGGCCTGCTCGCCGCGGCTCCCGGGATCGACTTCGTCGGCAACGTCGAGGGTCGTGATGTCATGAGCGATGCCGTCGACGTCTGTGTCACCGATGGATTCACCGGCAACGTTGTGCTCAAGACGCTCGAAGGGGGGATGAAGGCGGTGATCGGTGGGCTCTTCGAGGCGTTCTCGTCCGAACCGCAGTACCAGGCGCACGCCGACGCCCTGATGCCGGCGCTCCTTCCCCTCTACGAGACGCTGAACCCTGACACCTACGGCGGCGCGGTCCTGCTCGGCGTCGACGGGGTCTGCATCATCGCCCACGGTTCCTCGAGCTCGACAGCGATCGAGAACGGCATCGGCGTGGCCCGCGACTTGATCGAGCACGAGATCGTCGCGGAGATGGCCGAGGCCATCGCCCTGCTCTCCTGAGACCATTTCGCCGCCGGGTCACGGTGCGCGGATAACCTGGCGGAGTGCCAGCAGAGACCCACGTGGAACAGGGACCGATCGACCGCGACGAGATCTTCGGGATCGTCCGCGACCGGCTCGCCGACATACTCGAGATCGAACCGTCGACGATCAGCGAGGGGCAGGCTCTCGCCGACGACCTCGACGCCGACTCGCTCGCGCTGATCGAACTCGTCGAGGCGCTCGAGGACGAGCTCAGCGAGCGGACGGTCGGGTTCCGCATCGAGGACGAGGATCTCGAAGACCTGAAGACCGTGCGCGACGCCGTCGACTACGTGTACGACCGGGTCACAGCCGAGTGACGCTCACCCGCGTCAGCCACCGAGCCGGTGGTTGACCACACCGCGTCCGAGCGCGAGCGGCTCGAGCGGCTCGCCGAACGCATCGGTCACCGATTCACCGATCTGTCGCTGCTCTCGCGTGCCCTCGCCCACCGGTCATGGTGCGCGGAGACGGAGGGAGTCGAGAGCAACGAGCGGCTCGAGTTCCTCGGTGACGCCGTGCTCGGTTGGGTGGTCGCCGACCTCGCCTACAGCGAGTTCGACGAACTGCCCGAGGGCACGCTCACCGACCTCCGCAAGAGCGTCGTCAACGCCCTCGCCCTCGCTGAGGTCGCCGAGGAACTGGATCTCGGTCCTCACATCCTGCTCGGCAAGGGTGAGATGGGCGCCGGAGGCGCGGAGAAGCCATCGATCCTCTCCGATACGTTCGAGGCGGTGATCGCCGCCGTCTATGTCGACGGTGGCGCCGACGCGGCATACGAAATGGTGTCCAGGCTCGTCGTGCCGAGGATGAGGAGGTCGGTCGACCGTCTCGATCAGCTCGACCACAAGACCCAGCTCCAAGAGCTGAGCGCGCGTCACGGACGGGGGATTCCCACCTATCGGATCAGATCGGCCGGGCCCGACCACGCCAAGACGTTCACGGCCGAGGCGATGGTCGACGGGACGGTCCTCGGCACCGGGATCGGCCGTTCGAAGAAGGCGGCGGAGCAGGGCGCGGCAACCGAGGCGTGCGCGGCGCTCGATCGCTCGGCCTGAGACCGGATCGACCGGATGCCCGAACTGCCGGAGGTCGAGACCGTCAGGAGAGGACTCGAACAACATCTGGTCGGCCGGCGCATCACCCGGGTCGACGTCGGCCGCGAACGGGTGGTGCGGCGCACATCTCGCGAGGCGCTGATCCACGACCTCACCAACACCGTCGTCGAGCGGGCCGATCGGCGGGGCAAGTACTTGTTGATGCCACTCGACTCCGGTGACCACCTGATGATCCACCTCCGGATGAGTGGACAGGTACTGCTCGCCGAGGCTGGTGCCGTCCGACCGCCGCACACGCACGTCGTGTTGTCGTTGGACGACGGTCGCGAGGCGTGGTTCGTCGACCCTCGCACGTTCGGTGAGGTCGTCGTGTTCGCACCCGATCGCGTCGAGATCGAGGTTCCAGGGCTGGCCCGTCTCGGTCCCGACCCGATCGCCGACGACTTCGATCGTGCAGCGCTGCGATCGATCGTCCGGTCGACGCGACGGGCGCTCAAGCCGCTGCTGCTCGATCAGCACGCGATCGCGGGCATCGGCAACATCTACGCCGACGAGATCCTCCACGACGCGCGCCTCGATCCGGCACGCGCGGCGAACGAGCTCTCGCCCCGCGCCGAGGCGCGTCTGCACACGTCGATCCTCGAAGTTCTGACCGAGGCGATCCGGGCCGGAGGCTCGACGCTGGCCGACGCACAGTACGTCGACCTGATGGGGAGTGGGGGCAGCTACCAGGACGAACACCGTGTGTACGGGCGCGAGGGGCAGCGCTGCATCACGTGTGGCCGGGGATGGGTGAGACGGACCACCAGCGGCGGGCGCAGCACCCACTTCTGCCCGGTCTGTCAGCGATGAGGGGCATACCGGTGTGCGCGGCCGGCGCGCGGATATCTTCTGGGTTGCCGTGTTCCTGAAAAGTCTCACCCTCAAGGGTTTCAAGTCGTTTGCCGAGAGCACGACCTTGACGCTCGAGCCCGGCGTCACCGTCGTGGTCGGCCCGAACGGATCGGGCAAGTCGAACGTCGTCGACGCCATCGCCTGGGTGCTCGGCGCCCAGGCCCCCAAGTCGGTGCGGAGTCAGAAGATGGACGACGTCATCTTCGCCGGCACGGCGACCCGAGCGCCGCTCGGGCGCGCCGAGGTGGCGATCACCATCGACAACTCCGACGGGATGCTCGGAATCGAGTTGGGCGAGATCATGCTCACCCGCACGTTGTTCCGTAGCGGCGAGTCCGAGTATGCGATCAACGGTGCACCGTGCCGTCTGCTCGACGTGCAGGAACTGCTCTCCGACGCGGGCGTCGGCCGGCAGCAGCACGTGATCGTCAGCCAGGGACAGATCGACGGCGTTCTCAACGCCCGTCCGGAGGATCGGCGGGCGATCATCGAGGAGGCGGCCGGTGTCCTCAAGTTCCGCAAGCGCAAGGAGAAGGCCGAGCGCCGACTCGACGCGACCGAGGCGAACCTCTTGCGGGTGCAGGACCTGTTGCGCGAGGTCCGCCGCCAGCTCAGGCCGCTCGAGCGCCAGGCCAAGGCCGCCGAGCGACACGGCACGCTGATCGACGAGTTGACCGAGCTGAAGACGTTCGTCGCCGGTCGCGAGATCGCCGGTCTGCGGACAAAGCTCGAATCGCTCGCCGCCGACCGCATCGACAGCGGGCGCGACGAGGCTGAACTGAAGAGGTCGCTCGCCTCACTCGACACCTCGATCATGGCGATCGAGGCCCAACTCACGGCGCGCGGTGCGAGCGACATCGGTGATCGGCTCGTCCGCGTCGAGCACCTCCGCGAGCGCTCGAGGGGACTCGCCGCGGTCATCGTCGAGCGTCGACGGTCGCTCGAACGCGACCGCGGGCAACTCCTCGATGCCGGCGTCGTCGCCAATCTCGAGGCCGACGCGGCGCGCTTCGGCGACGAACTCGTCGCCGTCACCGGCGAACTCGAGACCGTGGCACCGCGCGCCGAGCAACTGCTGCTCGACGAGACCGGCTTCGCCGCCGAGCGCGGGCGCGTGATCGAGGCGATCGGTGCCGATCCCTCGGGCAGTCGGGCCGCCAGCGCCGCCGCCGAGGTTCGCGGCGAACTCCGTTCGGTTAGCGCCTCTCGCGAGCGCGTCGAGGGCGAGGTGCGCCGCCTCGAGTCGCGCGGCGAGGTGTTGCGTTCCCGGTCGACCGCGGTCGAGGCCGAGGCCGTCAGGTTCCGTGGTGAGTGTGACGAGGCCGGAACGAGGGAGATTCCCCTGGTGCACGACGTGGCCGATGCCGAGCGGGCACTCGCCGCCGCCGAGGCGACGCTCGAGTCGCGCCGGGCCGCACGCAACGGGGCAGCCGAGGAGACATCTCGGTGGTCCGCCCGGGTCGACGCCCTGCAGATGGCACTCGATGCCGCTCGCGAGCGGGCGGGTGCCGAACGTCTGGCCGGAATCGATGGCGTTCTCGGAACACTGCTCGATCTGATCGAGATCGACGATGGCTGGGAGCCGGCGGTCGTGGCCGCACTCGGTGAGTCGCTGACCGCCGTCGTCGTGGACGATCCGGGTGCGGGTCGCCGCGCGCTCTACGCACTTCGCGAATCCGAGACGAGCGGCGCCATACTCGCGCTCGGCGCCAGCATGTCCGCGCAGGACGCGCCGCTGGTCGGCACGCCGGTGCGACCGCACACCCGGTCGCGCAACGCCCAGGTCGACGAACTGCTCGACGGGCTGATCGGGTCCGCCGTACGGATCGACGATCTCGCGGGCGCTGTCGATGCTGCCCTCGCTCATCCCGGAGCCACCGTGGTGACACCGGAGGGCGACCGCTTCGGGCTCACCGGATGGCGCCTCGGCGTGGCCGGCGCCGGTGCGACCGCCGCCGCGCTCGACGATGCGATCGAACGGGCGACACAGGCCGATGCGCGGCTCGCCGAGGCCGACCGGGAGGTCGATGCGGCGGTCGAGGCGCTCGCCCGAGCGCGCTCGACCGAAGAAGAACTCGTGCGTCGGCTCGACCAGAACGACGCCCGCTTCATCGCCGCGTCCGAAGGCCTCGCCCGGGCGCAGGGCGAGCAGCGCGAGATCCGGACCGAACTCGACGTGCTCGCCACCACGATCTCCGATGCCGCCGGCAACACCTCTCGCGAGATCGCCCGTATCGGAGAACTCGAAGCACTGCTTCCGGCGCTCGAGTCCGACGAGCAGGCCGAGGTCGACGCCGCTCGCACGCGCAGCGAGTTGCGCGTCGATCTCGAGGCGCGCGCCGCCGCACTCGCCTCCCGCCGCAAGGATCTCGAGGTCGCCAATGCGGGGCTGCTCGAACGCCGACAGCTGCTCGAGGGCCACTTGGCCGAGGTCGAGGCCCGGCTGAGGGCCGATGCGGATGCTCGCATGGCGGCGGAAGGACGACGGGTCGAGGTCGAACGCTCGATCGCCGAGATCGACCGCCTCGCCGAGCTGGTCTCGGCTCACGCTGTCGTCGTCGAGGCCCACCACGCCGAGCTTGCCGAGCGCCGCCGGCGCTGGAGTGCCGAGGTGCAGGGTCTGACGTCCGATCTCGAACGCGACCGCCGTGATCGCACCGACCACGAGCACCGCCTCGACGCCACCCGCGAGCGTGCGCGCAAGGCCGAACTCGGCGAGGCCGAGGCGAAGCTGCGCCTCGAGACGGCGGTCGAGAACGTCCGGCGCGAGCTCGACATCGAGCCGGCGGTCGCCGAGGCCGCCGAGATGCCGGAACTCCCAGACGGTGCCTCGCCCGCCGGTCGCGTGCGCGAACTCGAGCGCGAACTCCGCCTGCTCGGTCCGATCAACCCGCTGGCGCTCGAGGAGTTCAACGAGTTGCAGTCCCGGCACTCGTTCCTCGAGGAGCAGCTCGACGACGTGCGCCGCACCCGACGCGAGCTGTCCAGGGTGATCGCCGCGGTCGACGGCGAGATCCAGAACGTGTTCGCCGCGGCGTTCGCCGACGTCAGCGACAACTTCACCCAACTCTTCGCCCTGCTCTTCCCCGGCGGCGGTGGCCGTCTCACGCTGACCGATCCCGACGATCTGCTCAACACCGGCATCGAGATCGAGGCCAAGCCGGGAGGCAAGAACGTCAAGAAGCTGTCGCTGCTCTCGGGCGGCGAGCGCAGCCTGACGGCGCTCGCCTATCTGTTCGCCGTGTTCCGGTCGCGACCGTCTCCGTTCTATGTGATGGACGAGGTCGAGGCGGCCCTCGACGACGTGAACCTGCACCGATTTCTGGGACTCGTCGCGGAGTTCCGCAAGGACGCCCAGCTGCTCATCGTGTCGCACCAGAAGCGCACGATGGAGGCTGGTGACTCCCTGCTCGGGGTCAGCATGCAGCCGGGTGGATCCAGCAAGGTCGTCACCGAGCGGGTCTCCACCACCACGGTCGCCAGCAGCACGGTCGCCTGAACCACCGCCCCGCTCTCCCGCCCGTCGTCCTGCGGTGCAGATAGCGTCGATCGGCGATGGGCTTCGAAGTCATCTTTCTCGTCCTGGCCGTTCTCGTGGTGGCCTTCGGTGTCGGCGTCATCGTCGTCAGCCGCCGCAACGCGCAGCGCGCCGACCGCCGGGCGACGCCGCCCGCCGCGCCCGACACGCCCCCCCCGAGGGCGCCCGACGGCGACACGCTCGTCGCCGAACCCGAAACGATCGAGCCCGAAGAGGTCGTCGAGATCGCGCCGGCGACCCTGCGCGACCGCATGTCGAAGGCAAGGTCGACGTTCGCCGGTGCGTTCACCGGTGTGCTCGGTCGTGCGGGGCTGTCCGACGAGGACTTCGACGACCTCGAGGAGGCGCTGCTGCGCGCCGACGTCGGCGTCGGGCTCACCGACGAGCTGCTCGGCGAGCTGCGGACACGGGTCGAGAGCAAGGAGATCACCGAGCCCGAGCAGCTGCTCGACGGCTTGCAGTCCGAGATGACCGCACGGCTCGCCGGATCCGATCGATCGCTGCACTTCGAGCCCGGTGGGCCGGGGAGCCCGAACGTCTGGATGTTCGTCGGCGTCAACGGCGTCGGGAAGACGACGACGATCGGCAAGCTCGCCAACCAGCAGGTCGAAGAGGGCCGATCGGTGCTCCTCGCGGCAGGAGACACGTTCCGCGCCGCGGCGGCCGAGCAGTTGACGACATGGGCCGAACGGTCCGGGGTCGACATCGTGCGCGGTGCCGATGGCGGCGACCCGAGCGCGGTGATCTACGACGGTGTCGAGCGGGCTGCCTCGCGCGATCTCGATCTCGTGATGGCCGACACCGCCGGCCGTCTGCACACCAAGACCAACCTGATGGACGAGCTGCGCAAGGTGCGCCGGGTCGCCGAGAAGGGAGCGGGCCGGGTCACCGAGACGTTGCTCGTCATCGATGCGACCACCGGACAGAACGGCCTCGCCCAGGCGCGGGAGTTCCGCGAGGCGACCGATGTCACCGGTGTAGTGCTCACAAAGCTCGACGGCTCGGCCAAGGGCGGCATCGTGTTCGCAATCGAGACCGAACTCGGTATCCCGATCAAGCTCGTCGGTATCGGCGAGACGATCGACGATCTCGTCCCGTTCGACCCCGACGAGTTCATCGGCGCACTCTTCGACCGGTGAGCAGCCACCGGTAGCCTCGCACCCTGATGTTCGACAACCTGTCCACCCGTCTCGAAGGGGTCATCAAGAAGATCCGCGGCAAGGGCCGCCTCACCGAGGCCGATGTCGACGAGGTGATGAAGGAGATCCGCACGGCACTCCTCGAGGCCGACGTCAACGTCACCGTCGTGCGCTCGGTGTGCAACCGGATCCGTGAGCGTGCGATCGGCGCCACCCGCTCGCAGTCGCTCGATCCGGGCCAGCAGGTCATCAAGGCGGTCAACGATGAACTGACGAGGGCGCTCGGCGGCGAGACGCTCTCGATCACCTATGCGAGCAAGCCGCCGACCGTCGTGCTGCTCGCCGGCCTGCAGGGTTCCGGCAAGACGACCGCCGCCGCCAAGCTCGCCGCCTGGTTCAAGGGCCAGGGCCGCCAGCCGCTTCTCGTCGGCGCCGATCTGCAGCGTCCGGCCGCGGTCGAGCAGTTGCGCACCCTCGGAGCGCAGATCGACGTGCCGGTGTTCTCCGATCCCGAGGATCCGGTGCTCACCGCGGCCGACGGCCTCGACGAGGCGAAGCGACTCGGGCGCGACGTACTGATCGTCGACACCGCCGGCCGCCTCTCGATCGACACCGAGATGATGGAGCAGGTGCGCCTCATCTCGGGCGCTGTCGACCCCGACTACACGTTCCTGGTGATCGACGCGATGACCGGCCAGGACGCCGTGCAGACCGCCGTGGCGTTCGATGAGACGCTGCGTATCGACGGCGTGATCATGTCGAAGCTCGACGGCGATGCCCGAGGTGGCGCCGCGCTGTCGGTCAAGGAGGTCATCGGGCGACCGATCGCGTTCGCGTCGACGGGCGAGAAGCTCAACGAGTTCGAGCAGTTCCACCCCGATCGGATGGCGGGCCGCATTCTCGGGATGGGCGACATCATGACCCTGATCGAGCAGGCCGAGCAGGCGTTCGAGGCCGACGAGGCCGAGGAGGCCGCCGCCCGACTGCTCGAGGGTCAGTTCACGCTCGACGACTTCCTCGAGCAGATGCAGCAGCTCAAGAAGATGGGATCGATCGGCAATCTGGTGGGCATGATGCCCGGCATCCCCAAGGAACTCAAGGGCGCCAGCATCGACGACGACGACCTCAAGCCGATCGAGGCGATCATCCGGTCGATGACGCCCGAGGAACGTGCCCAGCCGGTGGTCATCAACGGCAGTCGGCGGATGCGCATCGCCGAAGGTTCCGGAACGCAGGTCGGCGACGTCAACCGCCTGGTCAAGCAATTCGGTGAGATGCAGAAGATGATGAAGAAGATGGGCGGGATGGGGTCGGCCAAGCGCGGCAAGAAGGGCAAGCGCGGCAGGGGGCTCCCGCCGGGCATCGACCTCGATCCTTCGTCACTCGACCTGTCCGCGTTGCCGGGGATGTCCGACCTCCCCGGCCTTCCCGGCGGCCAGCATCGCTGATGTCTCGATCACCTATCGCTGACCGGAATCCCGCTCGCCGCCGCTAGCCTTGCGACGTTCTCGTTCGATCCAGGAGTGACGATTCAGATGGCAGTGAAGCTGCGACTCACACGTGTTGGCAAGACCAAGCAGCCCCAATACCGCATCGTTGCGGCCGATTCGCGTTCACCTCGCGACGGGCGCTTCATCGAGATAATCGGTCACTACGACCCACGCCAGGATCCGTCGGCCCTCACCGTCGACAACGACAAGGCCGTCCACTGGCTCTCGCACGGTGCGCAGCCGACCGACCGCGTTCGCAAGCTGCTCGAGATCTCCGGTGCCATCGAGGCGTTCCAGACCGAGAAGGCCGCCAGATGAGCGAGACGGCACCCACCGCAGTCGACGTCTTGACGCACATTGTCAAGTCGATCGTCGACAACCCCGACGAGGTCACGGTCGAGGTCGACGAATCGGGCAACCGTCCGGCGCTCAACGTTCGCGTCGGCGACGGCGACCTCGGGCGCGTGATCGGGCGCCGCGGCCGCACGGCAGCGAGCATCCGTACCGTCACCCGCGCCGCAGCGAGCAAGGACGATGTCGAGATCGACATCGAGTTCCTCGACTGAGAACCCTCCCGAGGGGCTGCTCGAGATCGGGCACATCCGCCGGCCGCACGGTCTGGCGGGCGATGTGTTCGTCCAGCTCACCTCGAACCTCGACGAGCGGTTGACGGTCGGATCGGTTCTCGTCGACCCCGATGGTGCCCAGTACGTGGTCGAACGCAGCCGAACAGCCTCCAAGGGGCGCAGGGTCGTCAAGTTCGCACACCTCACCGACCGGGCGAGTGCCGAGCGGGCTCTCGACACGCCGCTCTACGGCGAACCGATCGACGATCCCGATGCCTTGTGGACCCACGAGTTGATCGGTTCCGAGGTAGTCGAGGTCGACGGAACCGTGTGGGGACGCTGCGTTGCCGTGGTCGCAAACCCGGCAGCCGATCTGCTCGAACTGCACACCGGTGCCCTCGTGCCGACGAACTTCATCGTGTCGGCCGACAAGGGCCGCGTCACGGTCGATACCCCGGACGGCCTCTTCGACGTCCTGTGAGTCATTCCGACCCGCTCGCGCTGCAGATCGACGTCTTCGCGCTGTTCCCGGGCCTCGTCGACGATTTCTGTTCCGAGAGCCTGCTCGGCAGGGCGCGGCGGCGCGGTCTGCTCGACCTACGCCTCCACGACATACGCGAACCAACCACAGATGTGCACCGCACGGTCGACGACGCACCGTTCGGCGGGGGAGCGGGCATGGTGATGCGGGCGCAGCCGATATTCGACTCGATCGAGGCCAGCGATCCGCCTCGTCCGCTGATCGCACTCGGGCCGACCGGGCGCCGCTTCGACCAGACCATCGCCCACGAACTCGCCGAACTCGACGGGTTCAGCTTGCTCTGCGGTCGCTACGAGGGAATCGACCACCGTGTGCGCGAGCACCTCGTCGACGACGAGCTGAGCATCGCTGACGTGGTGCTCAGCGGGGGAGAGGTCGCGGCCTGCGTCGTGATCGAGGCGGTGACCCGGCTCCGCGACGGAGCGATGGGCAACGCGGAGAGTCCGGTCACCGAGAGCTTCGGCGAGAGCGGCCTTCTCGAGGAGCCCCAGTACACGCGGCCCGCCGACTTCAGGGGCTGGACGGTGCCCGAGGTGTTGCGCAGCGGCGATCACGCGCGAATCGAGCGCTGGCGGCAGGCGCAGCGCCTCCATCTCACGCTGGCGCGCCGACCCGACCTAGTCGAGCGTCGGGGCGGCATCTCAGATGATGAGCGCGCGTTGTTGGAAGAGTTCCCCCCGCTCCCGTATCATTGACGGGCCGCATCGGCGCCGGACCACAAGCCCCATCGATGCGAATCCGACGCCCCAGCTACCACCCAGGGAAGATGCCATGAAAGCCACCGATCTGATCGACAACGACTCGCTGCGCGACGACATCCCCGATTTCCGGGCGGGTGACGAGCTCAAGGTGCACGTTCGCGTGGTCGAGGGCGGCAAGGAGCGCATCCAGATCTTCCAGGGCGACGTGATCGCCCGACAGGGCGGCGGCATCCACGAGACGTACACGGTTCGCAAGCTCAGCTCCGGCGTCGGCGTCGAGCGCACGTTTCCCGTGCACACGCCCACCGTGGCGAAGATCGAAGTGGTGAAGAAGGGCGATGTGCGCCGCGCCAAGCTCTACTACCTGCGCGATCGCAAGGGCAAGGCCGCCAAGATCCGCGAGAAGCGCGACTACTGAACAGTCTCCTACCTCGGGTCTCCTGACCTTCGGCTCTATTGCCCGGAGCGTGTCGAGGAGAAGCTCGGCCCGAGTGGTTTGTCGAGATCCATGGTCGAGATCCATGGTCGATCCTGCGAGTTCTACGGAAGGATGCGATTGATGCAACACGGCCCGAAGCGCCAACGAAGCGAGCACCGCGTGGGGAGGTGGCTGGTTGCCGCCGGTATCGGGGTGGTCCTGCTCGCGGGATGCGGAAGCGATGACGACAGCGACGGCGAATCAGCCCAGGAGAAGTACTGCCAGGCGGGCTCCTCGCTCGAAGAGAGCGTGACCGCACTCGCCGACGTCGACCTGCTGGCAGAGGGAACCGATGGGCTCGAGTCGGCTCTCGATGCGGTGGACGACGACTTGAACACGCTCGGCGACACAGCGAGCGACGCGGCTGCCGACGAGGTCGACGCCCTCGAACAATCGGTCGACGACCTGCAGAGCGCGATCTCCGACCTCGGCGGCGAGATCTCGTCGGAAAATGTGTCGAGTCTGACCACTGCTGTTCAGAGCGTCGGAACGGCCGCCCAGGGTGTGTACGGCACGCTGAGCGACTGCCCCTGACAACCCGCCCCGTCGCCAGCCCTCATCTCCGGCGTTACGCTCGGCGATGACCACCGGCGAGGGGTGCAGCCCTACGCCGACCTCGGCCCACCGAGTGGCCGCTCGGTCCATGTGACCCCACATCGTCAACGTTGTCGCCAGGGGCGACGATGGAGGGCAAATGGCAACAGGAAACGCTCACGATCACGCCAATCTCGCGCGGGGGCGTTGGGGTGAGGATCTCGCTCTGACCCACTACCGCCGCCTCGGCTATACGCTCGCGGATCGCAACTGGCGTACCGCCACCGGAGAACTCGATCTCGTCCTGTCGGTGGGAAACACCTACGTGTTCAGCGAGGTGAAGGCGCGGCGAACCGACCGGTACGGTCCACCGGCCACGGCGGTCGGACGCGCGAAGCAGCACAGAATCCGACGACTCGCCGTCGAGTGGCTGGCAGCGCACGACCTGCGCGGTGTCGAGATCCGTTTCGACGTCGTCGCGATCACCGGCAGCAAGGTGAAGGTCTACGAGGGAGCGTTCTGAGCCGGCGTCAGCCGAGGAACGCCCAGGCCACGAGCGCGATCGCGAGCAGTACCGCCACGATGACGAGCACATAGTCGCCCGGCTTGGCGCGGAACTTCCGGTAAGGGTTGAAGCCCACGCCGCTCAGTATCGTCGGCCGTCATGATGAGCAGCGAACTCGAGACGATCGCCATCGATCGCGACGACGGGGTCGTCACGATCACCCTGTGCCGTCCCGAGCGGAAGAACGCGATAAACCGCCGGATGTGGATCGAACTGGGCGACCAGTTCCGGGAGATCGCCACGAGTTCGAGCGATCGGGTGCTCGTCCTCACCGGCGCAGGCGGAGATTTCTCCTCGGGTGCCGATCTGGGCGGCGACGACCCGGCGGAGAAGAAGCACCAGCTCGCGGCGATGCGCGACGTCGGCGACGTCTGCCTGACACTGCACCGCATGCCACAGCCGACGATCGCCAAGGTCCGGGGATACGCCGTCGGGGCGGGCATGAACATGGCGCTCGGCTGCGATCTCGTCGTCGCCGGAGAGACCGCGAGGTTCTCGGAGATCTTCGCCCGCCGCGGGCTGAGCATCGACTTCGGCGGTTCCTGGATCCTGCCCCGACGCATCGGGATGCACAGGGCGAAAGAGCTCGCACTGTTCGCCGACATGATCGTCGCCGACGAAGCCCACGACCTGGGGCTCGTCAACCGTGTGTTGCCCGACGGCGAACTCGACGCGTTCGTCGTCGACTGGGCGCGCCGGCTGGCCTCGGGCCCGCCGATCGCCCTCGCGATGACGAAGCGCCTGCTCAACAACTCGCTCAACGTCACGCTCGAGGAGGCGCTCGACGACGAGGGGCTCTCGCAATCGGTCAACTTCGCCACGAGCGACACGCTCGAGGCCCTGCACGCATTCATCGAGAAGCGCGAGCCCGAGTTCAAGGGTCGGTAGTCCTCTGGGTGCCGCCCCGTCGAGGCCCCCGCTCACTACGCTGGCGGTCGTGACGCGCTCCAAGCTGGCGGACCGCGGCCCGGGCCTGCGGCTGCTGATCGGTTGTATCGTCGGCACGACGCTGCTCGCGGTGGCGTCCGCATCGTTAGCCTCCGCGTCGCCAGACGACCCGGTCGACAACCAGTCGCGACTGGTGCCCGTGCCGGCGGGTTGCACGGCACCCGAGCCCGCCGACGTGGTGTTCGTCGGCACGGCGACCGGCAAGGATCATCGCGATCAGTTCGTCCGCTTCCAGATCGATCAGGTGCGGGCAGGGTCGACGCGACAGTGGGCGGTCGGTGGGCTCATCGACATCAGGTACGGCGCCGACTACCGGTTCCTCGACGAGGGCGAGCAGTACCTGGTCGGTGCGGGTTTCGATCCCGAGTACGGCCGCCTCTCGTCGACGGTGCGACCGCCCACACCGTTGTTCGGTGGGAACGACGTGATCGGGCTGGAAGACGCTTCCGTCGAGTGCCCCGAGTTCGAAGACCCGGTGCGTACGTTGCTCGTCGATGGCAGCGGCGTCGACTCGGGCCTGATGAGCCTGTTGCTCGACGATCGTCGGCTGTTGGCTGCAACCGTCCTGGTGCCGACCGCGATCGCGTTCGCGGTGCTACTCGCACTCGTGCTCGTGCGCCGGCTGTGGGGATTCGCGATGAAGGGCGTGATGGAGCTCGGACGAAGCGCCGTGACGCCCACCCCCGATCACAAGGCAGTGCGTATCCGCGCCCACAACCATCCGGGCGATCCCTAGCGTTCTCAGGCCACCAGCCGGCGAACGTCGTCGAGCGCGTCCGGCCAGCCCTCGATCTCGATCTCGTCGGCCGGCGCATCGGGGCGGCACCGCACGAGGATGCCCCCGACCACCGGCTCGCCGAGCGCACCCTCGAGCGCGACCCCGTAGGCGGCGAGTTGGAGCCGATATCGGGCGATCCGCTCGTCGGCCTGCGCCGATCCCGACCACTGGTCGGTCTTGTAGTCGACGATGACGAGCCCGTCCGGAGTGCGTACGAGCAGGTCGACGTACCCCTCGAGAACGCGGTCGGCCACGGGAGCGGCGACGAACAGCTCGCGCCAGTGCTCGGCACCCTCGACGACCCGGCGAACCGATGGCGCCGACAGCGCCGAGCGTGCCAGTGCGGCCACGCGGGCGTCGAGCCCGATGATCCCCTCGGCGGCGCACTGCGCGCGGGCGAGGGTGGCGATGTCGTCGCCGTGCTCGAGATCGCAGAACTGCAGCACGCCGTGTACAGCGCGTCCGATAGACGTGCCGTACCGCCCGCGACGCCACGGCGCGAGATCGACGTTGACCGGGTGCTTGTCGAGTCCGGCATCGTCGACCGGCTCGGCGTCGGCGACCGACCGCAACTCGTCGGCGAGCCGGGTCGCGGCGATACCTGTGCGGCGCGAGGCCGCGGCGAGCGCCCGGTTTCGTTCGTCCGCCCACGCCTGCGGATCGGAGTGGTCGAGCTGGAGTGGTGCGGCCGTCTTCGGTGCGAGCGGAACCACTTCGAACGGTGCGGTGACGACCCCGCAAGCCTCGGTCGCACCTCCGACGTACATCAGCTCGGCCGAGGTGAGCGACGTGCGATCTTCGTAGTCGGCGTTGTTCTTGGGCGGTACGGCGCGGTGCGTCGAGACGATGAGGTGATCGACGGCACGGGTGCATGCCACGTACAGCAGGCGCCGGCGCTCGGCGTCGCCCATCTGTTCGTCGATCGATTGATGTGCGCTGAAGCGTCCGTCGTCGCCGCTCCCGGTGAGCATCCACTCGTCGCCGACGAACACCGCACGGTTGCTCGCGGTGCCCTTGCGTCTCGTCGTCAGCCCGGCGACGACCGTGATCGGGAACTCGAGGCCCTTGGCGGCATGGATGGTCATGATCCGCACCGCATCGGCGTCGTGCTCGGGCAGGATCGTCTCGGCCACCCGACCCTCTGCCGCCTGCAATCGGGTCCAGGTGAGATATCTGCGCATTCCGTGACCTCCCGCGTCGGCCCACGCCCTCGCCTGCTCGATGACGAACCGCACGCGACGCCAGACGTCGCGCGCATCGGGTCGTTCGAGCGCGAGATCGAGCACCCGGCGCTCGTCGGCGACCGCGGCGAGCAGGTCGGCGGGGGTCGTCCAGCCGATCCGTTCCGCGATCGAACGGACGTGGGCGATCGCGGCCGAGACCGGATGGTCGCCGAAGCCGGTCGGCGGCTCGCTCCACAGGCTCCACGACCCGCCTGCGGAGCGCCACTCGTAGAGCTCGATGTCGCTGCATCCGTACAGGGGCGACCGCAGCGTGGCGACGAGCGCGAGATGATCGGTCGGGTCGTCGGCGGCGCGGAGCGTGAGTAGCAGGTCGCGGATCTCGGCCGTCGCGTAGACGACGGAGGAGTTCTCGGCCCGGTAGGGGATGCCGGCATCGCGCAGCGCGGCCTCGAGCGCCGGAAGGCTCAGCCTGCTCGGGAGCAGAATGCAGATGTCGCCCGGTCGGCACGGCCGGAGCATGCCGCTCGGGTCGGCATCGGTGCGTTCGACGACCCGCCAGCCCTCGGCGAGCGCGCTCGAGACCGCCGCGGTGACGTCGAGCGACTCGCGGCGGCGGAGTTCGTCGGCCGGCCCGTCCTCGCCATCCCAGGAACGATCGAGATCGTCGTGGCGGTCGGCACCGAGCACGGTGACCGACCCGTGATCGAGCAGAGCCGCCGGGCGACAGGCGTCGAGTGGCTGGAAGGAGGGCTGCGCGTCTTCCTCGAACGTGATCAGCTCATCGAACACCGAGTTGGTGAAGTCGATGACCGAACGCGTCGAGCGGAAGTTCGCCGACAGCGCGACCGACGAGGCGCCCAACTGGTCGGCGGCGCGCAGGTACTGGGCGATGTCGGCGCGACGGAACCGGTAGATCGACTGCTTCGGATCACCGACGATGAACAGGCGTCCCGGAACCGGCCGCAGATCGCGCCAATCGCGATCCTGCCCGGGATCGTCCGGTTGGGCTGTGAGGCGAACCGCGATCTCGAGCTGGATCGGATCGGTGTCCTGGAACTCGTCGAGCAGCACGCGCTCGTACCGCTGGTGCAACATCTGGCGGATGTCGGCGCGTTCGACCAGCAGGCGTCGGGCGAGCACGAGGAGGTCGTGGAACTCGAGTCGTCCGGCACGCATCCGCTCGGTCGCGCCGTCGAGCACGAAGCAGCGCAACACGACCCCGACCACGAGCTGACGGTGCGCCTTGACCTGGGCGACGACGCTCTCGATGCCATCGACCACTTCGCCCGCACGGGCGCGCTGTGCACCGAGTGCATCGTCGCCGCCGAAGTTCTTCCACGACGTCTTGCGGCCGCCGCGGCGCGCCTTGGAGGCCGGTCGCTTCAACTCGGCGAGCAGTTCGAGCGGGAGCCGGATCCCGTCGTCGGCGTCGAGTTGCTCGAGCCGCTCGACGATCTCGGCCATTTCCGCGAGGTGCTGAGCCTGGGAATCGTCGGGCGGGACGACCACCGCGGCCATCTGGCGGACGGGACCGACGACCGCTGCGAGGTCGAGTGCCAGCGGCCCGGGATCGTCGGGCGACACCCGCTCGTCGACGAGATCCCAGTTGGCTGCGAAATCCTCGGCGATGCCGCGGAGGATGCGCTTGATGTTGAACCTGTCGAACTCGCACAGTTCGACGAACTGCCGACCGCCGGCGATCAGGCCCCGCTCCGGTTCGGCCTCGGAGAGCAGATCGTCGAGCAAGTCCTCCCAGCGCTCGTCGAAGGCGAGATTGCTCTCGAGTTCGTCGAGGACCGAGAATCCGGGTGGAATGCGCGCCTCGATCGGGAAGTCGAAGAGGATCCTCCGGGCGAACGCGTGGAGCGTGCCGATCGGAGCGTGATCGAGGCGCTCGAGCGCGGCCCTCGCGAGATCGGCTATGTCGGGCCGCGAAAGCGCATCGGTCAGACGCTCGCGAACGCGACCGCGCAGCTCGGCGGCCGCCTTCTCGGTGAACGTGATCGCCGCGATCCCGGTGATCGGAACTCCGCTCGCCACGAGGTTGACGATCCGCCCGACGAGCGACGAGGTCTTGCCCGCTCCGGCGCCGGCCTCGACGAACAGCGTGTGATCGAGATCGTCGCGGATGCGCGTCCGCGCGGCGTCGTCGGGGGGAGTGCCGGTCTCGACCCGGGCGGTGGCGTCGGCACCGACGTCGAACGAGAGTTGCTCGGCATTCTGCGCCTCGCCGGTCATGAGTGGGCTCCCGTCTCGGCTCCCGTGTCGACGATGTCGTCGGGGGCGAACCACCGGGCGATCGTGGGGTCGTGACGCTTCCGGTTCCACTCGCCCCAGCGGTCGCCGGGCCCCAGATGATCGGGCTCGCAGTACTCGCACTCGACGAACATCCGGAATCCCGGTCTCATCGGCCGGTTGGGGTAGTAACCGCCCTCGATGCCGTCGATGACCGTGTCGAACCCAGCCCCGACACGGTTCCAGACCTCATCGGTCAACTCATAGCCCTCGCGCTGGTAGCCGCCCTTGGCGAGGAGGCTGTACTCGGCCAGCACCCGAGCGTCGGCCTCGCCCGTCAGCACCCGCGCCGCCGCCGCGTATCCCGGAAGCTGAAATGCGGAGCCCTCGAGGGTCGGGTCGTCCGGACCGAGATTCGAGTACTTGTTCGCACCGGTCTTGTGGTCGGTGACGATCAGCATCCCGTCTGCGGCACGGTCGATGCGGTCGACCGCTCCGGTGATCGCGAGCGAACGGCCCGAGGGGAGTGCGAGGCGGACGTCGTCGCCGGAAAAGCGGTACTCGGTCGCGATCACGCTCGATCCGCGCTCGGCCACCCGCTCGCCGTCGTGCTCGAGCCACTCCAGGAGGTCGGCCTCCATCCGTTTGCGCTCGTCGGCCCAGTAGGCCGGCCTGCCGGTGCGGCCCCGTCGCTCGGATCGGTCGCAAACCTCGGTGAGGAATCTGCTGAGCGCGCAGCGGTGCACATCGCTCCACCCGGTCGAGGTCGGCTGTGGAAGGTCGCCCGCGATGACGGCCCTGTGGAACAGATCGAGAGCGTCGTGGTGCAGGCTGCCGCGTTCGAGCGCAGTGATCGTGATCTCGCTGTCGGGCTCGTCGATCGGCCTCACCCCCAGCATGTACCTCATGAAGTACGCGTGCGGGCATGCGGTCCACAGCTCGAGCCGGCTCGCCGACACGGCGCGGTCGAGGCGCGGCACACCGACCGACGACAGATTCCCGTCGTACTCGGTGAGCAGGTCGGAGCGCCGACCGTCGAGCAGGCCGACGCCCCGCTGGAGCACCGCATCGTCAGCAGCGCCCGAGGCCTCGGCGACCATGCCACCGGCGAGAACGTGGCCGTATCGCGTGCGCAGCCGGTATTCGGCCGGCGACGACGGGAATGCCGTGCCGACGAGTCCTGCCATGTGCGACTCGACCGTCAGCGCGGGTTCGCTCTGGATGAAGGGCGCGATCCATCGCGACGCGAGGCGCGTGGACGTCGACCGGAGGTCGCCGCGCGGAACGGTGATCGTCGTGTCGGCGGTGGCGAGGACGGCGTGGAACCGTAAATGGAGACGCAGGGAGCGCTCGTCGGAGCCGGCGAGCCCGGCGGCACGACGATCGGCGTCGGATACCAACGGGTCGCTCCGGGGCACCGGCGGGAGGATGCCCTCGGCCGCCCCGACGATGACGGCCACGTCGATGTCGAGGCCGACCGCACCCTCGAGTGGTCCGATCGTGACGCCGTCGCCGATACGGCCCTGGCGCGGCAGCATCGTATCGAGTTCGGCTGCCAGCGTGGAGCGGAAGCGGTGCCGGGTGACGGGGTCGCCGACGGGATCGAGGTGCCGCAGGCGGTCGAGGGCGGCGGTCAGCGACTCCCACGCCCGGTACTCGGGCTCGGCCAGCCGCTCGAGCGTGTGGCGCCCGATCCAGCGTTCGAGCTGTGCTTCGCACCACTCGGCCCAGTGCCACCAGCGCCGCGTGGCGTCGCGGTGACCGAGCGAGCCGCGCAGATCGGCGACGAACGCCGAGAGTGCGGCGGCATCGTCGCCCCAGCGCTCGTGATCGGAGAGCGCGGCGAGGCGGGGAACCCAGTCGGCGTCTCGGGCGATACCCGCTTCGCGGCTGAGACGTTCCCACGCCGCGCTCGGGAGGTAAAGCCCGTCGGGGTCGCGCGCGGGAACGTCGGCGAGTAGCGCGAACAGGTCGCGCCTGCGGAGTCCGCGTTGATCGAGGTCGAGCAGATCGAGCAGCAGCCGGCAGACGAGGCGTTCGCTCAGCCCGGTTCCGGGTCGGCCGTTCCAGCGGATGTCGGCGGCGTCGAGATGGTGCTCGATCAGCCGTGCGTAGGGCTCGTGCGCCGGCCAGAGTACGGCGATTCGTTCGAGCGGCGTGCCCGCCCTCGCCGCATCGACCACCGAGCGCGCGGCGATGCGCGCCTCGTCGTCGGCATCGGTGGTCGACACGATGCGTTGGGGCGTCGGGTCGGTTCGGGGTTCGCTCGAACGACCGTCGGCGAGAGCGTCGATCGCGTCGAGGCCGGTTGCCGTGCCGAACTCGTCGAGCAGCGCGTCGCCGTTCGATTCGACGAGGATGCGCACTTCGATCTGTGACCCGAGCGCTCGGAGGAACGCGAGCGGGCGCCCGCTGAGATCCTGCGGGAGGTACACGACGACCCGCCGCAGCCCGCGCATGGAGCCATCTCCGACCGCGCTGGTGGCGCCGACGTAGAGATCTGCCTCGTCGTACCAGTCGTGGCGGAGGCGCTCGACGACGGCGTTGCTGACGCGGACCGCCTCGGCCCCACGGCGCGACGACGCGGAGAGCGCGGCGACGGCGTCATCGCCTGCCAGTCGGAGCTCGGTGTGCAGCCCGCGGAGCGCGACGATCGTCGAGGGGTGGTCGGCGACGTCGGCGAACGATCCGGGCCGATCGGAGAGGACCTTGGCGATCGCGAGGTCGACGACCGGTGCGGAGATGGGGGAGCGGTCCGCGGCCGCGAGTGCGGGTCCGGCGATGAGTTCCGCGAGCCGGTTGAGCGTGACCATGTCGATGCCGACGACGCCGCCGCGGCGCCCCAGCCAACGCCTCGCCATCACCCCGCACGCGTTGGTCGGCACGATCACGGTGACCGGCGCGAGCAGGTCGTCGCGCTTCGCCCCGCGGATCTCGCGCGACAGCGCATCGAGAGCGGCCTCGGGGGTGACCGCGGCCGCGGTGAGTGACATGGATCCGATCGTATTGAAGGGGTGTGGCATCTATTCGGGCTTCACTCGGGCCAGCTACGGTCGGATCGCGTGATCCGCCTCTCCACTCCCGACGACCGCCGGCGGCTGTGCACCACCGCGATGCGCGCGTTCGTCGACGACCCGGTGATGCGCTGGCTCTATCCGGACGACGACGTGTTCCTCGCGCCCGGTGGTGAGGTGTTCCGCGGCGCGATGGTCGGCTGGCAGACGAACAACGAGGTGTGGTGCACCGACGACATTGCCGCGCTCGCCGTGTGGATCCAACCCGGACGCCCGTCGGACGAGGTTGTCGTCGAACCGCCCGTCCCAGCTCCGTCGCCGGAACTCGTCGAGCGGTTCACGACGCTGGGCGGCTTCATGGCCGACAACACCCCGCCCGAGGAGCACTGGTACCTGCAACTGTTGGCGACCCATCCCGATTGGCAGCGACAGGGATTCGGGGCGCGCATGATGCACGCGATGTTCGAACGCACCGACGCCGAGGGATTGCCGTGCTATCTCGAGACCGAGACCGCCGAGAACGTCGCGTACTACCGGCGCTACGGGTTCGACGTTCGTTCGGAGTGGGACGTGACCGACGGACCGCACATGTGGGGGATGTTGCGGCCACCCGACGCCGATCGGTGCTGAGCTCCGAGCGTCGAGCGGTGATCGTCGATCCGCCGGTGTCGAGCCAGTGGTGCTGAACTATTGGTGCTGAGCGGCTTCGGCGCGCGATCTGAGGTCGCTCACCGCGTGGCCGAGACCCTCTGGATCGCGATAGAGAGCGCTTCCCGCCACGAGCACGTCGGCGCCCGCCATCACCGCGCCTGCGACGGTCGAAGGACCGATCCCCCCGTCGACCTCGAGACCGATCTCGTACCCCGACACGTCGATCATCCTCCGGATCTCGACGATCTTGGGCTGCATCGTCGAAATGTAGGACTGGCCCCCGAAACCCGGGTTGACCGTCATCACGAGCACGAGGTCGACGAGGTCGAGCACGTGTGAGATCGCCACCGCCGGAGTCGCCGGGTTGAGCGCGACCCCCGCGCTCGCGCCGAGCGACCCGATGTTGCCCAGGGTGCGGTGGAGATGCGGGCACGCCTCGGCGTGCACGATCAGGCGCGAGCAACCCGCGTCGATGTAGGCCGCGGCCATCGCATCGGGGGCGTTGACCATCAGGTGCGCCTCGAACGGCACGGTGCAGTGGGATCGGGCGGCCGCGATGATGTCGGGTCCGAACGTGAGGTTCGGTACGAACTGCCCATCCATGACATCCCACTGGATGAGATCGACGCCGGCGTCCTCGAGCGCCCGGACCTCGTGGCCGAGACGCGAGAAATCGGCGGGCAACACGGACGGAGCGATCTGGATCGGGCGGGCCATCGGGTCGCACGTTACCGATCGTGTTCGGCCTGTCCCGTCTCCCACTCGTCGTCCGCCTCGTCCCACGACTCGTTGCGCGACTCGACCTTGTCCCTCCAGTGCTGGGCCTCGTTCCGGCTCGGATACGGACCGAGCATCTGATCGCCGGGACCACGCTCGTCGGCGGTGACGGCAATGCCCCGGTCGAGATCCCAGTACCACTCGACCTGCTCGTTCTCCACGAATCAAGTGTTGCACAGTGGACCGTACGATGGCTGTGTGAGTCCAACACTCCGAGTCGATCGCCTGGTCGCCGGTGGCGACGCGATGGGGCGCGACGATGACGGTCGGGTCGTCTTCGTCCGCGGTGCCTTGCCCGGTGAACTGGTCGAGGTCGGGATCGAATCCGAGAAGCGGGACTTCGCACGGGGGCGAACGATCGAGGTGGTCGAAGCGTCGCCGGACCGCATCGTTGCATCGTGCGCACACCGCCTCGCCGGATGCGGAGGGTGCGGCTGGATGCACATCTCGATCGACGCGCAGCGGCGGGCGAAGGCCGAGATCGTGCGCGAGTCGCTCCGCCGGATCGGGCGGCTCGACGCCGATGAGATCGAGCGGATCGTCACGATCGGTGGCAGCATCGACCCGTCGGGAGCGCGAACGAGCCTGCGGGTCGTCGGCGACACCGAAAGGCGTCCGGCCTTCCGGCGTGAGTCGAGTGACGACACGATCGGGCTGCGGTCGTGCGAGGTCGCCCACCCGAACTTCGACCGCATCCTGCCGACGCTCGACATCGAACCGGGTCTCGAGGTGGAGTTGCGCACCTCGGCCTCCACAGGAGGGGTCACGGCGCGGTGGAAGCGTTCGCGGACCGGTTCGTCGGCAGGCCGAGTGAGCGGCCTGCCTCCGGATGTGCACATCGGCGACCGCGCCTGGCTCATCGAGACCGTCGACGGGCACGACCTGCGCGTCTCGGCGGCGTCGTTCTTCCAATCGAGTGCGCAGGGCGCTGAGCTGCTGGTCGACGCCGTACGGCGTCACGCGCCCGAACTCGCAGCCGGCGGCCATGTCATCGACGCCTACGGCGGCGTCGGTCTCTTCGCGGTGACCGCCGCATCGGGCGCACGTCTCGTCACCGTGGTCGAATCGTCGCGCTCGGCGTGCTTCGACGCCGAGCACAACCTCGCCGGCCGCAACGCCCGCGTCGTCCGCGGCGAGGTGGGCCGTTGGAAGCCGGACGAAGATGCTCCGGTCGATCTCGTAATAGCCGATCCCGCTCGGCCGGGACTCGGCCGACCGGGCGTCGCCGCGCTCGCCGCGGCGTTCCCGGCTCCGATCGTGCTCGTGAGCTGCGACCCGGTCTCGCTCGCACGGGACGCGGCGCTCCTGCGCGAGTCCGGCTACCGCCCCGTGGCGGTCGAGGTCATCGACCTGTTCCCGCACACCCCACACGTCGAGACGGTGACGCGCTTCATCCACGCCGAACCGACCTGACCACACGACGAGCGACGTACCCTGTCGCCCGTGCTGACGCCGATTCGTTCCGCCGAGGTCACCGAGACGCTCGCCGCCGGCGGAGCGGTAGTCGCGCTCGAATCGACGATCTTCTCCAACCTCGGTCTCCCCTCGCCGGCAAACGCCGAGGCTCTCCGCCGGTGTCTCGACGCCATTCGCGGGTCGGGTGCCGTCCCCGCCGTGACGGCGGTACTCGACGGCGTGGTCAGGGTCGGTCTCGATGCGACCGAGCACGAACGCATCCTCGGGCCCGCTCGCAAGGCGGCCGAACGCGACGTTCCCGTCGCCGTGGCGCAGCGCTGGGATTTCGCGGCGACCACCGTGTCGGCATCGGTCGCGATCGCGGCCGCCGCGGGGGTGTCCGTCTTCGCGACAGGTGGCCTCGGGGGCGTCCACCGCGGAGCAGAGGTGAGCGGCGATGTCTCCGCCGACCTCGATGCGCTCGCCAACCATCGCGTCGTCGCCGTCTCGGCGGGGGCCAAGGCGTTCCTCGACCTCCCGCGTACCATCGAGTACCTCGAGACCCTCGGCGTCCCCGTGCTCGGTTGGCGACACGACTGGTTCCCGGCGTTCTACACCCGGTCGTCGGGGCTCCCCGTTGCGCATCGCGTCGAGTCGGCGGGCGAGGTCGCCGACATCTTCGGATCGCTCACACGAACGTCGTCGGGGATGCTGCTGACCGTGCCGATCCCCGCCGACGCGGCGCTCGATCCGGCCGAGCTCGATGTCGCTCTCGAGGGGGCCCTCGGCGAGTGTGAACGGGCGGGGATCACCGGCGCCGCGATCACCCCGTTCGTGCTCGGCCGCATCGCCGACGCCACCGAGGGTCGCAGCGTGCCCGCCAACCTGGCGCTGGCGGAGCACAATGCCGCCGTGGCCGCCGAGGTCGCCGTCGCAATCGCCGAGAGGGACTGATTCGGTCCGGCCCGGACCGGCCTACCCGGCCCGGTCCCGCCTGATCCGGGATTCTGTGTGAGCACAAACGTCTTTGTAGCGGATTGTCGCTCACACTGAATCGGACTGCTGCGGCCCAAGTGGTCAGCGTGAGCGAATACGCGCAGATCGTGGGTTGTCGGTCACGCAGAACGGGAGGAGGTGGGGCGGCGAGAACACCGGTGTAGCTGTCGGCTCGGGGATGCGCGACGATCACGGCCGCGAGCATCACGAGTGGTCTTCGGTGCGCAGTGTCAGCAACTGCGTGATCGCGACGATCGAGAGGAGCAGCGCAAACAGCGCGTTCGAGAGCTGATCGCCCATCCGGTCGGCGATGATGCTGCCGAACACGGCGCTGATCATCCCGGTGAGCCCGACGACCGCGGCGATCCGGAGATCGACGTTGTCGTTCTTGCGGTTGCGGATCGTGCCGGTGAGTGAGGTCGGCACGATCACCGCGACCGACGTGCCCTTGGCGACGACCGGGGCGATGTCGTAGAAGACGACCATCGCCGGCACCATGATGATGCCGCCCCCGACACCGAGCATCCCGGCCACGATTCCCGTCACCACCCCGATCACGACGAGGAGCAGGGCAGACGTCAGGGTGATGTCGGTGCGCCCCGTCGTCTCGGAGGAGAACACGAGGCGGACTGCGGCGGCGAGCACGATGACGACGAAGGCGATGGTGAGCACCCGCTTCGAGACGACCTGGAGGAGATGTGTGCCGATCACGGCACCACCGATCGTGCCGACGGTGAGGAAGCCGGCGACCACCCAGTCGACGTTGTCGTTGACGATGTAGGTGATCGCGCTGGCGACCGCGATCGGCAGCGTCGCGGCGAGCGAGGTTCCGTGGGCGAGACGTCGATCGAGCTTCACGACGCCGATCAGTCCGGGCACGAGGATCAGCCCACCACCGACACCGAACAACCCGCTGAGCGCCCCGGCGCCGAGTCCGACGAGCACGACGTTGAGCATGTTCACGTCCGCGCGCCGCGCCGTCGAGATCGTGCCGGACATCGCCGCGACCCTATCGACCCGGGATCGTGGGTGGATCGAGTGGCGCGGTACCTTGCGGCGATGACCGAGCAAGACCGGATCGCAGCCACCGTCGCGGCCGACGATCTCTTCGATCACGGGTCGGTCCTGCCGCCCGACCCGGTCGATGCGGATGGACGGGCACTCCCGGTGCTCCACGATCGCGAGTACCGCGTGCGGGCGTTCCGGCTCGCCGATGACCGGGTGCTGATCCGAGGGGCCGTGCGCGATCAGAAGCCACCCGGGCTGTACATCCGGGTCGATCCCGAGCCGCTGACGATCCACCACATGCAGATCGACATCGAGGTCTCGTACCCGACGCTCGAGATCCTCTCGGCGAAGGTGGACTTCGAGTCGTTTCCGCAAGACGGTTGCACCGGCATCATCGACCACTACGAGAAGCTGGTCGGCCTCTCGATCGCACGAGGCTTCACACACCGGGTCCGGGAACTCTTCGGCGGCCCGCGCGGCTGTACGCACACGACAGCGCTGCTGCAGGCGATGGCTCCCGTCGCCGTGCAGTGCTTCTTCTCGCTGCGTGCGTCGAACGTGCAGCGCTCGGGTGATCGTCACGCTCCTACGCGGCATGAGCGCGCCGAGATGTGGCGTGTGAACCTCAACACGTGCCACGTCTGGGCCGAGGACTCCGACGCCGTCGCCGGGCTGCGCGCGGGAGCCTCGATGGGGGTTCCCGTGTTTCTCCGCGGGCGGCTCGCGGAGCTCGGGCTCGAGCCCGACGACTGGGCTCCCTGGGCGGACTGAGTCAATCCATCCGTCTTCGGTGATCGCGCTTTCCGATCGATTTCCGCGAGGATTGGGCCGTGGCCGGAGGATCCCCGTCGAAACGTGATCCGGCGCTCCCGGTCGACCCTTGGGCCGAACAGGCGACGCGCCGCGATGCCGCTGCGCGCCGCCACCGCATCCGGTGGATGATCGGCGCCGCGGCCGCGGCGTCGATCGTGGCGGCGGTCGCGCTCGCGTACCTCGTGCGCGACGGGGCCGGAGCGGATGACGACGACGCCGTGGCGCCGACCACGCCCGCATCGGACGAGGTCGTACTGTCGCCCGCGCCAACGCCAACGTCGTCGGAGGTCGTCACCGTCGCGTCGACCGTCGAGACGCTCGAGAACGCGTCGTTCGTCCACCTCGACGAGGTCTGGTTGCTCGATCGGCGGGACGGCACGTTCCAGTGGGGCGTGACCGTGCAGTCGACGGCGGGCGAGGATCGCGGACCGATCACGATCGGGGCGAGTCTCCGCGACGGCGCCCGCGCCGAAGTGGGACACGTCGACGAGACGATCGACGAGCTCGCGGCCGGTGCCCGTGTCACGGTCGGTGGGGTGGTCGACGATCTCGGCGGTGAGCCGACCAGGCTGGTGGTCGACGTCATGGTCGGTGAGCCGATGACCGAGCCGGCGATGGCGCCCGACGATCTGCGGATCCTCGCGGTCGAGCGCCGCCGAACGGCGGGAGAAGGCGGGGATGTCGTCGTCGGGCGGATCCGATCGGACGTGGGTACCGACGTCGCGGGAGTTCGGCTGGTCCTGCTGTGGCGCGACGAAGGCGGTGATGTCGTGGCGGCGGTGTTCCACGATGTCGAGCGGATCCGCCCGGGGGTCGACGCGCGGTTCGAGATCCCGGTCGGTCACCTCGTCGGCGCCGACGGACCGCCCGGCGAGGTCACCTGGTCGCACTGACGGGATCGTCGACCGATCCGCCGCTTCGGCGTATCGGATGTGCCGAACCGTTCTCCGCCTGGCAGACTGTCGCTCTCCATGGTGGCCATAGCTCAACAGGTAGAGCACCAGGTTGTGATCCTGGCGGTTGGGGGTTCAAGTCCCCTTGGCCACCCCACGCAGCAATGCGGCAGACCTGGCGGGGTGCGCAGCGAAGCATCGCTTGCTACCCTGTCAGGTCGCTTGCTTCTCTAGCTCAATGGCAGAGCAGTGGACTCTTAATCCATTGGTTCAGGGTTCGAATCCCTGGGGAAGCACACGGTCGGCTACCGGCTCCAGCGTTGCTGTTCGCGGAAGCGACCCATCGAGAGGGGCGTCGACTGACGTCGTTGCCGCAGGCCGCCCGACACGTAGAGCAGCCCGATGGCGATCGCCCCGGACGTGAGGGCAAAGGCCAACGTCAGTGTGCGGAAGTGGTTGGCGAGTTGCGGGAAGAGACCCATCCACGTCGTCTGCGAGAGCGCCGGCAGCGCGACGAGTGGAGCGAGGTAGCCGAACACGATCAGCAGGCCCGCCAGCGTTCCGAACCCCGTTGCGACGGCGAACGGCGCCTCGCCTCGCTCGGGTCGCATCACGATGCCGACGACGAGCGCGAGGATCCCGAGTACCCCACTGACGATCGTTATCCAGCCGGCCAGTTCGTTGACGATCGTCAGCGATCCGACCTCCTGCACCGGAACGGTGACCGCCGCCATCGTGGCCACGCGCTCGTCGCGCACGATCGTGACCTGTGCGGGGCCGGAGATGCGGACCGGTTCGTCGAGATCGCCGATCAGTCGGGCGTGGGCGTCGGCGACGACGTCGGTCATCAGTGCACTCCCGGCCCGGAGCCCGACGATCTGCTCGATGAACTCCTTCAGTTGGGTTGGGGATTGGCCGAGTACCGGGGCGTCGGCGCTGGCGACGACCGTCGCCACCTCGGCCCTGATGTCGGGATCGGCCAGGATCGCGTGCGCCCTGTCGGCGTCGGCGGAGGGGGTGAAGGCGACGCGCTGGAACCACCAGGTACTGATCGACAACGCGATCAGCACCCCCGAGATGATCAACATCAGGCCTGCCGGTGAACGCCGCACCGGGAGAGTCTGACAAATCCGAGCCGTACGCTGCGACTGTGACCCGTCCGAGCCTCCCGCGGATGCTGTCGCGGGGAGCTTCGTGGCGGTGTCCGTGGTGCGGTGAACGGCGGGCGTTCTTCACCGGATGGTTCGCCAAAGAGCCTGCGTGTCGGGGATGTGGACTCCGCTGGCGGCGCGGGGATGACGGCTTCGAACTCGGTGCCGCGACCGTCGGTGCGATCGTGACGCTCGGCGCCCTGGTCGTCGCGCTCGGAGCCTCGCTGGTGCTCACATGGCCCGAGGTGGCGGTCCCTGCACTGCTGATCGTTCTCGGTACCGCGGCGGTGCTCGTCCCGCTCGCGATCTACCCGATGACGTACACGGTGTGGCAGGCGCTCGATCTCGTGATGCGCCCGGTGAGTCCTGCGGACTTCTCCGACGAGTGATCGGTGGGCCCCTCTCGACCGCCGCGGCTGACCCCACCAGAGGCATCGGGCGTAGTTCGTGCGGTCGGTGCTTGTGCGAACTACTGTTCGTAGATTACACTCGTGTCATTCGACCCGCCCAGGGGGATTCACGCAAGACCGTGACACCCCCTCTCTACGGTGATCAGCACCACATCGACAACACCGCTCGAAGGAGTACGAGATGAGCAACGACCGCGACAAGGCACTCGACATGGCACTCGCCCAGATCGACAAGCAGTTCGGCAAGGGCGCCGTCATGAAGATGGGCGAGCGCACCGGTATGGAGATCGATACCATCCCGACGGGGGCGTTGTCGCTCGACCTGGCGCTCGGCGTCGGCGGGCTCCCGCGGGGCCGGGTCACCGAGATCTTCGGTCCCGAGTCGTCCGGCAAGTCGACGCTCGCGATGCACGTCGTCGCCGAGGCGCAACGCAACGGTGGTGTCTGCGCCTACATCGATGCCGAACATGCGATGGACCCTGTCTATGCCAAGGCGATCGGTGTCGATGTCGATCAGTTGCTGATCTCCCAGCCCGACACGGGTGAGCAGGCACTCGAGATCACCGACATGCTGTGCCGGTCGGGTGCTGTCGACGTGATCGTGATCGACTCGGTGGCCGCGCTCACGCCGCGCGCCGAGATCGAGGGCGAGATGGGTGACCACCACGTCGGCCTCCAGGCGCGCCTGATGAGCCAGGCGCTGCGCAAGCTCACCGGCAACCTCAGCAAGACGCGCACCATCGCCATCTTCATCAACCAGTTGCGCGAGAAGATCGGTGTGATGTTCGGTTCGCCCGAGATCACCCCGGGCGGTAGGGCGCTGAAGTTCTACTCGTCGGTCCGCCTCGACATCCGCCGCATCGAGGCGCTCAAGGACGGCGCCGAGATCGTCGGCAACCGCACCCGGGTGAAGGTCGTCAAGAACAAGGTGTCGCCACCGTTCCGTCAGGCCGAGTTCGACATCATGTACGGCCAGGGCATCAGCCGAGAGGGGTCACTGATCGACATGGCGGTCGACTTCGGCATCGTCAAGAAGAGCGGAGCCTGGTTCACCTACGAGGGCGAGCAACTCGGCCAGGGCCGCGAGAAGGCCAAGGAGTACCTGCGCCAGAATCCCGAGGTAACGATGGAGATCAGCGATCGTGTCCTCACCGCAGCCGGATTGAAGCCCGATCCCGAAGCCGAAGCCGAAGCGGCGGCCGAGGGCGAGCCCGGAGCCGACAGTGAAAGCTTCGGTGTTGCCGACGAGGCACCGATCGTGATCGACTGAGATCTAGCCATGACCGTGCCGCAGCGAATCTCGATCGTCACGCTCGCCGTCGCCGACGTGGCGGTGTCGACCAGCTTCTACGAGGCGCTCGGGTGGCAGCGGTCGTCGTCATCGCTCGACTCGATCACGTTCTTCCAGACCGACGGATCCGTTCTCGGCCTCTACGAGCGCACGGCCCTCGCCGACGACGCGGGCGTCGACGCGGCCGGTTCCGGGTTCAGCGGTGTCACCTTCGCGCTCAACTGCGCCTCGACCGACGAGGTCGACGAGGTGTTCGGTTCGTGGGTGGCCGCCGGCGCGACGCCGATCAAGAACCCCCAGGATGTGTTCTGGGGTGGGTACTCGTCGTATGTCGCCGATCCCGACGGCCACCTGTGGGAGATCGCCCACAACCCGTACGCCTCGATCGGGCCTGACGGCCGCCTGCAGATCGGCGATCCGGCCGGCTGAACGACCGGCGACCGGCGACCGCGGCGGCTCAGAGCCGGTAGACGCGGGTGGCGGTTCCCGAGAACATCGCGTCCTGTTCGTCGTCGCTGTACTCCGACGCGATCTTCTTCAGAGCGTTCCACAGCACCGGATACGAGATCGACAGGCGATCGACGGGGAAGTTGCTCTCGAACATGCACCGGCCCGGCCCGAAGCTCTCGATCGTGTGCCGGTAGTACCGCCCCTGCGCCTCGACGAGTTCGCCGGACGTGGCGGGTCGTTGCGCGGTGTGCCAGCCGAATCCGTTGTCGGGCATCGCCAGGCCACCGATCTTGGCGACCACGTTCGGGCACCCCGCCAAGTCGGTGATCCCGATGCTCCACTCGTCGAAGATCTCGTCGCGTCGGCCGGCGAACCGTCCGACGCCGACCGGCGTGCTGAAGTGGTCGAGCACGATGACCGTCTCGGGCGCGATGCGGGCGAGGTCGACGAGTTCTGGGAGCTGGTAGTGGTACTGCCACGTGTCGTAGGTGAGCCCGCGCGCGCCGAGGAGCCGCACCCCGGAGCGGAAAGCGGGGTCGGCAGCGAGTGCTTCGGGGGCACGTCCGGCGATCGTGAGCGCCTCGGGTTCGACGGCGTGCGAGGTCGAGTGGCGGATCCCGCGGAACAGCCCGCCGGCAGCGTCACGATGCGCGTCGAGGGTCTCGCCGAGGTGTGCGCCGAGGGTGAGATCGGCGTGGGCAACGATGCCCGCGATCGGGGGAGCCGAGGGGTGGCGGCGGGCGAGGTCGGCAGCGTTCTCGGCGACGAACGCGGTTTCGCCGACGGGGCGGAGGTGTTCGGGTCGATCGGTGCGGTACGCCGCTCGGCACTCGACGAAGACGGTCGAGACCACGTTGTGGCCACTCGTGGTGTCGGCAACGAGTTGGTCGACGCCGTAGGGCATCGATCCGCCCGGCGGCCAGAGGTGGTGATGCGGATCGACGATGCGTCGTCCCGGGTCGACGATCGGTTCCTCGACCTGATCGAGCCACTCCTGGCTACCTGGTTCCATCATCGGATCATCCCAGATCCGGCGGCGAGCGGGTCGACTCGAAGGGCGGATCTACTTGAAGACCGTGTCTCCCGGCTTGAACACCATCAGGAAGAGGGCGACGATCAACAGGAGATGGGTGATACCGATGCCGGCGGACATCTTCTTGCGCGCGCCGTTGCCCTCGTCGACGAGGCCGGGGCGGATCAGGAACCAGCTGATCGCCAGCGTGACGAGCCAGACCAGGATCGACACGGTCATCCACGGGGTGCTGGCCATGTCGTACTCGCCGACGCCGGCCATGCCCATCCCGAGCACCCAGACGAGTACGAGCGCTGGCATGACGAGCCACATGTGGAGCTTGGCGATCGTCTGGGTCTCACCGGCGCGCTGCAGCACGGGATACAGGAACAGCGGACCGAACGCCACGATCGCGGCGAGGATGTGCAGCAGACCGAGGATCTGGTATCCGGTTCCGAGGAAGTCGAAGATGGCAAGCATTGCGGGCGACGATACCGCCACGAGCGGGCCACCGTTAGCCTTGTCGTGATGTCTCGGAGCTATGTCGTGCGCACCTTCGGGTGCCAGATGAACGATCACGACTCCGAACGGATCGCGGGGTTGCTCGAGGCCGACGGTCTCGTTCTCGCCGACTCCGAGGACGACGCCGACGTGGTCGTGCTCAACACCTGTTGCATCCGCGAGAACGCCGACAACAAGCTGTACGGCAATCTCGGGCACCTCAAGACGTGGAAGGGTCGCCGCGAGGGGCGTCAGATCGTCGTGTCGGGGTGCCTCGCCCAGAAGGACCAGGATCTGGTCGCCGAGCGAGCCGGGCACGTCGACGTCGTGATGGGAACCCACAACGTCCACCGGGCGGCCGAACTGCTCACCGAGGCGCGCGCCTCGTCGACTCCGATCACCGAGATCCTCGACGCGGCCGTGATCGACGACCACGCCATGTTCCCATCGGCGCTTCCGGCGCGCAGGGTCACGTCGTACAACGCATGGGTCACGATCCAGATCGGATGCGACAACAATTGTGCGTTCTGCATCGTTCCGGCCGTGCGGGGGCCCGAGATCAGCCGTCCTTACGACGACATCGTCGCCGAGGTCGAACAACTCGCCTACGAGGGGGTGACCGAGGTGACGCTGCTCGGACAGAACGTCAACAGCTACGGGCGCGATCTCCAGCTCGCGGCGCGGCGCGGGGGCGACTCCACCACCGGCCTCGGCCCGCTGTTCGGCCCGTTGCTCCGCCGCGTGGGAGCCGTCGAGGGCATCCAGCGGGTTCGCTACACGAGTCCACATCCCAAGGACATGCGGCCCGCGACGTTCGAGGCGATGGCCGGGACACCGTCTGTGTGCGAGCACCTGCACTACCCGCTCCAGTCCGGCAGCGACCGTGTGCTGGCGGCCATGCACAGGGGCTACACCGCCGAGCGCTATCTCGAGCGTCTCCGCGACGCCCGGCGGATCGTGCCCGACCTCGCGGTCTCGACCGACATCATCGTCGGCTTCCCCGGTGAGACCGACGACGACTTCGAGCACACGCTCAACGTGGCCGCCGAGGCCGACTACGACTACGCCTACACGTTCCTCTTCTCGCCGCGACCGGGCACAGAGGCTGCGGCGATGCACGATCGGTTCGTCGATCCCGCGGTCGCGGGCGACCGATTCCAACGCCTGCGCGTCGTCGTCGAGCGTTCCGCTCTGCGGCGTCACGAGGCCCGTGTCGGTCGCGTCGAGGAGGTGCTCGTCGAGGGGCCGAGCAAGAAGGACCCCTCGGTGACGAGCGCGCGGACGCGCCAGAACAAGCTGGTGCACTTCACCGCCCGGTCGCCGATCCGCGTCGGCAGCTACGCCAGCGTCGAGATCACCCGAGCCGCACCCCACCACCTGGCCGGCGAGTTCCGCGAGCTGATCTCCGAGCCGACCCACCGGTTGCGGATTCCAGTCGCAGCGCGCTAGTGCTCTGGTGCTCCAGCACATGGCATGGGCCGAACGATAGGTTCGTCACCGATGACCGAGCCGGCAACCGATCCGCAACTCGTCGAGTACCGGCGCAGCATCGACAATATCGACGCCGCGCTCGTCCATCTGCTCGCCGAGCGGTTCAAGATCACCAAGGCGGTCGGTAGATACAAGGCAGCCGTTTCGCTGCCTCCCGCCGATCCCGCACGCGAGCGCGTTCAGCTCGCCAGGCTCCGCTCGCTCGCCGAGGAGGCCGGACTCGACCCGGCGTTCACCGAGAAGTTCCTCAACTTCATCGTGGCCGAGGTGATCCAGCACCACCAACGGATCGCGGAGGGCGAGTCGCTCTGACCGTGCCGCCACCGCCGGCTCCGCGGGTGTCGCTCGTCGGATCGACCGCGACCGGCAAGTCGAGCGTCGCGATCGCGGTCGCAGCCGAACTCGGCGATGTACACCTCATCTCGGTCGACAGCATGCAGGTGTACCGGGGGATGGACATCGGCACCGCCAAGCCGACCGCGGTCGATCGTGCGCTCGTCCCACATCACGGCATCGACATCGTCGACCCGTGGGAGGACTTCACCGTCGCCGAGTTCCGCGAGGCTCACGACGAAGCGCTTGCCGAGATCGCGGCCACGGGTGGACGGGCACTGCTCGTCGGCGGGACGGGTCTGTACCACCGTGTGGTCGTCGACGACTTCGACCTGCCGGGGCAGTGGCCCGAGCTCCGTGCGGAACTGTCGAGCGAGGATCCTGAATCACTCCACGCCCGGCTCGCAGCACTCGATCCGGTCGCGGCGGGGAAGATCGAGTCATCGAACGCCCGGCGCCTCGTCCGCGCTCTCGAGGTCTGTCTCGGCAGCGGTCGCCCGTTCAGCAGCTTCGGTCCCGGGGTCGATGTCTACCCGCCGACGCCGGTCGTGCAGATCGGGCTGCGCCTACCGCGCCAGCGCGTCTCAGAGCTGATCGAGAACCGGGTTCGCCGGATGATCGACGACGGGCTGATCGAGGAAGTTCGATCGCTGCTGCCGAGAGGTTTCTCGCGCACGGCCGGCCAGGCGCTCGGCTACAAGGAAATCGTCGAGCATCTCGAGGGTCGGATCGGCGAGGATGAGGCGATCGAGATGATCGTGACGCGGACCCGCCGGTTCGCCACCCGTCAAGACCGCTGGTTCCGGCGCGATCCCCGCGTACGCTGGATCGACGTCGAGGGCGATCCGGTGGCGGACGTCGGTCCGACAGTCATCGCCGCCTTCGAGTCCCTCACATGAACGATCTCACGATGACCAAGCACCATGGCCTGGGCAACGACTTCCTCGTCATGTTCGCGGTGCCGACAGACCCGGCCGCCATGGCGCGTCGCGTGTGCGATCGGCGCCGGGGCATCGGTGCCGACGGACTGCTCGTCGGCGAGGCGGCCGACGGCTATACGGCGCGGATGACCCTCTACAACGCGGACGGGTCGCGTGCCGAGATGAGCGGCAACGGGATCCGCTGCTTCGCGCAGGCGCTCGCGGAGAGGCACGGGACCCTCGACGACCAGTTGATCCTCACCGACGCCGGCGACCGGCGCGTCGTGCTCACGGCCACCGACGATCAGTCCACGATCGAGGCGAGTGTCGAGATGGGCGAGATCGGCGTGCTCGCCGAGCCGGTCGGATGGAGTGAACTGGCATGTCATCCCGATCGGCCGGTCGCCCACCTCGGTCTCGGCAATCCGCACAGCGTGGTCGGCGTCGACGAGGTGGCAGCCGTCGATCTGGCCGACCTCGGCGGGAAGGTGCCGCACATCAACCTCGAGATCGTCGAGCCCGGCCCCGAACCGACTGCGATCACGATGCGCGTCCACGAACGGGGCGCCGGCATCACCGAGGCATGCGGCACCGGCGCCTGCGCAGCGGCGTTCGCTGCGAGGAGCTGGGGACTCGTCGCCGCCACGACCGCCGAGGTGCTGGTGCACATGAAGGGTGGCACCGGCCGCGTCGCGTTGGAGGGGGCGAGTCCGACGCGCGCCGTACTCACCGGACCGGCGACGTTCATCGCGTCGGTCACCATTCCCGACGACATTGCTTGCCAGGAGATTCCCGCATCATGACCACTCCGTACGACGAGGCGCTCGCCGGCACGCTGATCGACCGCACGATCCGCGAGCGGATAGTGCTCGTGTCGGTCGCCCTGCCGGACGACGATGACGCGGCGGTCGACGCCGGTATCGACGAGCTCGAGTTGCTCGTCGACACCGCTGGCGCCGATGTCGTCGGTCAGCTCACCCAACGCCGCGATTCCCCGGATCACACCTGGTTCCTGGGCAAGGGCAAGGCCGAGGAGTTGAAGGCTCTGTGCCTCGCGCTCGACGCGGACACCGTCGTGTTCGACAACGAACTCTCACCCGCTCAACAGTTCAACCTCGAGAAGCTCCTCGGAAGGACGGCGATCGACCGTACGGCGGTGATCCTCGACATCTTCGGGCAGAACGCGCACACCCTCGAGGGCAAGGCGCAGGTCGAGCTGGCGCTCCTGCGGTACCGCCTGCCCCGCTTGCGGCGCGGTGCCAAGGCGAAGCTGTCCCAGCAGCGCGGCGGCGTCGGCGCACGCTTCGGCGGCGGCGAGACGCGCATCGAGACCGACCGAAGGCGCATCATGCGCCGGATCAACAAGCTCGAGCGCGACCTCGCGTCGCTCGCCGAGACCAGGGCGCTCCAGCGCAAGGGCCGCACCCTCAGCGGGCTCGCCTCGGTCGCGGTCGTCGGCTACACCAACGCCGGCAAGTCGACCCTGCTCAACCAGCTGACCGATTCGGGGGTGCTTGTCGAGAACCGGCTGTTCGCGACTCTCGACCCGACGACCCGACGCCTCGCACTCCCCGGAGGCGAGCCGGTGCTGCTGACCGACACGGTCGGCTTCATCAGCCGCCTCCCGCACGGTCTGGTGGAATCGTTCAAGGGCACCCTCGAGGTCGCCGCCCGCGCGGATCACCTCCTCCACATCGTCGATGCGAGCGCCGCCGATCCCGAGCGTCAGATCGAGGCGGTGCACCTGGTGCTCTCCGAGATCGACGCCGCGTCGGTGCCCGAGCTTCTCGTCTTCAACAAGTCCGATCTCGCGCCGGGGAGGGCCAAGGAGCTCGTGGCCGACCATCCCGGTTCGGTCGCCGTCAGCGCGGCGATCGGCGATGGCCTCGACACGCTGCTGCGCACGCTCGCCGACCGTCTCCGGGCGCACAACGTCGTCTACGGGTTGAGCGTGCCCTACGACCGCGGCGACGTCCTCGCCGCGGTGCACCGCGAGGGTGAGGTTCTCTCCGTCGAAGATGGCGAGGCCGCATGGCGGATCGAGGCGCGGCTTTCGGACGCGTCGGTGGGTCGACTCGGCGAGTTCCTCGTCGACGGTCTGACGGTGACACCGGAGGACTCCGACGGTCGGGCATCATGACATCGATGCGTCCGGCCTTCGCACCACCGCCCTACCCCTACGATCGTCTCGACCCGTTCCGTGCGATAGCCGACGAGTTCGACGGGGGAGCGGTCGACCTCTCGATCGGAACCCCCTACGATACGCCGCCCGAAGCGGTCGTCGCTGCACTCGCGGCGAGCGACGCCGAGCGTGGGTACCCGCCGAGCAAGGGGTCGGTGATGCTGCGTGAAGCGGCGAGTCGATGGATGGGCCGCCGGTTCGCGATCGATGTCCCGGCCGAGCACATCGGCGCCTCGATCGGCACGAAGGAGTTCGTCGCCGGCCTGCCGCAGTTGATGCGCCTCCGGACACCGGATCGCGACACGGTGCTCTCCCCGTCTGTGGCGTATCCGACCTATGCGATGGGTGCGACGCTCGGCGGCTGCCGGTCGGTCACCGTAGCACCGCGGTCCGACGGCACACTCGACCTCGAGTCGATCGATCCGGGCGATGCCGAACGTGCCCTGATGCTCTGGGTCAACAGTCCGAGCAACCCGACGGGGGCGCTCGACGATCTCGGGGCGGCGGCGCAATGGGGGCGCGAGCACGGCGTGCCGGTGTTCTCCGACGAGTGCTACGTCGAGTTCACGTGGACCGGTGACGGGCGGACGATTCTCGAGAACGGGCTCGAAGGCGTCGTCGCCGTGCACTCGCTCTCGAAGCGTTCGAACCTGGCCGGGGTGCGGGTCGGCTTCTACGCAGGCGACCCGGAGATCGTCGCCTACCTGCAGCTCGTGCGCCAGCACGCGGGGATGATGGTTCCCGGTCCGGCTCAAGCGGCCGGTGTGGTGGCGCTCGACGACGATTCCCACGTCGCGCGACAGCGAGAGCGGTACCGCAGCCGACTCGATCTACTCGCCGCGGTGCTGATGGAGTGGTCGGGGCGTGAGGTGACCACGCCCGCCGGTGGGTTCTATCTCTGGATCCCTGTCGACGACGGCTGGGAGTTCACCGAGCGACTCGCCCGTGACGGTGGCGCGATCGTGAGTCCAGGCGAGTTCTTCGGCGACGACGGCGCCGACTTCGTGCGCGTCGCGGTCGTGCAGCCCGACGACCGGATCCGGTTGGTCGAAGAACGCCTGCGAGTTGATCGTGGCTGAGCCGTGGTGGTCGGCCCCGCCGTCGTCGACCACGACCACGACCACGACAACGACCACAGCCACGCGAAGTACCGGGGCAACGACGACGGGGACCGCTCCGACCGCGGTGATCACCACCGCCGCGACGGCGTCGACGACACGCCCGCCTCGAGGTCGCCTTCCACTGGTGCTCGGCGGCATCGTCATCGTGCTCGCGGGCGTGATCGGTGCCAGCACGCTGTGGTCGCTCGCCGAGCGGCGACACGATGACACGGTCGCCGACTTCGCGCGGGCGCCCGCCGGCTGCGACACGACCCTCGCGTTCGAGCGTGAGGGCCGCTTCCTCCTGTACGTCGAGACGGCCGGACAGCTCGACCGGATCGACGGCGACTGCGACGCCGCGGGCGCGTTCTCTCGCAGTGACGACTCGAACCCTGCATTCGAACTCGCGATCATCGGTTCCGACGGCGAGCAACTCCCGCTCGGCGGCCACACCGGAATCGCCTACGACACAGACGGCTATGTCGGCTCGTCGGTGGGATCGGTACAGATCGACGGCCCTGGCGAGTACGTCATGCGGGTGGCCTCGGCGGCGGACGATTTCGTCGTCGCGGTGGGCACCGATCCCGACGAGGATGCGGGGGTGCTGAGGCTCGGCGCGATCAGCCTGCTGATCGGCGGCCTCGTCGTCGGCGGAACGGCGCTCGTGCTGGCCGCACTTCGGGGCGACCGAGTGTCGACCGACGGTGCGGTCGTGCCTGCAATCTGGCCCGTTCGGATCGACGGGCCGCCGCTCGCTCAGCACGGCGCGGCATGGGAGCAGGCCGCGGGACCACCCGCCAAGGCACCCGGGATACCCGGCGAGGCGCTCCAGCCACCTGGACGGCCGTCGGC
This sequence comes from uncultured Ilumatobacteraceae bacterium, assembly GCA_965371355.1. Lineage (GTDB taxonomy): Bacteria > Actinomycetota > Acidimicrobiia > Acidimicrobiales > Ilumatobacteraceae > JASJHI01. Next base: position 65,245 of record CBDUYD010000001.1, read on the forward strand.
ATGGGCCCCGCCGCCCGGCGAGGGCGAGTGGCCGCCCGATGGTCAGTAGCGCCGCATGACTGTGACCACCCGCCCGTAGAGTTCGACGGTGTCGGCGGTGAACGTCATCGGCTCCATGGTGTCGTTGGCCGGCGTGAGCGTGACGTCGGCACCCGATCGGGAGTAGAACTTGACCGTGCCCTCGCCCCCGGGGATGCCGGCGACGACGATGTCTCCGTTGTTCGGGTGGGTGACCTGGGTGGCCACGACGTAGTCGCCGTCGAGGATGCCCGCCCCGATCATCGAATCGCCCCTGACCCTGAGCATGAAGAGCTCACCCTCGCCGGCGAAGTCGACGGGGACGGGGAGCAGTTCTTCGATGTTCTCCTCGGCGAGTACGTCGGTGCCGGCGGCGACATCGCCCACCAGTGGGACGTGACGGACCGGTCGACGTTCCATGGCGATCCCGCTGTTGGGGTCGAAGCGCACCTCGATGGCGCGGGGCTTGCTGGGATCGCGCCGCAGGTAGCCGAGGCGCTGGAGCGTGTTGAGATGACTGTGCACGGTGGAGGGTGAGGTCAGGCCGACCGCGTCGCCGATCTCTCGCACCGAGGGTGGGAAGCCCCGGTCGCGGATCTGGAGCTCGATGAAGTCGAGGATGTCTCGCTGTCGGGCACTGATCTTTGGGGACATACGAACATTGTAAGGACGAACTGTCTCCGAGTCAAACATCTGTATCACGAACGACTGTTCCTACGGAAACATCGCAGCGGGTTGACGGATGCAAGAACTTCTGCTTGAATACCGAACATATGTTGCACGAACAGGTGTTGGGTTGGGAACGATGATGGCAAACAGAGCACGCGTGGCGAAGCCCACGCGGATGGTCTATCTCCGGCGACGAATCGGAGCCGCTGCGCTCCTGACGACGCTGAGCGTCGCTGTCGTGGTCGCCCTCGATCCGTTGGCCGGCTCCGGCGGCATTCCTGCCTCCGCCGCCGGAGCCGCGCCAGCGACCCACGCCGTGCACGTCGCCCGGTCGGGCGACACGATGTGGGGCATCGCACACGAGCATCGCGGCGACGTCGCCCACGATCGCTACCTCGACGCGCTGATCGGCCTCAACGGCGACGTCGGCATCGAGATCGGCCAGGCCGTGCGGCTCCCCTAGGCGACCGATTTCGCGTGGCGGCCCGCCCCTACCCGCCGGCTTCACACGGGTATCGTGTGGCGATGAATTGTCCCGCGTGCCGAGCCGACGAAACGAAGGTCGTCGATTCTCGCGTCGCCGAGGAGGGCACTGCGATCCGCCGCCGACGCCAGTGCCTCGCATGTTCCCAGCGCTTCACCACCTACGAGCGTGTCGACAACGTCCCGCTGACGGTGATCAAGTCGCACGGCGGGCGCGAGCCGTTCGATCGCGAGAAGCTGGTCGCAGGATTGCTCGCCGCCACCAAGGGTCGCGGGGTCGAGCGTTGGTCGCTCGACGAGCTCGCCGTGGGTGTCGAGGATGCGCTGCGGCTCGACGGGTCCGAGGTGTCGAGCGCGAACGTCGGTCTCGCGGTGCTCGCGCAGCTTCGTTCGATCGACGACGTGTCCTACCTGCGGTTCGCGAGCGTGTACAAGAACTTCGACGCGGCGGCCGACTTCCACCGCGAGCTGGAGTTGCTCGACAAGTCCGTCCCGGCGACCTGACGCTCAATCGCGGCCGCTGCGACACCAGCGGGCGAACGTGTACCCGTCGTCGTCGAGGAGCAACTGGCGGAGTTCGTAGCGATGTTCGACATCGGTGCCCGTTGCGAGGCGCGGTCCCCGTCCTCCGACCGCGAGCGGCGCGGTCGTCACGTTGATCTCGTCGATCACATCGGCCGCGAGCAACGAGCCGTTCAGTGTCGAGCCGCCCTCCGCCTGCACGATTGCAGCGTTCGGGGCCACCGCGCCGAGCGCCGCGAGCGCGGCCGCCAGATCGACCGCGTCGCCACCCGCGCGGACGACGTCGATGCCGTCCGCGCCCTCGAGTTGGGTGTTCTCGGTGGTGATCACGAAGCCACTGCCGCTGGTGAACAGCTCGGTCGTCAGGTCGACGTGCCCGCTCGCGGTGACAACCCCGATCCGCTGGCCCCGCTTCTTCGGCGGTCCGTAGCCCTCGGCCCGGACCGTGCCCGAGCCGACGACGATGACGTCGGCCAGCGACCTCAGCCGGCCGAGAACCGCCGCGTCGTTGCGGTTCGCCAGACCGCCGGAACGGCCGGCGACCACGGTCGATCCGTCGAGGGAGGCGACCATCGACAGGCTCACCCACGGCCGGTCGGCGCGCGCTCCGAGGGATGCCGAGTAGGCCTCGTCGATCGTCACCTCGTCGGGTGGAAGGGGATGGAGTCGTCGCATTGCTCTGGTATCGGAACCATCGGAGCCGGGGGCGGCCAGACGTCGGGGTATGAACAGTAGGGCCCGACGTTCAGTGCGGCAAGAGTTTGTGCAGCGAGTCGCCGCCGGTATCGCTCACCCAGACGTTCGTGCCGTCATAGGCGATCGCGGTCGGGCCGTATCCCACGCCGATCGTGGCGACGACTGTTCTCGTGGCCGGGCTGATGACCGACACGTTGCGCTCGACGCTCGACGTCGCGTAGAGATGCCGGCCGTCGTAGGTGAGCCCGTCGGGTGTGGATCCGACCGCGATCGTGTCGACCATTCGTCGTCCGCCGCGCTCGATCACGCTGATCGATGCGCCATCGCGGTTTGCGACGTACACGTATCGACCATCGAAGGCGAGGGCGGTCGGGGTCGGTCCGACCTCGATCTCGTCGCGGACCTCGCGGCTCGAGCGGTCGATCACGACGACGCGGTCCGAGTCGGCGTCGCTGACGTACAGGTCGGTTCCGTCGAAGAGCAGACGGAACGGCGCTCCACCCAGTTCGATCGTGTCGATGACGGTCGACGTGTCCGGATCGATGACGGCCACGCGGCCGGCGCCGTACTCGGTGACGTACACATGGACGCCGTCGTAGAGGGCCTGAACCGGAGAGTCGAGGCCTCTTCGATCGTGGCGACCACGTCGCGGGTCGGGATCGAGACGACGGAGACGGTCCCATCGGCCGGGCTCGTGAAGTAGACAGCGTCGGCTGTTGCCGTACCGCCGAGTGGATCGGTGCCGACGCCGACCGAACCGACGACGGCATTCGTCGCCGAATCGATGATCTCAACCGTGTCGTGTTCGATGCTGGCGACGTAGACGAACCCGCCGGTAAGCACGATGCCCGACGGGGCGTCGTTCACCGTGATCTCGGCCGGTCGGCCAGGATCTTGATCCCAACGGCCGTTGACGATCTGGTCGTACGTGAGCCGTTCGCCCGATCCAGCGACGCCCGATGGTCCCTGCGGTCCGGCGGGTCCGGTCGGACCGGTCTCGCCCCGAGGTCCGTCGGCTCCTGTGGCGCCCGGTTCACCCTGCGGGCCCGGGGGGCCCGGTGTGCCGTCGCCCGAGCCCGGCTCGCCCTGTGGACCCTGGGGTCCGGCGGGTCCGGTCGCCCCCGTTGCGCCGGGTTCGCCCTGCGGTCCCGGAGGGCCGGGTGTGGCGTCGCCGGAGCCCGGCTCACCTTGAGGACCCTGAGCTCCCGCAGCTCCAACCGGGCCGGTGGCCCCGGTCGCTCCGGCATCACCTTGCGGGCCGGCGGGTCCCTGCTGCCCGGCGGGTCCGGTGTCACCTTGTGGGCCGGCCGGCCCCGGAGGTCCGACCGCCCCGGACGTCTCGAGCGCCAGCACGCGGGCACTTAGCTCGCGCAGCGACTTCGGTGTGTAGTAGCCGACGACGTCACCGATGACATTGACGCTTCCGGCGTGGTTGTACAGCTTGATCCGCCCGTTTGGCGACAGCCGCACGTCGACCTTGTTGGCGACGGGCGACTGTCCCGCCGAGAAGTTGAGATTCGACGATGTGGGCAGGGTCGTGAGGTCGGCGGGATAGACGCGGAGGTTCGAATTGGCCGTCGGGTTGGCGATGGTGACGTTCAGCGCGACGGCGATCGCGTCGCCGGGGACGAAGCAGTTCCCGCTCGTGCCGGTCACCTGTTGTGTGTATGCGACCTTGGCGGCGAGCGGCGTCTTCTTGGGTCCGATGTTCAGCGGGGCGGGCCGGAAGTCGAAGAGCCGGCAGTTGTCGAGCGGCACGAAGGTCGAGTCGGTGTCGCCGGGGGCCGCATCGGCCCGGAAGGT
>CBDUYD010000002.1:0-49482 GCA_965371355.1 uncultured Ilumatobacteraceae bacterium
GCCTCCCCCACCCGGATCACGACTGAACCGCGGGCAACTCGTGAGGATCTTGCGCACCCAGGGCGCAACATCCTCACGAGAACGGGGGCCGGATGGTGACGTCGGGGTAGGCGCCGGCGATCGCGAACCAGAACGAGGTGCGAGCCGATAGAGCCGCGCCAACCAACCGTGGCCGCCAGCCAGCGTGCCATGCCGCGGGACACATACTCGTCAATGCCAGATTCCGCACCGCCGTCACCCCGCCGGAGTGCTCACCGCTCACTCGCCGCCGCCGGTGGGCCGCGGACGCGGCGAGAATCGTGACGGGACGCCGAACGCGCTGACCTCGCGCGACCCTGCTGGATACGTGTAGTCAGCCGAGCAGATGGCACGCCGCCCAATGACCGGGCGCTATCTCGATCAGCTCGGGAACCCGCTGCGCGCATTCGGGCTTGGAAAACTCACATCTTGTGCGGAACCGACAGCCGGAAGGTGGAGCCGTCGGGCTGGGCGGCTCACCGCGAAGCATGACTCGTGCCTCTCTCCTACTCGTGTCCGGCGTGGGTACCGCCGACATCAGCGCACGCGTGTACGGGTGCTGGGGATCCCCGAAGAGCCGTACCGTGTCGGCGATCTCGACGATCTTTCCGAGGTACATGACCGCGACGCGATCCGCGATGTGATGGACCACCGCAAGGTTGTGCGCGACGAAGAGATACGACAGCAGGTGCTCACTCTGGAGATCAACCAGGAGATTGATGATCTGCGCTTGAATAGACACATCGAGAGCCGACACCGGTTCGTCGCAGACGACGAGTTCGGGACCCACGATGAGCGCCCGCGCGATCCCAATCCGCTGGAGCTGTCCTCCAGAGAACTCGTGGGGGTACCGATCCGCCTGAGACCCGCTGAGGCCAACCCGCTCGAGCATCTCGATCGACCGCTCACGGGCGTCCGATCTGCCACATATTCCTTGGATGCGAAGCCCCTCAGCGATGCTCTCCGCAGCGGTCCTCCGTGGATCGAGCGCAGCGACAGGATCCTGGAAGATGATCTGCATCTTTCGGCGTAGAGACTTGAGCCCGTCCCGATCGGTGTCCAGTACGTCCCGGCCCTCCAATGTGATCGTGCCGCTCGTCACGGGCAGCAGATGGAGGACGCTCAGCCCGACCGTTGTCTTCCCACTGCCCGATTCTCCCACGAGGCCCAAGGTCTCGCCGCGAGCGATGCTGAAGGACACTCCGTCGACCGCCTTCACCGTCAAGCCTCGCTTCCCGCCTCGCGACGAATAGTGCTTGACGAGATCGGTGACCTGCAACAGCGGTTCGCTCATCTCCGGTGCCCGAGTCCCTTCCCGCTCACTCATACAGCCAGCACCGAACACTGTGGTCGTCTCGGATGGCCACGGGTTGTGGCTCGACCTCGCCGCAGATCGTCAGACCCCTCTCGATCCGGGCGCCACACCGTGGTGCGAACCGACACCCGGGTGGAAGGTCGAGCGAGATGGGCACCGATCCGGGAATGACGTTCAGCCGGGCCGTGCTCTCGCCCAGCACAGGTCGCGAACGCATCAGTCCCAATGTGTAGGGATGGAGCGGCCGGGTGTAGAGCTCGGAGACAGCGATCTCTTCGACGATCTGTCCGGCGTACATCACCGCGACACGATCGGCGATCTCCGCCACCACGTCGAGATCATGCGTGATGAGCATGACCGCCATCTGCAATGTGGAGCTCAGCTCACCGAGCAACTCGAGGATCTGCGCTTGAACCGTTACATCGAGAGCCGTTGTCGGCTCGTCGGCGATGAGTAGATCCGGCTCCCCCGCCAGGGCGATCGCGATCATCACTCTCTGTGCCATTCCACCCGACAGTTGATGTGCATACTCGCGAGCACATCGACCAGGGTCGGCGAGACCGACGCGTTCGAGAAGCTCGATCGCCCTCGTGGCCCGAGCCCTCCTGCCCATACCACCGTGAAGACGCAAGACCTCACCGATCTGCCTGCCTACCGGCATGACGGGGTCGAGAGAAGATGTGGGCTGCTGGAAGACCATCGCGATGCGAGATCCGCGAATGCCGTTGAGTGCAGACTCGGTCAGCTGGAGGAGATCGACACCGTCGAAACGGACGGCCCCCGTGACGACCGCCTCCGGCGCGTCGACGAGGCGCAATATCGACAGCGACATGATGGTCTTGCCGCATCCCGACTCGCCCACGACCCCGAGAACTTCGCCACGCCGGAGTTCGAGGTCGACCCCGTCGACGGCGCGCACGATCCCTTCGTCGACCACGAAGTGTGTTCTGAGATCCTCGATCCGTAGCAGGACGTCGGCGCCACGTGCAGCCGTCCCAGGCTTCATGGCACATTCACCCTCGATCGCGCCCTCGGGTTCCAGAAGTCGTTCAGACCATCACCGACAAGGTTGACACCCAACACCGTGAGAGCGACGGCCGCTCCGGGAAAGACCGACATCCACCACGCTCGACGGACAAAGCTCTGCGCGTTGTTGAGCATGTACCCCCAACTGATCACATTCGGATCACCAAGACCGAGGAAGCTCAGACCCGCCTCGATCAGAATCGCACTGCCGACCTGCAACGACGCGAGCGCGACGACGGGCGCAATCGCGTTCGGCAGCACGTGCGAACGCAGGTTCTTCCAGGGCGATGCGCCGAGCGCACGCGCCGCCACGACGTAGTCGAGTTCTCTGATTGCGAGCACGCCCGCGCGCGCCACTCGAGCGGTCAGCTCCCACGAGGTCAGCGCGAGCACCAGTACCAGATTGGTGAGACTCGGGCCGAAGAGGGCAACGACCATCAATGCCAGAAAGAATCGTGGCATCACCTGCAGCAGTTCGGTCAGGCGCATCAAGACGTCGTCGACCCAGCCGCCGAAGAACCCGGCGATACTACCGACGACGGTACCGATGACCAGCGAGGCCCCTGCGACGGCGACACCAACGAGAAGACTCGTTCGGGCGCCGTACACCACGCCCGAGAAGACGTCGCGCCCAAGATCGTCGGTGCCGAAAAGGTAGTCGCCGGACGGCGGTTCGAACGGCGTAGCGACGAACGCGAAGGGATCGTACGGCGCGATCAGACCTGCGAAGATCGCCATGAGTACGAACGTGCCCGTCAGAACCAGCCCGATCACCGAGCTCGGACTTGTCGCGTACCTGCGCCACGAGACCCGCAACCCTCGACGGGCAGGATTGGCCTCGACGGCGCGATGCGCTTCCGTGCCCACCCGAGGATCGGTCGAGCGCCGATGATCAACCATGACGCACCCGTGGATCGAGCAGCGAGTACGTCAGGTCCGTCACGAGGTTCATCAAGATGATGGTGGCGGAGAGCATGAGCAGCATGGCGGTGATGACGGCGTAGTCGCGGTTGAGCATCGCACTCAACAGGAGCCGGCCGAGACCGGGCCACGCGAAGACCGTTTCGACGAGTACTGCGCCCGCGAACATGAACCCGATCTGTGCGCCGATGACGGTGACGATCGAGAGCATGCTGTTGGGTAGTGCGTGTCTGACGAGGACCCTGCTGCGAGAGAGCCCGCGAGCGCGAGCGGCGCGGATGAAGGGAAGACCCAGATTCTCGAGGACCGAGGCACGCGTGACGCGCATGATGGGCGGGGTGTAGACGACGACGAGAGCCGCGACCGGCAAGACCATGTGGTGGAGCACGTCGAGAAAGTGCCGTACACCCTCGTAGTCGGCGCGGGCATCGGTCCGACCCTGAACGGGGAACCAGTCCAGATTCAACGCGAAGAGCAGGAGCGCCATCTGCGACAGCCAGAACACGGGTATCGCATGGCCGAGCAGGGTCGCCGTGCGCACACCGGTATCGAGTGCCGAGTCGCGTCCAGCGGCAGACACCGTGCCCAGGAAGACGCCGAGCATCGCAGCGATGACCAGTGCTGGAACCATCAGCAGCAATGTCGCGGGCAAGTGCTCCAGAATCACATCGAGCGCGGGTCGATTGTGGCGAAAGGAGAAGCCGAGATCGCCGCGCACCAGTCGACCCAGGTAGACGAACAATTGTTCGGAAAGCGGTCGATCGAGCCCGAATCTGGCTCGCATCATCTCGTAGTACTCGGCGTCGCCATCTTCACCGGCGAGCGCGACGATCGGATCCCCGGGCGCGACGTGGATCAAGATCCATGTCACTACCGCAGCGCCGAACATCAACGGGATCGCCTGCAGAAGGCGGCGGGCCGCGTATGCAGCCATTGCACCTCGTCTCTCGTCGACCCCGTTCGGCGGGCGGGCCGACCGAGTCTATTGTCTACCTGTCAGCCGCCACCGGTCAGTTCCGCTGCTTCCGCGAAGTGCCCAGAGTACGGTGCCAGACCCGCGACGTTCGCCCCGGCGCCCACGCTGAACTTGGTCTCGACGAGCCACCAATAGGGAAGATCGTCGACGAGGATCTGCTGGATGTCTGCGTAGATCGCTGCTTGGGCCTCGGGATCCAATGTGCTCTGACCCTGCTTGAACAGCTCATCGATCGTCGGATTCACGTAACCGGCGCCATTGGAGAAGGGAATGTCTCCAATGTTGGTCGAGACGTACATCCGACTCACACCGATCGATGGATCGGTGTTGTTGCAGTAACTGATGATATTCGTATCGAAATCGCGATCGGTGAACACCGTCGGCAGGAACGCACTTCGGTCCAACGGCGTCACCACGACGTCGATACCCACTTCTGCGAGGTTCTCCCTGATGATCTCGCCGAACTTGGAGAACGAGGGGAACAGTAGGAGGTCGATGCTGAACCGTGTGCCTTCGGATGGATACCCGGCCTCGTCGAGCAGGGTGTTCGCCATCGCGATGTCGCGCGGGTAGGCCGTCACGTCATCGCTGTAGGCGAATGTCATCTCACTCGATATGGGGCCGGTGGCAACCTTGCCCTGCTCGAACACAGCCTGCGAGAGGATCTGCTCCTGATCGATGGTGTGCGCAATCGCCTGCCGCACGCGAATGTCAGCGAACACGTCCCGGTCCAGGTTGAAGGTCAATGTCGGTATGCAGAATCCGCCGCCGGGGCCGCTGTTCACGTTGTACAGCGTGATCGAATCGTCTCCCCCGAGCCGCTCGACCTCGGCGCCCGGAACTCGCCAGATGTAGTCGACCTCACCCTGTTCGAGAGCGAGCAGCTGTGTATTCGCGTCGGGGATGACCCTGTAGACGACTCGGTCGAGGTTCGGGAGGCCATCCTTGAAGTAGTTGTCGTTGCGCACGAGCGTGATCTGATCGTCGATGTCGTAACTCTCGAGAACGAACGGTCCCGTGCCGACCGGTGTGAGGTTGGCATCAGCGGTCTGCACATCTTCGACGTCGGCATAGATGTGTTGGGCCATGATCGGCGCCTCCGTCGAATTCAGACGTTGGAGGAGGGCTGCATATGGTTCTGCGAATGTGAATACGACCGTGAGGTCATCGGGGGCTTCGATGGACTCGAGGATCTCCTCCAGGCCGGCCTTCGTCCGCGAGTGGAAGTTCAGGAGAATCTCCTCGAAGGTGAACTTCACGTCGGCAGAGGTGAACGGCATGCCGTCGCTCCACTGCACTCCTTCGACCAGGTGGAACGTATATGTCGTGCCGTCGTCGCTCACCTCCCAGCTCTCCGCGAGATCGGGCACCGGGTTGGCGTTGTCGTCCAACTCGACGAGGCCGTTGAACATCGAACCCGTCACGACGTGAACGTTGAACCCCGTGGTGATACCCGGATTGAAGTGCCCGGGGTCCTCTGTCAACGCCACGACGAGCGTGCCACCCCCATCTCCGGAATCCGCTTCAGCGGGGTCGGTGGCGGGCGCCGCATCGGTGGCAGGCGCCGAGTCGGTCGCTGGCGCCGAGTCGGTGGCAGGCGCCGCATCGGTCGCTGGCGCCGCATCGGTCGCTGGCGCCGCGTCGGTGGCAGGCGCCGCGTCGGTCGACGTCGAGTCCCCGTCGTCGCCCCCACACGATGCCGCCAACAGCACCGCCGCAACCGTCAATGCACTGATCCGCTTCCGTTGCACGTCGTGACCTCCCGGGTCGAGTGTCCGGGCGACAGTATCCGCAGACCGATGTGTCGGTAGGGGCCGCCATCATATAGTTCCCAAGACCGTGCTGGACGGAGAGATCGATCTGCAATCTCCCTGCAAGGATCGGATGGAGCAATAGGCGATTCCATCACCGGATTGCCGCCGCGCCGACAACGAGTGCGAGGTCGACCAGACGGTTCGAGTGGCCCCACACGCTGTCGTACCAACCTGTGACCTTGACCATCGAGCCCAGGGTCGTCGTGATCCCCGCGTCGAAGGTGCACGAGCCCGGCGATCCGACGACTTCCGAGCTGATGACAGGCCGCGCGGTGTACTCGAACAGATCAGCGAGCCGCCCTTCGTCCGACGCGGCCAGGAACGCCGCGTTCACGTCATCGGCCGACGGCTCACCTTGGACAACCACGGTGAGATCGACCAAGCGGACGCCGGGCACCGACGCCCGGAGCGCGGCACCGTTGAGCTCGCCCTTCATCGACTGGAGTACGAGGTCGGTCGCGCGGGCGACGCCCGTGCGCGCGGGGACGATCGTGATCGCATCCGCCGGGGTCCGACGCAGATCTCGATGCCCACCGTCAACGATCGACCGGTCACCCCACATCGTCGAGATCGTCGACGCCGATCAGAGCGGTTCTCTTCGATGTCGACGGCACACTCGCGGAGACCGAGCGCGATGGCCATCGCGTCGCCTTCAACGAGGCGTTCATCGCCGGGGGGATCGACGCCCGGTGGGACGAGGCGCTGTACGGGGAGCTGCTGGGCATCTCCGGCGGACGCGAGCGGCTCGCGTACTATTTCCGTCGCTACGAAGCGCATCCCCCAGATGAGAGCGAGACGCTCGCAGCGGCGCTGCACGCCGATAAGACGAGACTGTTCGTCGACATCGTCCGTTCGGGACGCATCGGACCCAGACCGGGCGTACGCGATCTCGTCGAAGCGCTTCAGGCCGCAGCCGTGACCACAGGAATCGTCACCACGGGACGACGGGCATGGGTCGCGCCACTGATCCTCGATCTGCTCGGCCGAGATGCGATCGACAAGATGGCGGTCGTGATCACGGGAGATGACGTCGCAACGCTCAAGCCCTCGCCGGAGGCATATCTGCTCGCGGTCGACGAACTGAGCCTGACGCTGGATCCTGCTGCCGTCGTAGCGATCGAAGATTCGGTCAACGGGATGCGATCGGCGATCGCGGCGGGACTGGCCTCCGTTGTTGTACCGAGTCTCTACAACCGCAGCGACGACTTCGGTGAGGCCGACCTCGTCGTACCGGAGTTCGATCAGGCCCCGGTCGTCGACGGCGTCGGCGCGTTGATACAGAACCCGAAGTTCCGGGAGTTGGTGTTCGGCCGATGAGCGAGTTCGCCGTCGACTCCTTCGTTTGGGTGATCGACCTCGACGGCGTCATCTGGCTCGGCGACGATCCGATCGCCGGCGCAGGCTCGGCGGTCACGGAACTGCAGGAGCGTGGCGCGACGGTTCTCTTCGCGACCAACAACTCCTATCCGACGATGGCTGACTACGAGGACAAGCTCGCCCGCCATGGGATCGACGCGTCCGGTGGCGTCGTGAGCTCGGCGCTTGCCGCTTCTCGGCTGGTCGAACCCGATGAAACCATATTGATATGTGGTGGTCCCGGCGTCGTCGAGGCGATGTCGGCCCGAGGTGTCACCATCGTGCGCGAGGGACCAGCGGACGCGGTGGTCGTCGGCTGGACGCCGTCGTTCGACTTCGACATGTTGACCAAGGCAGCGCAGGCCGTGCACGCGGGCGCCCGGCTGATCGGAACAAACTCCGACGCGACGCTGCCGATGGCCGCAGGGCTGGTGCCCGGCTGCGGATCGCTCGTGGCCGCTGTCGTCGCCGCGGGTGGAGCCGCGGCCACGTTTGCCGGCAAACCACACGAACCGCTTGCGGCGTACGTCAGCGAAACGTACGGTCGCACGGGGATCGTCATCGGCGACCGCGCCGACACCGACGGAGCGTTTGCGAAGACCCTCGGATTCAAGTTCGCGCTGGTCCTCAGCGGGGTGACCAGCGAAGCGGATCTTCCCGTGTTGCCGACCCCCGACATCGTGGCGCCCGACCTCGCGACTGTGGTCCACGGGGCCGGTGACCGGATCTGGTCGAGTCCGACCGGCGACCCGAACGGTGGGTGAAACCACCCGGGTCGCCGCCCTACCGGTAGAGACGTGCTTCACAGATCGGCGAGCGGAACCGCCGGCGTGCGTTCGACCCTGACGAAACCTCGACGACTCCCCGACAGCCTCGAATCCGGCAGAATGGCGGACGTGGAGCAGATCGCCGACGAGTACCTGCAGCAATGACGGCAGCCGCCGGCGGACGGATCCGTCGTCAGCGAGTAACCGTGCGAGGCGTGGTGCAGGGGGTCGGCTTCCGGCCATTCGTCCATCGAGCGGCCGGGGGGCTCGGACTGGGTGGCTGGGTACGGAATGCCGGCTCTACGGTCGTCATCGAGGTCGAGGGAGACGAGGACCGGATCGACGACTTCCGGCGCGCGCTCGAGGTTGATACTCCCCCGTTGGCTCTCGTTCACGAGATCTCGGCCGTGGATCTCGAGCCGATCGGACATCGAGCCTTCGAGATCATCCGAAGCGAGGACGAGATCTCCGAGCAGGTCCTGGTCACCCCGGACGCCACCACATGCTCGGACTGCCTGGCCGAGATCGGAGACCCCGTCGAGAGGCGCCATCGGTACGCCTTCACGAACTGCACCAACTGTGGGCCTCGATTCACGATCGTCGAGGACGTTCCCTACGACCGCGACAACACGACGATGTCGTCGTTCGAGATGTGCGCCGACTGCCGGGCCGAGTACTCCGACCCTTCCGATCGCCGTTTTCATGCCCAGCCCGTCTGCTGTCCCGCATGTGGGCCGACATTGTCGCTCGTCGACGCCGCGGGCGCGTCCGCCGGCGAGGACGCGCTGCGATCGGCAGCGAACCTCCTCCAAGACGACAAGATCGTCGCGGTCAAGGGGCTCGGCGGCTACCACCTGGCGGCGTTGGCTCGGTCGGACGAAGCGGTCGCCCGCCTCCGCTCGCGCAAGTTGCGCGAGGAGAAGCCCTTCGCGGTGATGGTCGACGGCCTCGACGGTGCGCGAGACCTGTGCGAAGTGGGCGAGGTCGACAAGGAGATGCTCCTCGACATCGCCCGGCCGATCGTCGTGATGCCTCGGCGCATCGACAGCGGCATTGCCGCCGCGGTCGCCCCGAACACGAGCGACCTCGGCGTGATGCTGCCGTACACGCCTCTTCACACGCTGATGCTGGAGGCGAGCGGCGGTCCGATCGTGCTCACCAGCGGAAACGTTTCGGACGAGCCGATCGCATATCGCGACGAAGACGCCCGCGAGCGGCTCGCGGATATCGCCGACGCCTTCCTCACCCACGATCGGCCGATACGCACCCGCACCGACGACTCGGTGGTCAGGGAGATCGCCGGCAAGCCGATGATGATGCGTCGCTCGCGGGGATACGTGCCGACCCCGATCCATCTGCCCGTTCGAGCTCGGCGGCCCATTCTGGCGTGCGGGGCCGAGCTGAAGAACACGGTGACGATCGCGCTAGGCGACCAGGCGGTCCTGTCGCACCACATCGGCGACCTGAAGAATCTCGAGACCTACACGTCGTTCCTGGATGCGATCGAACACTTCGAACGACTCTTTCACGTCACTCCCGAGGTGGTGGCGCACGACCTCCACCCCAGCTATCTCTCGACCACCTTCGCTCGTGACATCGCCGGCGTCGACCTCGTGGGCGTGCAGCATCATCACGCCCACGTGGCGGCATGCATGGTCGACAACGCCACATCGGCGACGGTGATCGGGGTTGCGTTCGATGGGCTCGGCTACGGCCCCGACGGCACCGTGTGGGGCGGCGAGTTCCTGGTGGCCGACCTCACGGCATTCGAGCGCGTCGGCTGCCTCGAACCAATCGCGTTGCCCGGCGGCGACGCGGTCATGCGCGAACCCTGGAGGATGGCCGCAGCGTATCTCGTACACCTCGGTGAGGCAGACGCCACCGACATTGCCCTCGCGCACCGGCAATCGCGATGGCAAGACGTCGTGGCGTTGGCCCGATCGGATCTGGCGGGGCCGACCACGAGCGCGGGCCGGCTCTTCGACGCCATCGCTGCGCTGATCGGCGTCCGTGACACCGTCAGCTACGAGGGGCAGGCGGCCATCGAACTCGAGCAGCTGGTCGACCCGAGCGAGCAGAGGGGCTATGTGGCGCCGCTCGACGGCGATTCACCCTTCTCGGTCCGGGGGAGCGCTCTCTTCGCTGCTGCGCTCGCCGACCTCCGCGCCGGGGTCGACGTCGGTCGGATCGCGGCCCGCTTTCACATCGGGCTGGCCGACGCCGTGGCGCTCGCCTGTGATCGGATTCGAGAGAGCGGAGGACCATCGACGGTGGCGCTGTCGGGCGGCGTCTTCTTGAACAAGGTCCTGTCGGAAAGGGTGATCGCTGGCCTCGAACAGCTCGGGTTTCGCGTGCTTCGCCACCGCGGGGTCCCACCGAACGACGGTTGCATCAGTCTTGGCCAGGTGGCGGTTGCCGCGGCACGGGACTCACACGAGTTCGCAACTCAGACGCCGACCATCTGATGGAGCACTACCCGAGGGATGACCAGGCCGACGCACCCGAATGCACCAGCCGGTCGACGTGGTCGACGAGGCCGTCGATCACCTGCCACGCGGGACTGTCGGAGTCGGGGACCAGTGCTCGACCAGCGCGGTCGGCCTCGGCCAGATCGGCGTCGTACGGGACGATCGCGATCAGCGGTACCCCGTACTCGGCGCACAACTCTTCGAGCACCGTCTCGTCGTCGGGGAGACGAGCCTTGTTGCCGATTCCGACACATCGAGGTATGCCGAGTTCGTCTGCCAGAGCAATCGTCCGTGCAGCGGTGACGACCGACTTGAGGGTCGGCTCGATGACCATCAACAAGATGTCGGCGTGAGCCAGGGTGCCACCCGACCGGCTGAGGTGTTCGATACCGGCTTCCATGTCGATGAGGGTCACGTCGGCGTGAACGTCCATCGCCTCGCCGAGAAGACTCCGGACCGTGGCATGACCTCCGCAGGTGCATCCGGCGCCCGCCTCGGCGACGCGCAGCGCGGACATCACGATCGGACCCAGCGGCGTTGTAGCCCCGTAGTCTTCGATCAGTTCGTCGACGGTCATGTCGCCGCGGTGACCGACGACCAGAGAGCGCGGCAGCACTGGCAGCGACTCGGTCTGCTCGACGCTCAGGCCGAGCGAGATCCCCAGGTTCGGGTTGGAATCGGTGTCGACCGCGACGACCCGCAGACCACGTCGGGCGTAGGTGGCAGACACCATCGACGAGACGGTCGTCTTGCCGACGCCGCCCTTTCCGACCACGCCAATTTTCATCGCTGCCCTCGCTTACCGGTTGTTCTCGTCGCCTTCGCGCCGCGCTAGCTGTCGACAACACCTAGTCGGGTCATCTAAGGTACCCGAGGACCGAACGTTACCGCGTCCAGCTGGAAGGAACGTACGCATGTGGCTCTGGTGGCTCGCCAACCTCGTGGGACTCTTCGTGGTGATCCCACTGATCGTGCTGCTGGGCAACCGCGTGGTCAGACCCGCTCGCGAGATCCAAGCCTACTCCGACGATATTCTCGAGCACGGGGTGCTCCTCACCGTCAACCTCGTACCCGTGACCGCCCTTGTCGACACCGATGCGCACGTCGAGGAAGTCACCACCCAGGCAGTCCGCTACCTGACCGCGCTCCGGCAGTTGGCCTGACAGGTTCAACGTGCCCGCCGCCGCCATCGTCACACTGGTCCTGGTAGCGATTCTCGTCGTCGCGCTGGCGCTGTACCTGATTCGCATCATCATGATCCTGCGACACACCAACGATCAGTTGGGGAAGATCACCTTCGGAGTCCGAGCGATCGCCAATCAGACGAAACCGATCAATGATCTGACAAGCAGCATCAACGCCAATCTCGGGGCCGTCGCCGGTGCACTCGACGGGTTCGTCGACGAGGTCGCCGACACGGACGAGTCGGCTGCCTGAGCCACAGAGAGGACCTGCAATGACACTTGAATTCCGCTGTGCACACGTCGGTGTCACCGATTGTCGTTCGGTCACCAAGGCAGAGACCGAGGAGGAACTCCTCGAGAAGGTTGCCGCCCACGCCCGCGAGTCACACGACGTCGAGTTGAACGAGACCCTTGTCAACTACGCCCTGACGACGGTCACCGAAACGTGACGGCCGGGGTGGGACCGCGCCCCGGAGGGCAGCCGCGGTGAGCAGATCGGCCAGGAATACCAACGCGTTCTCCTGGTTCGTCGTGCTCGTTGTCGGTGTCGTGGTGTTGGCGGTCGTTGCAGGATTGCAGCTCTTTCAGCGGCTCGACGCCGGACAAGATGTACTCGACGGCGCGCGACCTGCGTTCACCGAGGAACGGGTGGCGGGTGCCCGGGTCGGGATCACGATGGTCGACAGCATCACCAACATGGCCGACCCGATCGTCGACGCCGAAGGTGGCGCAGCCGACGAGGTCATCCCGCTGGTCGAACTCATCGCAGCAGCAACCGGACTCGAACCCGCCGACGTGCTCACCGCACTCGAGGAGAACTTCCCACACACCTATCACCTGCTGCTCGCACTCCCCCTGAGCGAAGTGAGCGCCGAAATAACCGAACTCCTCACCTTCGTCGCCGACAACTCCGACCTCGCCGACGCCGACGCCGTGCTCGCGGCGATCGCCGAGAACACACCGAACCTCCACCAGGCGATCGTCAACCTGATCGTCGTCACCGACGGCTGGCGAGCGGTTCCCGGTACCGAGAACCTGACCCGCTTCGACGGCTCCGACGTCAGTTCCGTACCAGACGTCCGCGACTACTTCGCCGCCGACGTCATCACAGCGATCGAGACAACCGCCCAGGACTTCCGCGAGCTCGACGACCCGTGGCTGAAGGTCGATCAGATTCCGATCGTTCTGACCGTCATCGGTCTGGTCGTGGTCGTGCTGGGGCTACTGATGATGGTGCTCGCGCGGAGGGGGCCCTACAGCAAGGGCATCGCCACCACCGGCTGGTCGGTGGTGGCCGTCGTCGGCGTGCTCGTGGCCGTTCTGGGTGTAGGGCTCTACACCCGGCTCGACGCCGGCCAGGACCTTCTCGACGGACTCAGACCCGCCTTCGAGGAGGAACGCATCGTCGGGATGGAGGTCGGGATCACGATGGTCGACAGCATCACCAACATGGCCGACCCGATCGTCGACGCCGAAGGTGGCGCAGCCGACGAGGTCATCCCGCTGGTCGAACTCATCGCAGCAGCAACCGGACTCGAACCCGCCGACGTGCTCACCGCACTCGAGGAGAACTTCCCACACACCTATCACCTGCTGCTCGCACTCCCCCTGAGCGAAGTGAGCGCCGAAATAACCGAACTCCTCACCTTCGTCGCCGACAACTCCGACCTCGCCGACGCCGACGCCGTGCTCGCGGCGATCGCCGAGAACACACCGAACCTCCACCAGGCGATCGTCAACCTGATCGTCGTCACCGACGGCTGGCGAGCGGTTCCCGGTACCGAGAACCTGACCCGCTTCGACGGCTCCGACGTCAGTTCCGTACCAGACGTCCGCGACTACTTCGCCGCCGACGTCATCACAGCGGTCAGGTTCGTGGCCGTCGACTACCGGACCCTCGACACCACTGCTCCACCGGTCGACGTGTTCCCGCCGCTCCTCCTCATCGTCGGCCTCCTCGTGCTGACCTATGGCGTGGCCATGCTCACCGTCACGCGGGTCACAGCTCCGCGATACACCGATCCCGAAGATGGCTCCGCGGCTGACGGGAGTGCCGATCCCGATGGAGCCGAATCGGTTTCGCCGGCGCCGGCCGGGGTGGATGCGCCCGGATAGCGCCGTCGCGTCAGTTGTGAGATCGGGTCCGATCAGACCACCTCGACCTCACGGAGACCATCGACGTCCACACGTTCGAGCATGCCCGTAGGCGTCTCCAGCACCAGCCGACCCTGGGGATCGAGAGCCGTCGCCCTGCCCCGCACCTCGCCGCGCGGCAAGAGCGAGGCCCTGACACGGCTCCCGATCGTCGACGTCCGCTCGGTTACCGCATCGATGAGGCCTTGACGATCGGCGGTCAGCAATGACGACGCCGCGTCGAGTTCGATCACCGCTCGATCGAGCAGCCCGTCGCGGTCGGGCCCCGCGAGGCCGAGTCCCGAGAGCGAGAATCGGAGCGCAACCACGGCGAACTCGACGCGTCCCGGTCCGAGTTGGGTCACGACGTTGACGAACGCGGCCGCCGAGCCGCTCGTCGAAACCTCGATCGCGTCGGGCCAGCGAATCGCGACGTCGAGGGCGCCGCACGCCGCGCTCGATTCGACCGCCGCGAGGGAACCGACCAACCACAGCAAGCCCTGATCGTCAAGCCCGATATCGGGTCGTAGGACCATCGCGAAGGTGAGTGTGTCGTGAGCGGGCCGGGACCACGGAATCCCGAGCCGCCGTCGTGCGGCGATCTCGGAATCGACCAGCACGACGCTTCCGCCGGCAACGTTGTCGCGACGCGCCCAGGCCGACGCCAGCGATTCCACCGACAGCGCGACCTGATGACTCTGCAGCGCACGATCTCCGGGCCTCGTCGGATCACTCACCGCTTGGTCAGCCGGGGTTCGAGACGGTCGACACGCCAATCGCCGTCGAGCTCGGAGAGAACGATCGAGCCGACAGCCCATGGCTCACGATGAAACGCGGCGGGGGCCTCCAGGGCCACCCGGACGAGACCGGTACCGATATGGGTGACATCGGGCGACGCCTCGATCTGGTCGAGATCGGCCGCGGAGAGATCGACGCGCAGGCCACGCAGGAGCCCCGAGAGGAAGTCGTCCAGCTCGCGCTGCGAACTCGTGTTCTGTCGAATCCGCTCGGCCATGACCGAGTCGAGTCCGCCCCGGCTGCCGGCCGCCAGCACACGGTCGCGCCCGGCCGGGCCGAGCAGCTCCCACACCCGGGAGTGTTCGCCCCATACCACCGCGTCGAGAAACGCTCGAGCGACGAGCACGGCAGGGTGAAGCTCGGTCACGGGCGCTCCCAGCCGAGTTCGGTCAGCAGATCGCGCACGCGTATCCGTTGAGGCCCGAAGAGCAACGCGTTGATGGCCTCGTCGAGGACGAGGTCAGCGCTACGTCTGTCGTGGGGGTCGAGCCGAGCGTGAGCGACGAGCTGAGCCTCGAGGGTGGAGTGGAGGAGATCATCGGGAAGCTCCATCAAGACCATGATCGTCGTACGGATGATCGCCACGAACGCGCGCGGCGACTGCTGCGCGGCCGCGTGGGCCATCTCGCCGAGCCGCTCGACGCGCTGCCTACTCGGCAGGCGCTCGAGTTGGGCCAAGCGCCGACGCAGCTCCGCGAGACGCTCGACCTCGGTCATGCC
The DNA here is from genome assembly GCA_965371355.1 of uncultured Ilumatobacteraceae bacterium. Taxonomy (GTDB): domain Bacteria; phylum Actinomycetota; class Acidimicrobiia; order Acidimicrobiales; family Ilumatobacteraceae; genus JASJHI01. The sequence continues at coordinate 15,497 of CBDUYD010000002.1, forward strand.
ACCGATCAGGGCCGCGAAGTGATCGTACTTCGTCTGCCCCGGCGCCTCGATCGCGAGCCGCGCCTCCAACGCTTCCATGTTGGAGTACGTGGACTGCCAGTGGTTTCTGTGAAGTCGTGGATCGAAGATCGAGAGCGCGCTCTCGTAACTGGCGAGTGCCAGTCGGGACGACTCGATATCGCCTCGCGCTGCCAGGGTGAGGCCCACGTTCTGCTTCGCGACAGCATGGTGGAACGGGAACGACGACAGGGTGAAGATCGTCAGGCACCGGTCGAAGTGCTCGAGCGCCTGATCGAGAAGTGCGGCCCTGCGCTCAGGGTCGTTCTCGGCCCGTCCCTTTCGAGCGACGCCCAGACTGTGCCACACCATCGCCTGGTGAAGGGGCGCGTCGACTTCGGCGCAATCGAGATCGGCCGCCTCCAGTACCTGGATCGCCGTCTCCAGATCATCGCTGCTCCCGGTCGCCATCAATGCCTGGGCGAGATTGTGGCGGGTCGCAACTCGGGCGCGTCGGTGATCGTCGTCATCGCCGACCAGCAGTGGAAGGGCGTTGTCGAATGCGGCGATCGCCTCGGTCGAGCTGCCATGATCCGCATGGGCGAGACCCAGATTGGAGAGGACACCCGCCCGCTCGAGGTCGGTGCCCCGTCCGTCGAGCAAGTGCTCCGCCCGTTCGAACAGCTCGACGGCGCGCTTCTGGTTACCGAGCAGTCGATGGGCGGAACCCGCCGCGTTGATGACGCGTGCGTGCTCGACCGGTGCTCTCTGCTCGGTCAGCACCTCGGCCGCTTGGGCGTAGAGCCCGAGCGCCGATTGAAGATTCTCGCTCGGCGAGCCGGTCGGCGCTTCGGCTCTGGCCATCGCCAGCCGATATGTAGCGACCGCCCAGTCGAGGGGTTGTGCCGCTCTCGAGGTGTTGGCCAATCGTGCTTCGAGCGCGACGATCGCCGCATCGTGATCGATCGGATCGCTCATGCCGCCCCAGCGTCATCGGCACCGCCGGCGCCGTCGAGCAGCTCCCGGATGCATCGCTCGACTTCGACAACAGCCGGATCGATCGCCGCCTCGACCTCGGCCGACAGCCCGATCTCGGGGGATTCGACGTCGACTGGCTGGCAGCCCACCATCAGGACCTTGTCGGGCAGGATCTGAAGGGCGCGGGCGAGCATGAGGGAACGTTCCGGAGTCGCCATGTGCATGTCGGCCAACAGGTCGTATCGCTGATTGTGGTCGAGCACGTGAACATCGATGACGTCGGGCACGATGACCATGATCGTTCCGGGCGGACGCCCCCGGTCGATGGTGTCGATCACGATCGTCGCGTCGTACCCGTCCATCAGATCCTGCACCAGCTGAATACCGGCGATGCCGGTTTCGACCACGGTGACACCGGGCGGTTGATCGCGGGCCATGAGGCGATTGGCAACCTCGACACCGAACCCGTCATCGGAACGCAAGATGTTGCCGACACCGGCGACGAGCACCTTCATGGCGTGATCACGGCTCGTCGCTCGCCGGCCCTCAACGCATATCCGTAGACCACCCACCATGCCACATACTCTTCGAAGACGGACCAGTCCTCGTCGCTGACGTGCGCGCGCCAGTACTCGCTCCGCTTGTCGACCTCGGTGGCGATGATCGTGTCGAGCGCCGATTCGATCACATCCGGCGGGAGGAGATCGATACCCGCCGGACGGCCCGCGCGCAGGTCATCGGCGATGCGCGACGCCGAGGACCTCAGGACATCCGCATCCTCCAAGAGGGTTCCGAACGCGACGGTCGAGACATCGGCGGCGTCGGATTCTTCGACGCGTCTAACGCAGTACCCGACGAGGAACGCGGTTGCCGCCCAGTCGGCGAACTCGGGCATCGGTTGCGTGTCCCGCTCGACGGCGATCGCGGCCTCACGAAATGCCGCTGCCGACTCCGTCAGCGGGTGAGCCTGGGCGAGTGCCCGGGCCCGGAAGGTCAGCTCGGCGAGCGGTTCACTCATCTTCTCTGCTGCGAATCTGCAGACCGGTCGTGACACCGCCCGGCTGGGGAGGCGGGTGCGATTCGGTAGTCATCTCCTCGATCTCGACACGGCGGAAGTCGGTCCAGTTCTCTTGCAGCGACGTCTCCACCCTTTCGGCAATCGTCACGTCCGCGGCCGTGCAGCCGTCGCAGGATCCGTGCAACTTGAGCCGGACCACGCCGTCGACGATGTCGACGACTTCCATGTCACCACCGTGAGAGTGCAGATATGGGCGAACCTCGGTCAGCGCGGCCTGTACCGCCACCCTGGCCTCGTCGATGTCGATTCCCTCGCCCAGTCCGTATGCGGCCAACAATGGGCCGACGAGCGGATCGGCGGCCGCCGATTCGAGGAAGATCTCCCCTCGCCACTCCCTGACGAGGTCGATCAGCCGGCCGAGTCCGGTTCCGTTGAAAACATCGATCCAGTCGAGCAACTCGGTGACGGCCTCTGCGATGTCCGGATCGTCGTGCTCGATGAGCGGCTCGGCGAGGTCGGCGATGTGTGGCTGAATCTCCGCGAATGGCAGCCGTTCGTCAGTCAAATCTCATCCCTCACCAGTTGAAGCACCGCGTCGACAGCCGCTTCGACCTCATCGGAGAATCCCAGACCGAACGAGCGATCGGCCGGTTCGACTTCGATCACCAACGTATCCACGGGAAACGCATTCCAGTGACGGCAGACCGCGAGCGTGTGATCGAGGTCGATGATGCCACCGGCGGCCTCGCCGAGCCGGGCGTGAACCTCCTCCGGAGGAGGAGGTGTGAGGTCGAGCGTGTAGCTCCGAATCGTCCCCGGTGGGTCGACGTCGCGTGGCATCGCGCCCACGAGCACGACGCGAGCCGGCTCGAGTTCCTGGAGCCGGTGGAGGACCCGGTGGGCGGCGTAGGAGAGATCCTCGAGCAGGACGTGGTCCGGCCAGTCGAGGGGGCTGACCCGGTCGATCCACTGCGTGCCGAAATCGAGATCGCGTAGCCATGGCAGTCCGATTCCGCCGACGAGTGTGCAGCCGGTACCCTCACCCGCGGAGTGCACGCCTATTCGAGCGTGCAGCTGCAGGAGTTCACCTCTCGGGTGATGATCCCCCGCCCGGTGTCCATGTGCGTGGTGCAGGGCATGCAGGGATCGAAGCTGCGGATGGCACGCAGGATGTCGATCCCCTTGATCTTGTCGTCACTGACGCTTTCGAGAATCGGCGTGCCCACGATCGCCTCCTCGTACGGACCCGGATTGCCGAAGGGATCACGAGGGGACGCGTTCCAGGTGGAAGGCGTGTTGATCTGGTAGTTGACGATCTTTCCCTTGTCGATGTGCAGGTGATGGGTGAGATAGCCGCGACCGGCCTCCCATACTCCCATCGCGATTCGCTCGTCCTTGGGCACCTTGAACGGGACGTTCAGCGCGGTTTCTCCCTTACGCCAGTACTCGAATGCCTTCATTAGGTGAATCATGCCGATGGCGGCCGTGAAACCCACGCCGTAGGCGCGGGCCCGATTGCGCTCGAGCGCGTTGAGAGTACGTGGGATCTTCCAATGTAGTTCGAGCTCGGGCAGGTCGTGGCGCGGCATCAACAACTTGAGGCCTTCACCTGTGGCCTCCATGAAGGTATTCGGTTCGAGGGTCTGGGCCAACGCAGTGGTCCACATGCGACCGTAGACGCCGCTCTCCATGCTGGTGCGGTCCCATCTTGGAGCGGTATCCCATGTATACCTCTCCTTGAAGTTCCTCGCCTCCGGCCGGGGAGTCGTGGTCTTGTTCCACATGTGGTAGGGCGACAATGGATTACCCAACGGATCGGTCTCGAACTTGACCGGCTGGCCGTTCTTGGTCCAATCCTCGTAGTAGGAGTGCTCGACGAACTCCTCGATACCCATATTGATGCGAGTCAGATCGGTTGTGACCAACTTGCCGTCGAGGATGACTCCGGGCATCGCGGTGCGGTGGTTACCCCACTCGTCCATATTGGCGTAGGTCGCGTCATAGACCTCCGGATCGTCCCAGATACCAGTCTGAATGATGTTTGCTGGTCGAGCGCCGACACGCTCATATTCGGGATTTGCTTCGAGGAAAAAGTCACAGATATCGTCCCACCAACCGGCAAGCCGCTTCGAGTAATCGAAGATCTTTCCCAGATACGAGTAGAACTCGTTGAAGGTCGACGTGGTCACGGTCGTGGACAGGCCACCGGGAACCAGGGTCGACGGATGGGGGTATTTCCCGTACATCAGCGAGCACATGATCCGCCCGAGTCGTGTGATCTCCAGCGCCTCGAGGTAGATCGCGCCCTCGAGCGGGTTCATGGCATCCATGATGTCCTTGACCGTCTTGTAGCCATGGAGGTGGGCGTGCCGGGCTGGAGTCCGAGCCGCCAGCTCGACCAATTCGGGATTGGTCACCGACACGAGTGCGGTGGAATAGTCGGGACCGGCGAGCAGGCCGAGGTGGATCGGATGGTCGTAGAACATCTCGGCTACCTCGCCGAGGTTGCGGACGCAGACGCCGAGCGGTGGCGGGCAGATTCCGAAGGCCTGCTCGATCGCCATCGACGAGACCGTCGAATGAACACCGCCGCACACGCCACACGCACGGGAGCTGATATCGATCGCATCGCGGGGGTCACGACCCTGGAGGATGATCTCATAGCCACGGAACAGCATCGCCTGCGAATAGGCATCGACCGCCTCACGCTTGTCGAGGTCGAGGGTGGTGTGCACGGCCAATGCCCCCGCGACACGCGTCACGGGGTCGATGCTCCACTCGCGAAGCCGCGGTGGCGCCGCTACTGCGGCCCCGGCGTTCTTCGGGCGCACGTAGCGCTTCGGCGCCGAGACATCGACGCCATAGCTCTCGGCGTAGTTCTCGCTCAGGGTGGCTTTTCCGTCGGCGTCGAATTCGATGGGAAGGTTCTTGAAGCACATGATGACTACCCCTTATCGGGACGAGCCTTCGCCCGAATGTTGGACCTTGCCGTAGGCGCGGTGAATGGTCCGCTCGACCCCGACCGGCTGCTCCCGGTAGCGCGCCCATCCACTGGGGGAATCACTGCTCGTCCACCTCGCCGACCGGTTCTTGTCTTTCCTCGACAGATTGCGGTAGCGCCGGATGAACTGACCCACGTACTTCATGCTGGTGAGCGAGATGAAGGATCCCGGTGCCACGGTGTAGAACGGCGTGAACTTGTCGGGAAAGCCCGGCATCGTGCAACCGATGCAGATCCCGCCCATGTTCATACAGCCGCCATGGCCGTCGACGATCCCTCGCTCGGCAATGTTGCATTGGACCACCGGACCCCAGCAGCCGAGCTCGACGAGACACTCCTTGCCACCGAACTCGTCGGCGAAGACACCTTCTTCGTAGTAGCCCGCACGGGGGCAGTGGCGATGAACGGTCTCGCTGAACAGCCACGCCGGGCGCCCGAGTTCGTCGAACTCGGGAAGCGGTGCAAGACCATTGAGGAACAGCAATGCAGCCGCCGCGGTCTCGATGATGTTGTCGCCGACGGGCGAGCACCCCGGGACGTTGATGACCGGCAGACCGAGCGTCGACCTGTAGTCCTTGCCGAGGTGATCCATCACGCCCATGGCGTTGGTCGGATTGTTGACGGCGGCAGGGATCCCACCCCACGTAGCGCACGTTCCGATGGCCAACACCGCGGCGGCACCCGGCGCCATCCGGTCGAGCCATTCGAGGCTCGTGATCTGACGCCCTGTCTCGCGATCTTCACCCAGCCCCATCCAGTAGCCGTCGCCCGAGTAGGTCTCGTCCATGATCGAGCCCTCCCAGCAGATGAGATAGGGGGCATCGAGTTCGCCGGCAGCCGCCATCCGCAGGTTCTCGGTCCATTCCGGTCCGGACTCGACCGAGACGACGGTGTGGATGAGTTCCACCTTGGGCAGTCCGGGTACCTTTCCCAACAGAAGATCCTCGAGCCGTGGGTGGGTCGCGCCGGTGACCGCGATGGTGCATCCATCACAAGACGCGCCCACGATCCAGAACAGGTAGACCTTCTCGAGCGGGCCCTGATAGATCTCTTCACGCACAGGGTTGAGCACGCTCCGTCGACCGACCGGAGCGAACGGGTCGGCCGGGTCGAGGGTGAGCGGCATCAGGGGAGTATCGCTGTGGACCTCCGGAACCTTTGTGTACTCGGCCATCGTCGGTCCTCCCAGAGCCAGATTCGTCGCTGCCCGACAACAATTCCGGGCCGACTCGGGAGCATCATCGCTGGCACCCCCACGGCTCGTCTTGCGCGCTGCCCTACTAGGTGTAGTCTACATACACTACATCCGTCAAACTGCATGCCACGCGCCTTTCGCTCGCAGAGGCCGGGAGAGGAACCGATGACCGACGCAACCGGTGGTTGGATCGTCGGCTGGGCGATCGGCTTGGCCGTCACGGCTCTGGTCGTCGTGCTCGTGGTCCTGTTGATTCGCAGCGCATCGCGAGCGGCGAACAAGATCGAGGCGATCACCGTCGCCCTCCGCGAGTCACAAGAGAACACGACGGGACTCTGGGACTTCGACACGACCAACCGTACGATCGTACGAATCACCGCATCAGCCGCGGCGGCGCGTGAACATCTGGCAGCACAGGCAGGACGACCATGAGTACAGAAGCACTGTGGTGGGTGACCCTCGGCCTCGGGCTGATCGTCGCGGTGGCGGCTATGGCTCTGCTTCAACTCCTCCTCAATCAGGTGAAGCGAATCGAACGCGACTCCCTCGAGCTGTGGAACGCCGCGGCAAGCGTCGCCCGCAACACGGCCACTACATGGATGTTGACGCAGACCACATTGCGCCTCGACCGGCTCACCGAAGAGGCTCTCCGTCACGATGAGTTTCTCGCGGCCGAGGCCGAGAAGCAATCGGTGGGGAGTTGAGCCCGTGAGAACACTCCTCATCACGCTGACGGTCATCGAGATCGTTCTCGTGATCTGGGTGCTGGCCTACTACCTCATTCGCATCGCGCGATCCCTGGTGATGACCGCCCAACACCTCGCCAAGGTCACCTTCGGGGTACGTGCCGTCGAGACGCAGTGCGCGGCGGTCGGTCCGGGCGTGACTCGCATCAACGAGCAGCTCGAGGGCATCTCCGCCGCATTGTCAGGAGTCGCCGATCGCGCCGAATCATTGGCCGACTGATGGTGATCGATTCGGGCAGCGACTGGACGTTGCCGACACCGAAATCGCCCACGTTGCAGGCGATGTACTGGCGGAGCGAAATACTCCAGGTGATGTACTGGCTGTTGGGAGAGGGGTTTGGCGACCTGGTCGACGCTCCACTCATCGAGCGGTTTCTGGGCGTCGATGCCGATCGTGGCATCACCTACCTCGATCGACTCGTGGACGAGGGTTATCTCACCGTCGATGGTGATTGGTACGCATTGTCCGCTCGCGGACTGGCGCTGGGCGCCCATGAGTTCCTCGACTCCTTCGACGAACTGATGCACCCGACGCATGGTGAGTGCAGCGAAGACTGTTGGTGTCACATGTCCGCGGACGAGAACGACGCGTGTCTTGCGAATCGACGCGAGCACGATCATCCATGACCGAGCTTCCACAGCCGTTCCCGGGCACCTCGCTCCCCCGGCAGTTTCTGCGGCCTCTGCTGACAATCGCGTTGACCGCGGGAGACTCGTACGGCTACGAACTGACCGAGCGGCTGCATCAACTCGGGCTGAAGATGATCGACACGGCAGCGATCTATCGGATGCTTCGCACGATGGAGCATGAAGGCCTGGTCGAGTCGTGGTGGGAGTTGTCCGACGCCGGCCCGCGTCGCCGGGTGTACGAACTCACCGAATCCGGAAGAATCAGGGCCCGCGAGAGTGCGGACGATCTCGCATCGGTTCGAGATCTCCTCGACCATGCTGTTGGTCTCGCCATGGAGATGAAGAGATGAGGGTCGCGCTGGCGGGCAAGGGCGGTGCCGGCAAGACCACGATCTCGGCGTCTCTTGCTCGGCTCACATCCAGGGCGGGCCTGCGGGTCGTTGCGATCGACGCCGATACCAACCCGAACCTGGGACTCGCCATCGGCGCCGATGCCGATCTGGTAGCCGAGACACCATTTCTTGCGGCATCGCTGGTGTCGCGCCGTCTCGACGGCCCGGCTCTGTCGTGCTCGGTCGACGAAGCCCTGAAACAGTTCGCTGTCGAGACCCCCGACGGTGTGCTGATGGTCCGAATGGGGACGCCCCGGCACACCGGCGAAGGATGTCTCTGCTCGGCCCACGCGACGGCCGGTGCACTGCTCGCCGACCTGGGGAACTCGCCCGACACCGTGACGATCATGGATCTCGAGGCATCTCCCGAGCACCTGAGCCGCGGGACCGCCCGCCATGCCGACGTGTTGTTGCTCGTCGCCGAGCCGTACTTCCGCTCGCTCCAAACGGTCCGTCTCCAGGCGGCGCTGGCGGCCGAACTGCCACTCACCCGTGTCGCGGTCGTCGCCAACAAGGTCAGAGATCAACAAGATTGCCTTGCGATCGGCGAGTTCTGTGCTGAACTCGGATTGGACATGATCGGCCAGATTCCATGGAGCGACGAGATCGTAGAGGCCGATCGGCGGGCCGTGCCGCTCATCGACCACGCGCCGAGTTGTCGCGCTGTGGCGGCGATCGCCGAGCTCGGTCGAGAGCTGCAGTCCCTCAGGGTCGAATGTTCCGCAAAGGGTGACAGCTGATGTGTGTTGGGCTTCCGGCTCGAGTGATCGAGATCGACGTTGCTGCGCGGGCAGGCCTGGTCGACGTCGATGGCGTCCGTCGACTCGTCGATCTCACGCTCGTCATCAACGACGGATTGTCGGTCGATGACTGGGTACTGCTCCACGTCGGGTTCGCGATGAGCATCATCGACGAAGACGAAGCGGCCCGTACCCTCGAGTTCGTCAAGCTCTTCGAGAGCGGAGACGACAGCGATTTCGAGGGGTTCAAGGTCGCTGAGGCGCCATGATCTCGACCTCGACCGCCGACGGCCGGTCCGAGTCGTCAAGACGATTGGCCGACCAGCTCGCACGGTGCTCCTTGACGATCGCCCGGCTGTTCGCACGAGGGGCACGACTCTGGTGCGTTGCGCCGGGGCGGACCGATCATGCCATGCACGTTGCCGTCGAGTTCGTGCATCCCGTCATCGTGGGGAAGAGGGCGCTGCCGGCATCGGCGATCCTCGATCCTGATCCAACGGCTCGACTGCGTCGAGTCGTCGATCGCGGCGACATTGTCGTGTGCATCGGGCCGGGTGATGACCCGACGCTCGTCGACCTCACCCGACGATGTCCGGCGTGGGGCGTCGAGATCTTCTGGATCGGCTGGGGCCCGACCCCGCCGGCCGACAGCAGCGCCGTTCGTCTCTGGCTCGACGACGATGACAACGCCTCGGTGGTCCGCGCCTACCACCTGCTCTGGGAGCTCACCCACGTTTGCTTCGAGCAACCCGACGTGCTGGGGTCGGCGGACGAAGACCTGCGAACAACCTGCACCGTGTGTGCCGACGACCTGACGCTCGCCGAGGTGGCCGCGGTCGATCCCGACAAGGTGGTCGTGCGCACAGCGTCGGGCGTCACGACCGTCGACACGACGCTCATCGACCCCGTAGCGGTGGGCGATCTCATCCTTGTCCACGCCGGAACCGCCCTCCGCTCGCTCGACGGGATTCGGTCTTGAACAAGACATCGTTTCTCTATCCCTTTCTCGAAGAGGGTGAGCGCGACCCGCAGACCCTGATGACCGAGCTCGCCCGGTCGGCGCACGAGAAGATGCTCGAGTCGCGCCGGCTCATCGATCGCTCGTTGATCGACAACCGAGAGGTGCTCGAACGTGCCGCTGTCGCGATGGCGGTGCGCATGCGGGCCGGGGGAAGCGTGCTCACATTCGGAAACGGCGGCAGCGCCTGCGACGCGCTGGCGTTCGTGCGACAACTCGACGGCGTTGGCGGCATTGCCGCCGGGGCCCGGTCACTGGTGGCCGATCCGGCTGTTCTCAGCGCGTTGGGCAACGACCTCGGGGCCGAGCTGATGTTTTCCCGTCAGATCGAAGCCTTCGCACGATCGAGCGACATCGCGATGGCCTTCTCGACGAGCGGCCAGTCGGCCAACGTTCTCCGCGCTCTCGGTATTGCGCGACGACGGGGCATGCTCACGATCGCCTCTGCCGGTTACCAGGGCGGCAGCATGACCGAGAACGCCGACGTCGATCATTGCATCGTCATCGGCTCCGACAGCGTCCACCGTGTGCAAGAGGCTCAAGCTCAACTCGCTTCGCGCCTCTGTACGCTGCTGGAGGTTCAGGTCACGAGTACCGAGGAGCACCGGTGAGGTTCGTCGACGAATTCCGGGATCCGGTCGCCGCCCGCGAGGTTCTCGCGGGGATCGAACAGCTCGCCGCCGACGGGTCGGTGAAGTTCATGGAGGTATGCGGGGGCCACACCCACGCCATCTATCGCCACGGCATCGAGCAGATACTTCCACGGGAGGTCGAACTGGTCCACGGCCCGGGCTGCCCAGTCTGTGTGATTCCCATGGGCCGGATCGACGATGCGATCGCTGTCGCTCAGACGCCGGGGCTGATCTTCACGACCTTCGGCGACATGATGCGCGTTCCGGGAAGTGGAGCCACACTGCTCCAGGCAAAAGCTCGCGGTGCCGATGTCCGCATGGTGTATTCACCGATGGACGCACTCGACATGGCCGATCAGCATCCCGATCGCGATGTCGTGTTCTTCGCCGTCGGCTTCGAGACGACCGCACCATCCACCGCTCTGACCTTGTTGGCGGCACGCGAGCGCAACATCACGAACTTCAGCGTCTACTGCAACCACGTCACGATCATCCCCCCGGTGAAGGCCATCCTCGACAGCCCCGATCTTCGCCTCGACGGCTTCCTCGGACCCGGACACGTCAGCACGGTCATCGGCACGCGTCCGTACCAGTTCATCCCCGAGCGCTACGGCATTCCCCTGGTGGCGACGGGCTTCGAGCCACTCGACATCTTGCAGAGCGTCTACATGTTGCTGGCGCAGCGCCGAGATGGCCGGTGCGAGATCGAGAACCAGTACAGCCGCGTCGTTACAGCTGAAGGCAACCCGAAGGCGCTCGAAGTCATGGCCGAAGTCTTCGAGCTGCGCGCCCACTTCGAATGGCGAGGCCTCGGATTCATCTCTCAAAGCGCGCTCAAGCTCCGCGAGGAGTTCGCCTCATGGGACGCCGAGTTGCGTTACACCGTGCCGGGCATCCGTGTCGCCGATCCCAAGGCCTGCCAGTGCGGTGAGGTGCTCAAGGGAGCGATCCGACCCTGGGAGTGCAAGGTGTTCGGCACCGCGTGTACGCCGGAAACACCCATCGGGACCTGCATGGTGTCGAGCGAGGGCGCGTGTGCCGCGTACTACAACTACGGTCGACTGGCCGGTCGCGACTCAATTCCGGTCCGAGCGGTGTGAGCGACGAGAAGAGACAGGCGATCTTCGAGCGGATCGAGAGGTTCCGCCGCCGACGCCCCCGTCTCGACGACGATGTCATCACGATGGCCCACGGTGCGGGCGGCAAGGCCAGTGAGGCCCTGCTCGATGCCGTGTTCCTCGACGCGTTCGACGACTCGGGGTTGCATCGTCGCGACGACGGCGCTGTCGTAGCGCCCGACGCCGGCTCGATCGTCATCAGTACCGACTCGTTCGTGGTCTCACCCTGGCGGTTTGCCGGCGGATCGATCGGGCATCTCGCCGTACACGGCACGGTGAACGACGTAGCCATGATGGGTGCTGTCCCCCGCTGGCTAACCGCGGCATTCGTGATCGAGGAGGGTTTCGCGATCGCCGACCTCCGAGAGGTCGTGGCCGACATGGCCTTCGCCGCCGAGCAGGCCGGAGTGGCGATCGTCGCCGGCGACACGAAGGTCGTCGAACGTGGAGCGGCCGACGGTCTCTATATCAACACCACGGGCATCGGGACCCGAGCGGATGAGCTGGTGCTCGGTGCCGAGCGCGTGAAGGTCGGCGACAAGGTGCTGGTATCGGGCCTGATCGGCGATCATGGCATGGCGATCATGTTGGCCCGGGGCGGCCTGACCTTCGAGGCCGACATCCGTTCTGACACGGCGCCCCTCAACGACTTGGTGGCCACGGTGCTCGCAGCGGCGCCCGGAACGCGTTGGCTCCGTGATCCCACCCGGGGCGGTGTCGCCAGCTCGCTCAACGAGCTGGCGATCGCCTGTGACCTCGCGATCGAGCTGAACGAGGAGTCCCTGCCGATATCGCCCCCGACCGCGGGAGCATGCGAGTTGCTCGGCATCGACCCCCTGTACGTGGCCAACGAAGGCAAGGCAATCGTTGTCGTCGCTCCCGATGACGCAGCAGCCGCGCTCGAGGCGATGCGCGGTCATCCTCTCGGACTCGACGCCGCGATCATCGGTGAGGTCGTTGATGATCCGCCGGGCATGGTGCTACTGCGGACGCCGTTCGGCGGCACGCGAATCGTGGATCTTCTCGTCGGCGATCCGCTGCCGCGCATCTGCTGAGCATCGCCGACGCCGAACGCTCGGGCCGGTGCGGAAATGTGTATCGCCTTCGCCGCGTTGCGCACGGCACGTCATCGTCTGTCTCGCGGCGGCAACGATCGTGACCGGCGGGCGTGAGCTACGCTCAGAGAAGTCGACCCACGGGGGAGGAGGTTCGATGGCCGCGATCACGATCGGTGGTACCAGTAGTACGTGGATTCGCGCCTGCGTGCTCCTGCTGTTGGGGGAGCAGCCCGCGCACGGCTACGAACTCTTGCGGGACCTCGAACGGTTGGGTGCGCACGGGGTCGATTCCGGATCGCTGTACCGAGTACTCCGCCGAACCGAGCGAGACGGCCTCACACGGTCGCGCTGGGAGGCCGCCGAGTCGGGCCCACCCCGTCGCGTCTACGGACTGACGGCTACCGGCAGCCGTGTTCTCGCGGAGGTCGCGACCGAACTCGAACAGAGTCGACAACTGGTCAACCTCTTCCTCGATCGGTCCCGCGACCTGTCGGCGACCGTGCCGTAGCGCTCGACCAGCACAGCGGTGACACCGGCATACGATCGGTACCTCGTGTCGTTCTCATCGGGATCCATCAGACGTCACCGTCCCACTGCCAGAACCCCACGACGCTCTCTGCCCGACACATCCGTGCCAGGCGTGAATCGCACCGCTCGCCTACCCCGGCTCGCTCGTCTCATCGACTACGAGAAGCTCACTCCGACCGGAACGATCAGGCTGCGTTTCGATGTCGTCGACGACGAGCCGTTCGACTTCGTTCCCGGCCAGTTCGTGGCCATCGACATGGACAGCACCCGCGATGGCTATCGCCGGAGTCCGTACTGCCTGTTGGATGGCTCGGAGGTCGGCCGCATCTTCGACGTCCTCGTTCGACGGGTCGAGATGGGCCCGGTGTCGATCTTCCTCGCGGATCTCGAGATCGGCGACGTCATCAGCTTCCGCGGCCCGAGCGGTCACTCGATGCTGGCGGTGGACGATCACACCGAACTCGTGATGATCGCGACAGGAGTGGGCGTGAGCCCCTGCTATTGCCTCCTCCGGCGACTCCGAGCCATCGGCACGCAACGCAAGGTCCGGTTGTTCTGGGGTCTGCGCCTCGTCGCCGACATCTGCCTTGTGCCCGACCTCGACGCGATGGTTGGCGCCGGGTGGGACTTCGGCTACTCCATCACATTGTCGAGCACATTGTCGAGCCCGAACGACCGATGGCGCGGGCTACGGGGGCGCGTGACCGAGTCCGTACCACCGCTCCTCGAGACCCTTTCCAACGCGCACTTCTATCTCGTCGGCAACGGTGAGATGATCGCAGAGCTGAGCCAGGCGCTGCAGAATCTCGGGGTCGGGCGCGAGCAGATCTACGAGGAGTCGTTCTTCAACCACCGGTATCACCCCGACGAGGGGACCGTCGCCCGTATCGAGGACCGATTCGTCGCAACCGACATCGATCGACCGATCGAACGGCTCGAGCGTGAATTGGGTCGGTTCAGATCGAGTGGCGACGCATCGGGGTCGCGCTAACCGACAAGATCTGCGAGCGTCGAGATCGCGAGTACCGCCGGAGAGCTGGGCGCGTGATCCATCAACGCGATGCCGGCCCGATCAGCGTCGAACACCGCCGCATCGCTGGGGACGACGACCATCTCCACATCACCCAGGGTCATGCGTACGAGGGCGACGTCGTCGTCGACGCGTTCGACCTTGTTGACGACGACGACGACGCGACCCTGGTGTTTCTCGCGAGCAATCTCCACAGCTCGCCGTCCGACATCGAGCGATCGCGGGGTCGGCTCGACGACGATCAGGGTGAAGTCGATCTGGGAGTCCTCGAGCCGAGACATCGTGCCGATACCGGCCTCGAGGTCGGCTATCACAATCGACTCACCAAATTCACCGGAGCTGAGCAACTGCTCAGCGGACAGGCCGCATCAAGGTCAACCGGGATCGGGATTCTCGATCCGAGTGATCACAGCCAGCCGCACATCATCGGGCGCCGCGGTGCCGAATCTGTCGAGAATCTCGTTCCAGTTGACGGCGTGCTCGACGTCGTCGTCGTCATCGTCGTCGAGTTGGTCACGGAGGCTAAGGAGGCGTTCTGTCTCGAGATCGCCGACGCCGAGGGAGATTCCCAGATTGGGATTCGTGTCGCAGTCGAGGGCGACCACGTCATGCCCCTTTCGTGCGAGTGTCCGGGCGAGCACGGCAGACGTGGTCGTCTTGCCCGATCCCCCCTTGCCAACAACCGCGATCTTCATGGCGCCTCCCTGATCGGGTCAGCGTACAGTGCCCCAACGTGGTCGACGAGCGCATCCACCGCCTGGACGAATGATCCATCGGGATCAGCATCAAGAGGCGCACGAGCAAGCCGATCGCCGTCCATGATCTGCCCAGACAACGGCATCACGGCCACCACCGGCCGATCGAGTCGGGACGAGATGCGTTTCACGTCGTCGTCGTCCTGCACCTTGTTGGCGACGACGAGGATGGTGGTCGGACCCCAATCAGCGTCGGCAAGCCGAAGGAGCCGACGGGCTGAATGGATCGACTTCGCTGTTGGTTCCGTCACCAGCAGCACGCATTCGGCGTAACTTGCCCACCCGAACATGGCCTGGCGTGTGCCGCCGGGCAGATCGCCGACGAGATGCCACGCATCGGCATCGACTCCCTTGACGGTCTCGCTCCAGGCGAACTGTGCTCGCTGGATCGTGGCGATGTGGCCGGAGGTGTTGCCGAACTGGAGGTACCGCACTCCGTCGGGGCTCGTCACTGCGTAGCGCTCGATGACCGTCGCAGGATCGAGTCCCGGTGCGAGGACGAACCGCGGCCCGTCCTCGGGGCCTTCGACGACCGCGTCGTCCGGAATCGGTCGGTCATCGACGTCGATACCCAACGAGTACGACATTCCCGGTAGCGGATCGGAATCGACAGCGAGTACGGGCTCGCCCCGGCGCGCGAGCAGGCGGGCAAACGTGCCTGCGATCGTCGACTTACCCGAGCCGCCCTTGCCGACGAACGCGACTCTCATGCGGCGTTGCTACCAACGTTGGGCATACGCCGAACATCGGATCTGGGCGACACGATCACAACGTTCTCGGACTGTCGACAGATCCACCGAACCCAGAACGCCACGGGCACCGAGCCTAATCGGGGTTGGCGCGCCCAGCTGTTGCCTCGACGATCGCTGGCTACCCAGGACGCCCGTTCCAGACTCTCCACCAACCACCCTGAGTCAGAGCGGTACGCGCGAAGAGCTCACGGATTCGAGGTCGTGGCCGTTCCCCACCCGGATCACGACTGAACCGCGGGCAACTCGTGAGGATCTTGCGCACCCAGCACGCAACATCCTCACGAGAACGGGGGCCGGATGGCGACGTCGGGGAAGGCGCCGACGATCGCGAACCAGAACGAGGTGCGAGCGGGTAGAGCCGCGCCGACGGAACCGTCGCCCTCCAACTCGAATACGTTGGCCCCCTCTTCGTGGGGCACGACACGGATCGCAGTTCCGGCGACCTCGTCGTCGATCGGACCGTCGAGGCGCTCGACCGGGTAGGCGATGACCTGCCCGCCGATCTCGACGGCGACGACGAGTTCGGACGGGAGCAGCCGATCGTCGCGGGCCGCCTCGCCGACGGGAAACGCGAACTGGCCCGAGTCGAGGAACTCGTCGTAGGTGGCGAAGGAATCCCGCTCGTAGCTGCGGGTGAAGCCGGTCTCCCTCGTGAGGACCCGTGTGTCGGGGTGCCGCCCGGTCCAGTCCCGCCATGTGGCCATCTCCGACGGAAGCGTCTTCAGCTCGGTGCCGGTCAGCGGGCCGACGATCGCGGTGCCGCGCACCTGCCACCAGTACGAACCGGTCTGGCGATCGACCATCACCAGGTCGGACTCGTGGAGCGCGCTCGTGTTCGAGAACGCCAACAGGTCGCCGTCGATCCTCCGGTCGTAGACGATCGCGCTGCGGCACAGTGGGCAGTAACTGATCAACACGGGCACGCCGTCGATCTCGTCGTTGACGATCTCGTGAGAATTGAGGATCTTGATCGGGTAGGCATAGGCGTCGGTCCCCGACGAATAGCCGAGCACGAGGTCGTCCGGGTCGAGCCACTCCCCCTGCGACGCGTCGCCGTAGACCGGTCGATCGATCGGTGGTATCGCGTCGAGCAGACGGGCACGCAGTTCGGGGGTCGAGTCGGGCAGCGCGACCGAACCACCATCGAAGGTGTCGAACACGATCTCGGCGAGCGGCACGCTGTGCTCGGTGAGGTCGACGTCGGGCGGGATCTCGATCACCGGCGACCCATCCAGCGGCGACCCATCGCCGACCGCCGTGTCCACAACCGTGTCCGCGTCGGAGGCGGTGTCGCCATCGAGGGCGCTGTCACGGTCGACCGAACACGACACGACCAGGAGGCACGCACCAACCGTCGCCGCCAGCCAGCGTGCCATGCCGCGGAAACCCCGACGCGTTCACGCCGTATTCCGCGGCGCCGCCGCCCTTCCGTCGCCACCGAGCCGGTGCAGGCACCGCGCACTCACCGCACGCGATCTGCCGTGGTCGCAGCGACCGTCGCCGCGGCGAGGACCTCTCTGGTCGACCGACCGAGCGCGTCAGCGGCAGCTGCGACGTCGTCCCACTCGACGCTGCGATTGACCACATCGCCGGCGTACGACGCAACCTTCACCCGGATCGTGTGGCCGCCCACCTGCACCGTCGACTCGGCGCGTTCGAGCATGTGGCGGGCAACGGGATACTCCCTCAGCCCGATCGTGCTGGTCTGCGCAAAGATCACGGCTCGGATCGCGCCCGCGTCGGCCTGCGCGCACAACACGCTGAAGGTGTGCGCCGGCCGCCCCTTCTTCATCGTGATCGGCGTGACCCACGCGTCGTGGGCGCCAGCCGTAAGAGCCTGCGCGATCGCCGTCGGCCAGACGCGCGGGTCGAGGTCGTCGACGTTGGCGTCGATCTGCACCGCCGTGCCCGTCGGGGTCGCCGCGACCGGCTCTCCGGTGACCAATCGCAACACGTTGGCTACCTCGGCGGCCTCCCTGGAGCCGGCGCCCATACCGACCGCTCGGATCGTCATCGGCGGCAGCGGCCCCCAATTGGTCACCAGCGTCGCGAGCAGCGCGGCGCCGGTCGGCGTGGTGCTCTCAAAGGGTGCCGGACCCGCCCGCACCTCGGTGACGCCGGTGAGCAACTCGAGCACGGCGGGAACCGGGACCGGCAATGGGCCGTGGGCTCCGCTCGTACGGCCGTTGCCGAGACTGAGCGTGGAACAGTGCAGTTCGGTCAGGCCGAGATGGGCGAAGCCCGCGCATGCGGCGACGACGTCGGCGATCGAGTCGAGTGCCCCGACCTCGTGGAAGTGAACCTCATCGATCGCCATGCCGTGCACGGCGGCCTCGGCTCGGGCGAGGCGCTCGAAGACCGCCGTGGCCGAATCGCGGATACCGGATGGGAGGTCGGCGAACAGAGCCAACACGTCGGGCAGGCGGCGCACGACCGCAGTCTCGGGCGCTTCGACGTGCATCTTGACCGCAGCGAGGCCCGCTCTGCCGACGCGCTCGGGGCGCAGCGTGATTCCGAGGTCGAGCGGATCGACACCCGCCCGGAGCACCTCGATCTCGACACCCGCATCGAACAGCGCGCCGATCAACATGTCGCCGCTCGCGCCGGCGCCGCCGTCGACCCACCCGATCATCGCCCGCCGTCCAGCAGCCCGAGCATCCGAACCGCGGCACAGGCGGCGCCGAAGCCGTTGTCGATGTTGACGACGACCACGCCCTGCGCGCAGCTGGCGAGCGCGCTGTTCAGCGCGGTCGACCCGCCGGTCGCCACGCCGTACCCGACCGACGTCGGCACCGCGACGATCGGCGCGGCCACCAGCCCGCCGAGTACCGAGACCAGCGCGGCATCGAGACCGGCGACGGCGATGACGATGTCGGCCGCACGGATCGCGTCGAGGCGGGCCTCGAGCCGCCACAGACCGGCGACGCCGACATCGACGATCACATCGGCAGCGAGCCCGCTGAACTCGAGGGTGCGGGCGGCCTCGGCGGCCACCCGCTGATCGGACGTACCGGCGGCGACGACACAGACCTGCCCCGACCGCCGGGCACGGTTGCCGTGAACGGTCGCCGTCTGGGAGACATCGTCGTAGTCGAGATGCGACGCGAGCCCGCGGGGCATCCGGTCGAGCTGCTCAGGCGAAAGACGGGTGAAGAGCGCCGGCGTTCCGGCATCGTGGAGGTCCGAGACGATCAGCTCCAGCTGCGCCGCCGACTTGGACGAACAGAGCACCGCCTCGGGCATCCCGGTGCGCGCCAGACGATCGTGGTCGGGTTCGTGCATCAGGCGCTCACCCGACGATGGCCCTGCCGGGTCGATAGGCATCGGGGTCGAGATCGGCTGACACCAGACTCGGCTCGACTGCGATCATCGCCGCGAAGACGGCGAGTCGCTCATCGGAGGTGACGAGGTGGCGCTTGTCGTCGGGCACCTCGATCAGCACGTCGTCGCCGCGCAGGCGACAACGGACGACGTCGATTCCGAGTCGGTCGCGCAGCTGCGCCTCGCCCGCCTCGACCGCCGCGAGCCGCGAGGCTGTCACCCGCGTCCCCGTGTAGAGCCGGCTCGCGAGGCACGGCGAGGCGGCCAGTTCGGCCTCGGAGAGACCGAGAACCCGGGCCATCGAGCGGATCTCG
Source organism: uncultured Ilumatobacteraceae bacterium (assembly GCA_965371355.1). Lineage (GTDB taxonomy): Bacteria > Actinomycetota > Acidimicrobiia > Acidimicrobiales > Ilumatobacteraceae > JASJHI01. The sequence goes on from CBDUYD010000002.1 coordinate 34,720, forward strand.
GATTTTCCGAGGCCTGCCTCGACGTAGGGGTGCCCGACCCCCCTTTCGGCTGCGGCGTCGAGGCCCGGGCGGTACTCGCCGAGATCGTCGGTGTTGGCACCGCTCAGAATCGTCGCGGTCCGATCGAACGAATCGTGGGCGCGGAGTTCGCCGATCGCGTCGTACAGGTTGCTCTTGCAGAAGTAGCAGCGATCGGTGGGGTTGCTCAGGTAGCGCTCGTCATCGAACTCGCGGGATCGCACGACCTCGAGCGCCCACCCCTCGGCGGCGGCGAAGGCGCGCACCCGATCGGTTCCCTCGCGGGGTACGGCCGGGGTGATGGTATGGGCGACGACGGTGGTGGCCGGGGCCGCCCGGTGCGCGACGGTGGCGAGGAGCAGGGAATCGATTCCACCGCTGCAGGCGACGATGCGCCTCGGCGTCAGGATCAGTTGCTCATCGAGGCGGGCGAGCGCGGCGGCGCCATCGGGCCGAGGAGCGAGCGCAACGATCATCTGGGACATTGTCACCGGCCGCATCGCGCATTCCTCAACACGCAGCGAGTGGCCGGCGGGGTCAGCTGCGCAGCGCCGCGACGGCGGAGTCGATGCGGCTTCCGTAGTCGGGGTCGGCTCGGCGGAAGTGATCGACGGAACGTTCGACGATCCCGTCGCCGATCGGGGTGCGCTGAACCTGGGAGAGCGACCCGGCGATCGCGTCGACCAGGCGCTGCTGCTCGTCGGCGGACATCAACCGGTAGAGATCACCCGCCTGGGCGAAGTCGTCGACGCCACGGATCACGGGTTCGCAGGAACCCGAGAGGCCACCGGTTTCCAGCCCCGCGTAGAGCGGTTCGTCGGTCTGGGCGGGCCCGCCGAAGCTGTTCGGCTCGTAGTTGACCGATCGGCCTCCGTTGTCGTCGGATCGCATCGCCCCGTCGCGACCGTAGTTCTGACCGTGGTCGAACGGGCATCCCTTGGGGCTGTTCACCGGGAGCCGGGTGTGGTTGATGCCGAGGCGGTAGCGGTGGGCGTCTCCGTAGGAGATCAGGCGTGCCTGAAGCATCTTGTCGGGGCTCGGCCCGATCCCGGGCACCATGTGGCCGGGGTCGAAGGCTGACTGTTCCACGTCGCGGAAGTAATTGTCCGGGGTCGCCTCGAGCGTCATCTTGCCGACCTCGATGAGGGGGTAGTCGGAGTGAGGCCACACCTTGGTCAGGTCGAACGGATTGATCCGGTAGCCGGCCGCATCCGCATCGGGCATGACCTGTACCTTCATCGTCCAGCTCGGATGCTCGCCGGACTCGATCGCGTCGTAGAGATCCTGCTGGTGATGCTCGGGGTTCTCACCCGCCACCCGGGCCGCCTCCTCCGCGGTGTTGTTCTCGATGCCCTGGTCGGTCTTGTAGTGGAACTTCACCCAGCACCGCTCACCGTCATCGTTCACCCACTGGAAGGTGTGTGAGCCGTACCCGTTCATGTGCCTCAGCGAGGCGGGTAGACCCCGATCGCCGAACAGCCACGTGAACTGATGGGTGGCCTCGGGCGAGTGGGAGAAGAAGTCCCACACGTTGTCGGCCCCCTGCCGGTTGGTGTGCGGGTCGTACTTCTGGGAGTGGATGAAATCGGGGAACTTGATCGCGTCGCGGATGAAGAAGACGGGCGTGTTGTTGCCCACCAGATCCCAGTTCCCGTCCTCGGTGTAGAACTTCACCGCGAAGCCGCGCGGATCGCGCACCGCATCGGGCGCACCCTTCGAGCCGGCGACGGTCGAGAACCGCGCGAAGACCTCGGTTCGTTTGCCGACCTCGCCGAACATCTTCATCCGCGTCCACCGCACAACGTCGGGGTTCGTGACGACGAAGGTGCCATGGGCGCCCGAGCCGACCGCGTGGACGATCCGCTCGGGGATCCGCTCCCTATTGAAGCGGGCGAGCTTCTCGAGCAGGTGCTGATCCTGGGCCAACACCGGGCCGGACGGGCCCGCCGTCTGGCTGTTCTGGTTGTCCGCTACCGGCGCGCCGGATTCGGTGGTCAAGGTTCTCGGGTCGCTCATCGTGATCTCCGGGTCGGGTGCGATTGGAGCGTTCATCGTCGCACTACTCGTCAACGGCTGTCCAGGCCGACCCGAGGTCTCCCGAGACCTGTCGTTCGTCCTGTCGGGCGAAGCGGTGCTGAGTCCCGCTCGATCGCGAACTACCTTGGCCGGGCCGGATCAGACCGGCGTTGTGCCCGCGACCCCGCCCGCCCTCGCCGTCCGGACACGACTATCGGGAGGACGTTTGGCGTGAATCGACGTATCGAGGACTACGCCCTACTGGGCGACTGCCGATCTGCTGCGCTGGTCTCGAGAGAGGGATCGATCGACTGGCTCTGCTTCCCGCGTTTCGACTCGGCGGCCTGCTTCGCCCGGCTGGTCGGCGAGCCCGACAACGGTCGCTGGCTGCTCGCACCTGCCGACGAGTACCGATCCGAGCGCGCCTATCGACCCGACACGCTGGTGCTGGAGACGCTCCATCACACCGGCGAAGGCACCGTCGCCGTCACCGACGCGCTGATTCCCGTCGGCGACACCCATCGCCTCGCACGGCTGGTCGAGGGTCGCAGCGGCAGCGTGGCGATGCACATGGAACTGCGGATCCGTTTCGACTACGGCTCGATCGTTCCCTGGGTCAGACGGATCGACGACGGGGTCCATGCGACGGGAGGCCCCGACACCCTCGTCCTGCGCACGCCGGTCGAGCTACGAGGCCGGAACATGACCACACAGGCCGACTTCGTGGTCTCCGAGGGCGACAGCGTCTGGTTCGATCTGGCCTGGCAGGAGTCGCATCTCCCGATGCCCGAGCCGGCGAACGTGATCGAGATGATCGAAGCGACAACGCGCTGGTGGCGGGAGTGGGTCGACACGTTGAGCTACGACGGCGCCTACAGCGACGAGGTTCGCCGATCTCTGATCGTGCTCAAGGCGCTCACGCACACACCGACCGGCGCGATCGTCGCCGCACCGACGACGTCGCTTCCCGAATGGATCGGCGGTAGCCGCAATTGGGACTACCGGTTCTGCTGGCTGCGCGACGCCACCTTCACGCTGCTCGCCCTGTTGCAGGTGGGGCGCACGACCGAGGCGTCGTCATGGCGTGACTGGCTCATCCGCGCCGTGGCCGGCGACCCGTCCAAGCTCCAGATCATGTATGGCATCGGGGGTGAACGCCGGTTGCCGGAGGCCGAACTCGACTGGCTCGACGGTTTCGCGGGATCGAGACCGGTGCGAACCGGCAATGGCGCGGCCGACCAACTCCAGATCGACATCTACGGCGAACTGATGGATGCCATGCACCATGCACGCCTCAACGGCATCGGACCCGACGCGGTCGCCTGGCACATCCAGCAGCAGATACTGCTGTGGCTCGCGGACAACTGGCAGCGACCCGACGAAGGGATCTGGGAGGTGCGCAGCGGGCGCGCCCAGTTCGTGTACTCGAAGGTGATGGCCTGGGTGGCGTTCGACCGCGGGGTGCAGGCGGTCGAACAGATGGGACTCCCCGGCGACGCGCCCCGCTGGCGCGAGCTCTGCGAGCAGATCCACGCCGAGGTCTGCGCCGAGGGCGTCGATCACCGGGGGGTGTTCACCCAGTCGTACGGCAGCGAGACGCTGGACGCATCCGCGCTGATGATCCCCCTCGTGGGCTTCCTCCCCCCGAGCGACCCCCGGGTGATTGCCACGGTCGAGGCGATCCAACGCGAACTCACGGTCGACGGTCTCGTGCAGCGGTACCTGGTCGACGACCTCGGTGACGGTGACGGCGACGGCGCGAGCGATGGAGTCGGCGGCGAGGAAGGGTCTTTCCTGCTCTGTTCGTTCTGGATGGTCGATGCGCTCGCACTGATGGGTCGCCACGACGAGGCCACCCAGTTGTTCGAACGCCTGCTGAGCCTCCGCAACGACGTCGGGCTGCTCGCCGAGGAGTACGACACGCGGTCCGGCCGACAGCTCGGCAATTTCCCTCAAGCGTTCTCTCACGTCGCCCTGGCCTCTTCGGCGATCACGCTGTGTCCCCTCAACACCGGACCGATCGAGCGCCGCAGCGCGGGCGTGTAGGGCGCGAGTTCGACCCCCGCATTCCTGTGTAGATTCCGCGAGATGACGTGGCCGACGGTCGCACCGCACGAACTCGCGTGGATCGACGCTCCGACGATGCTGGAGATCGATCGCCGGATGATCGAAGAGGTCGGGATCACGCTCTTGCAGATGATGGAGAACGCCGGTCGATCACTGGCCACCGTCGTGCGAACGGAGAGCGATCCTGCCTCGGTGGTGATACTGGCGGGCGCCGGCGGCAATGGCGGGGGCGGCCTGGCGGCGGCTCGTCACCTGCATGATCAGGGTGTCGAGGTCCGCGTCGTCCTCACCAGCGATCGGCATCGACCATCCGGTGCAGCCGCGCACCAGCTCGCCATCCTCGAGTGGCTGGACATCGACGTATCCCCCCTCGATTCTCGAACGCGCATCGACGACTGCGACGCGGTCATCGACGCGATGGTCGGCTACAGCTTGCGCGGCCCGCTGTCGAGCGAGGCCGCTGACGCGTGCCGGCTCGCCGCCGACTCCGGCGCGGCCATCGTCAGCCTCGACCTGCCGTCGGGGGTACCCGCCGCTGGTCCGGTCGAGGGTCCGAGCGTGGCCGCGGACGCGACGGTGACCTTGTGTCTCCCCAAGTCGGCACTGGCGGATGCAGAAGGGGTGGGGCGGTTGTTCGTAGCCGACATCTCGGTGCCGGCCAAGCTGGCAGAGGAGGTATCCGGTGGGCCGGCGCCGCCCTTCCACCGGGGCCAGATCCTGCTCGTCGTCTGACCGAGGTCTCGTCACCGGTCTCGTCACCGAATGAGAAAGTTCATCATCGGCCTTCGCTCGTCACTCGTAGCCTCGACCTTGATGCGGCCGCTGGTGATCCTCCTCACGCTCGCCGCGTGTTCCGCCGGCACGGGCGCGGCCGACGCACCGCCGAACACCGAGCCAGCGCGAGAAACGATCAACGTCTCGCTGTCGCTGTACGTGGTCTCCGATGGTGATGACGACGAGTCCAGGCTCGGAACCCGTCGATCGGTGTCCGACGTCGAGGCGATCGTCGCCGACATGACCCCGATCTGGGCGCAGGCGGGCATCGCCTTCGACCCCGTCCGGGTGCTCGAGATCGACATTCCGGCCGACGTCCTCGCCGACATCGCCTCCACCGGCAGGACCGATGCCTTCTTCGCGCAGGCCGGCCGCACCTTCGAACTCCCCGATGCGGGCGCGATCAACGGCTTCTACGTGCGCGAAGCCGCCGGCGTCAACGGCTTCACCCCGACCGCCAGCCGTCTGTTCTTCGTCGTCGACGAACCGACCGTCAACGACGAGCGCGTCTCGAGCCACGAGATCGGCCACATCCTCGGACTGCACCACAACCCGTTCGACCGGAACCGTCTCATGTTCTCCGGCACGAACGGCGAGGTGCTGACCGATGTCGAACAGCTCGTCGCCCACTACTCAGCCCAGGGAATCCTCGATGGCGTTCGCTAGGTGGGCGCTCGCTGCCGCGTTCGTCCTGGCGGCCTGCGGATCCGACGACGGAGGGACGCCGGATTCCACGGCGGCGCCGGATGCTTCTCAGGCGCCGGGCACCTCGGCGACCACCGGGCCACTCACAATCGCGAACGAGGGCGGGTCGATGGAGGGCCACACCCCACGCGGGTTCGCCGGTAGCGGAACCGGACTGTTCGCGGGCGACAGCCTGAACCCGAGCTTTCCCGCCGACGATGGCGTGCAGATCTGGCTGACCTTCGTCGTCCCGCCGGGGAACCGGGCACCATCGCGAGCTCTACTGTCGTCCGACGAACTCACCATCGACGGCAGCCCGTTCGAGGATCTCGGCCCGATGCAGGCAGCGCCGGTCACCTACGACAACTTCGGTCCCGAACTCTTCGATCTGTCCCCCGACGGACCCGCCGTCGACTGTCTGCTCGTCGCTGAGAGCCGGCTCGAGTGCGACGTCACCGATGCGGCCGCCGCTGCGATCGAGGGCGGTTCGGAACGGATCCAGTTCCGGCTGCGGTTCGATCGCGTCACCGACGACGACGGCGACCGTGATCTGGCCCTCTTCTTCCTGACCGACTCGAACACGAACGAACCGGGCATCTTCCAGCTCGAGCTGGGCTGACGGCAGTCGCTGCCGAGCACCGAGTCGACGACGAGTTCGACGCTCGCCGACCGTGTCGGGGGAATCGTCAGATGAACGGGTTGACGATCTCGACACCCGAGATCACCTGGCCATGGCTGAGGTCTTCGGTCCACAGGATGGGACAACCGATCTCGGAGGCGCTGCGGATGATCATCGCATCCCAGAACGAGAGCTGATGATCCTCGCTGATCGCCGTTGCCGCGATCACGTCGGCCGCCGCCGGCGAGTGAACGGTCCAGCGCGAGAACGCGTTCAGCCGTCGCCGCGCCTCGGACGGCGTCAACCGCACGGCGATCTTCGAGACGGTATTGACGTAGAACTCTTGCAGGATCTGCACGCTGATCGCTCCGGTGCGGTTGCGTCCGAGGCGACCGACCAGGTCGACCGCGCGGCCGTGACGTTCGACCGACGATGCGTCATAGGCGTACAGGAGGACGTTGGTGTCAACGAAGTCCATCTGTTACTCAGCGCTGATGCAACTCGTCGCGCGTCCAGCCCATCGGGCCCACTTCGATCGGGCCGGACGCCATCACCCGCTCCTCATGTTCCCAGAGCTCGTCATAGGCCTCGCGCTCGCCGACGACCTGGACGAGTAGCTCCGAGACGATCGCCGAAACCGACGACTCGCGTTCGGCTGCGAGGATTTTCGTCCGGCGGATCAACTCGTCGGGAAGCGACAGAGTGATGTTGCGGGTCGACATGTGAACCAGTGTAGCACTGGTTCACATGTCGCTGGTTCAGCGTTCTGGCAGATACGCCGCAGCATCGTCGGCGCCGGGAACGCCGGCAAGACGGGCGAGGCCGATCAGCTCGGCGGCAAGTGCCTCGCGGGGAGGGACATAGCCGGGCTTGGTGCCCTTCGGCACGAGGACCCGCAGCCCCCTGCGCCGGATTGCGAGTTCCAGTGGCGAGTCGAACGTGAGTGCCTCACCGTCGAGCCCAGCGACGATCGGCTGATCGGCTTCCAGCCGCAGGCGATCGGCCTCCCAGTGGCGCACACGCCCACCCGTTCTGCCGTCGGCCGCCGTGCCCTCGGCGGCAACGCTGATCCCGAGCTTTCCGGTGTCGAGGCGAACGCGTCGCCCGTAGTCCGGCGGCCCGGCGAACACATAGGGGTTGTTCGACACGACCGTCATCGCAGTCCGCTCGGCCTGCGCACCCTGCGGCGACTTGAAGCGGATCGCGGTCCCGTTGTCCTCACCGGCACCCATCTCGCGGATCACCGCGGCGATCGTCTGCTCCTTGTTCTCCCGGTACTCGTCGCGGTGCACCGCCTCGGCATACACCCCGAAGCTGACGTTGTTCAGGAACGGACGGTCACCCGCCAGGCCGTAGTCGATCAGCACCTCCTCGCCGTCCCGGATCGCATCGAGGGCGGCCAGCGGGTTGTCGCGATCGAGCCCGAGATCGAGGGCGAAGTGGTTCCGTGTCCCGACCGGGACGCAGAAAAACGGCACGTCGCGCTCGATGGCGACTCCGGCGACCAGCCCCAGCGAGCCGTCACCACCGGCCGCACCGATCGCATCGGCACCGGTGTCGATCGCGTCTCGGGCGAGCTCGGTGATGTCGTCGCCGCGTTCGAGCATGACCACCCGGATGCCTGCCTCGCGGGCGGCGTCGGCCAATCCGAGCCGCTCGGCCTTTCCGTCCCCACTCCAGCGGTTCACGATCAACACCGGGTTCGAGAACTGCGATCGGCGTCGCACGTAGGGCTCGGCCCGCCTGGCCAGCGCGATCAGCTGGCGGCGGAGGAACACCGCGATCAGCGCCGCACCGCCGATGATGCCGAGCGCGGTCCGTAACCACCGCCTCCGTTCCACGGGTCGAGCAACGGCGGTGGCGCCAACCTCCGGAGCAGACATGTGGCGCGAGGCTACATCGTCGTGGTTTGGCCGGCCCAGGTGTGGACACACGTCACGCGGTGACCATCGGGCGAGCGACACGGACGAAGGGTGGCGAACGGGTCGGGAGGTGCTTTCATGGGATCGGTGAGCTGCGGCGATCGGGCTCGCTTTCCTGCCGGATCGCTCGACGCCGGTCACCACCCTGATCCTCTTCTGGCTGTTCGTGCTGCTCGTCATCGAAGCCGTCGCCCGGCGCCGCCTCGTGCAGTTTCTGGTGACCATCGTGGTGATCGTCGTGTTCGTCGGGATGATCACAACGATCGCGGGCCTCACCGCCTACTGCGGATGGCAGATCACGGTGGCGATCTGCTTCGGCGTGATGGCGCTGGTCTTGTCGATCGCCAACCTTCTCGAACTCGTCCGCGACTGAACCCGGAACATCGGCACGTTCGGGGCGACCGCATCCCGGCCTGGGGGATCGATGTCAGTAGAGCGCGTCGCCGGAGTCGTCGCCGGGGCTGCGCTCGGCGCGGGCGGCTTCGTCGGCCAGTCCACGCCGTAGTGCGACCGCGTCCGAGGTCACGGTGACCATCCGGAACCCTGCCGCGACCCGATCGGGGGTGAGTGAGCCGGTCGAGTGGATGCCGGCGACGACACCTGCGCGCGCGCACGACGACACGATGCGCGCCAACGCCTCGGTGAACGACGCCTGATCATCGTTGTTTCCCGGTGGCAGACCGAGGGTGAGCGACAGATCGGCAGGTCCGACGTAGACGGCGTCGATGCCCTCGACGGCGAGGATGTCGTCGAGCGCCTCGATCGCCTGAACGGTCTCGATCATCGGGATGACGGCAACGTTGTCCCGCGCCCACTCGACATAGGAACCATCGACTCGCGGGGCCGCTAGCGCCGGCCCGTAGCTGCGAGCGCCGTCGGGTGTATAGCGACACGCACGCACGACCGCCTCGGCCTCGGCAACCGAGTTGACCATCGGCACGATCACACCGTGGGCGCCGGCGTCGAGCATCTTGCCGATGATCCCGGGTTCGTTCCACGGGACCCTGACGATCGGCGACGATCCGCCGAGCAGGATCGCCTGGATCATCGCTACGGCGTCGGAGTACTCGACGGCGCCGTGCTGGGTGTCGACGCAGACGTAGTCGAACCCGGCGAGAGCGGTGATCTCGGCCGATACCGAACTCGGTATCGTCAGCCACCCACCGAGCGTCGTCTCGCCGTCGCGCCAGCGTTGACGAAGCGGGGTTGTCATGGTGCCGAGTCTGTCACGATCGACGCCGGTCGGCCCGCGAGCACGGCCATCACGTTGTCGAACGCATCGGCGAACAGTCGGCGACGGCCGACCAGCGTGCCCGAGGCGACGTGGGGGGTGATGATCACATCGGGCCTGCCGAGGAGGGGGTGCCCGGGCGGCAGCGGCTCGGGCTCGGTGACATCCAGTGCGGCGCCCGAGATCTGGCCGGAGTCGAGACCGGCGAGCAGCGCTTCCTGGTCGACGAGCGACCCGCGGGCGCAGTTGACCAGGTAGACACCCCGCTTCATCCGGGCGATCGACTCCGTCCCGACCAGATGATGCGTCTCGGGTACCGCCGGCGCGTGCAACGAGATCACGTCCGATCGCTCGATCACCGAGTCGAGGTCGACGAACTCGATCGACTCGAGGCCGGGGGGCGCGGAGGTGATCGCCGGATCGTGGGCGATCACCCGCATCCCGATCGCCGCGGCGGCCCTCGCGACGCGCTGGCCGATCCTGCCGAGGCCGACGAGGCCGAGGGTCGCGTCGTCGAGTTCGAGCGAGGTCGGCACCGGCTTGGCCCGCTCCCCCGCATTGGCCCGGGCGCGCAGCGACGGAAGTTCCTTGGTCAACGCGAGGATCAACGCCATCGTGTGTTCCGCGGTCGACACCGTCGGAGCGTCGGGTGCGTTGCAGACGACCACGCCCGCATCGGTGGCGGCCGCCAGGTCGACGTTGTCGTAGCCGATACCCATCCTCGACACGACCGACAGGTTCGGATAGCGAGCAAACCGCTCCGCATCCCATCGATGACCGATTCCGATCACCGCCGCAACCGCCTCGGAGAGAGAGTCGTCGGACGGGCCCACGATCGTGGCTCGACCGCCGACATGATCGACGTTCGCCTCGTCGAGTTGGCGGTCGACATGGACGACGGGGAGCGATGTGGTCATGTGTTCAACGTACCGCTGACCGATCGCTCGGCGCCCGATCGGCTCGGGCTCGAAAGCTCAGCTGCCCGACGCTTCTCGGATCGCCTTGGCTGCCGCGACCGTCCAATCGTCGTCGGTGACCCCGGCGAGAACTCCACACAGTTCGGACGGCGTGATGTCGAGCTTCTCGAGACGCCCAACGACAAAGGCGGCGTAGTAGCTCGCCCAGTTCTCATCACGCACCCCCTTCAGATACACGGTTTGAAACTGGTGATGAGACGATGCAGCGGCGTTGATCGCTGATTCGAGTTCTTCATTTGTGGGCATGTGCTGCTCTCCGGAGACGCGTTCGTGCGAATTTAGCGCAGCCTGGTCGAGCCTTCGCCCGCCGACGTGCGGCCGATGACGGCCGCGGTGTGGCCGGATGCGGAGAGTGCGGCGAGGACCGCAGCGGACTCGCCCGGGTCGACGCCGAACACCAGGCCACCCGAGGTCTGGGCATCGGCCAGAAGCAGCTGGTGCAGTTCGTCGTGCCGGCCCGGATCGAGCAGCGTCCTGCCCCATTCGAGATTGCGACGGCTGCCACCGGGCATGATCCCGTCCCGGGCGAGTTCGACGGCGCCGGGAAGGAACGGAATCGCGTCGAACTCGAGTGTGACCGACACCGCAGACTCCTGCGCCATCCGACCGAGATGCCCCAGCAGACCGAAACCGGTCACGTCCGTGCAGCCGGTCGCGCCGCTCCCCAGGGCCAACCGGGCACCGACATCGTTGAGCCGTAGCATCGAATCGATCGCCGCTTCGGTGACGTCCGGCGATGCCGCGTCGGCCTTGATGGCCGTGGTGATCACGCCGACACCCAGAGGCTTGGTGAGAATGATGTCTTGACCTGGCTGCAACCCGGCATTTGTGAGGATGCGGTCGGGATGCACCTCGCCGGTCACCGACAGGCCGTACTTCGGCTCGGGATCGTCGATCGTGTGGCCGCCGACGATGACGAAGTCTCCGGCCGTGGCGACGTCCTGCCCTCCAGCGAGCACATCGCTGAGCATCGAGATCGGCAGCGCGTCGGTGTTCCATCCGACCAGGTTCAGTGCGAAGAGCGGGCGGCCCCCCATCGCATAGACGTCGGACACACTGTTCGCCGCGGCCACCCGGCCCCATGTGCGGGCGTCGTCGACGACCGGCGTGATGAAGTCGGCGGTCGACACGAGCGCTCGCTCGTCGTCGAGCTTCCAGACGGCGGCATCGTCGCCCGTCTCGGGCCCGACGAGCAACGCGTCGGGGTGTGAAGAATGAAGATGGCGCACGACCTGCGCCAGCTCGCCTGGAGCGAGCTTGCAGCCTCAACCCGCGCCGTGGCTGAACTGCGTCAGGCGTGCTGCGCTGTCGTCACCCATCGGGCCCCCTCGATCGCGGTCGGAACAGAGCAGGCTACTGCCGGGCTTCTCTGCGCGTGTCGGCACCGAGCAACCCGCGGGACCATGATTGAACACATGACAGATGCCCAGGATCTCCAACCTCAGTCGAACCGGCAACGACAGCTCGAAGAACACGCCTACCGGATGTTGGCCGCCGGCGCCGTCCTGCTGATCGCGGTCGGGACGGTGGTCTTCAGCTGGCTCGAGGACTGGAGCATCGTCGACTCGTTCTATTTCAGCGTCGTCACAGCGACGACCGTCGGCTTCGGGGATCTCACGCCCGACACCGACGGCGCGAAGTTGTTCACGGTCCTCTACATCGTCTTCGGGATCTCGATCATCACGACCTTCCTCAATCTGAGGCTCAAGCGGCGCTCGATCATCAGGGTGCAATCGCATTCCGACCGCGGAGCCGGAAATCCCGCCGAATCCGGCTAGCCGTTCCGGTGGTTCCAAGCCCATGATCGTGTCCGGAAGGATGGTCGATCATGACAGTGCACAAGACCCCCGACGAACGTCACGCCGACGGCAAGGCGCTGCGCAAGGAGGTGAAGCGGTCGAGCCACGGCGACTGGTCGCCGGCGGCCGACCGGCCCGACCCGGTCGCCGTGATCACCGGTCAGGACGCCAATCGGTTGCAGCCGCTGGTGCCGATCCGCCACGGGCGGATGTCGGAGTCGGCCTTCGCCTTCTACCGCGGCGGCGCCAAGATCATGGCCGGCGACCTGTCGTCAACACACTCAACGGGTCTCGACGCGCAGCTCTGCGGTGACGCACATCTGGCGAACTTCGGATCGTACGCATCACCGGACCGACGCCAGGTCTTCGACGTCAACGATTTCGACGAGACCCTCCCCGGACCCTGGGAGTGGGATCTCAAACGACTGGCGACGAGCTTCGTGCTGGCCGGACGCGAGAACGGCTTCGACGAGTCGGCGATCACCTCGGCAACCACGCGGTCGGTGTCGGGCTACCGGCAGGCGATGGCCGAGTTCGCAGGCGAACGAACGCTCGGCATCTGGTACGCACAGGCGACACTCGACGAGATCGCCGCCTCGGCCCCGAAGAAGAAGGACCGCAAGTTGGTCACGAAGGGGGCCACGAAGTTCCGCTCGAAGGACAGCCTCAAAGCGCTGTCGAAGCTCGCAGAACACGTCGACGGCAAGTTCCGCATCAAGAGCGAGCCGCCCCTGCTCGTGCCGCTGCGCGACCTCGACGAATCGGTGAAGCCGGAGCAGCTCCGCGAGATGGTGACCGACAGCCTCGACAGCTACCGCCACACGCTGGCCGACAACCGCAGGGTGCTCTTCGACAGGTTCGAGCTCGTCGACATCGCGCTCAAGGTGGTCGGGGTCGGCAGCGTCGGCACCCGTTGCATGATCGTGCTCTTCCAGGGTCGCGACCAGGACGATCCGCTGTTTCTCCAGATCAAGGAGGCCGAGGCATCGGTGCTCCAAGACCACCTGCCGAAGAGCCTGTATTCCGCGCCCGGGCAGCGCGTGGTCGCCGGCCAGCGTCTGATGCAGGCGTCGAGTGACATCTTCCTCGGCTGGGAGACCCTGCCTCAGAAACATCATTTCTACTGGCGCCAGTTCCACGACATGAAGGGCTCGGCCGACGTCGAAGGGATGAAGCCCGCACTCATGGGGCAATATGCGGCGCTGTGCGGCCAGACGTTGGCGCACGCCCACGCCCGGTCCGGCGACCCGATCGCGATCGCCGGCTACCTCGGCTCGGGCGACGTGTTCGACCGCGCCGTGACCAAGTTCGCGTTCACCTACGCCGACCAGAACAACCGCGACTACGAAGCGTTCGTCAAGGCGATCAAGTCGGGCAAGATCGAGGCGAGCGAGGGCTGAACTCCAGCTGCCCCATCCGGTGAGGACCATGGCGGACAACTCGAAATTGAGCACGAGCCACTCATCGACGCCAGGACGATGGCCGACCCGGCCAGAGGCGAAGCATCCCGGAATCATGCCGATTCCGGATAGAGCTCTGCGTCACCGGCGAATACGGTCACCGGTAGACAAGAAGTGAATATCGCGATATGGCCTCTGTTGGCGTGTCGCGCAGTGGACGAAACGAGGGGCTATGGCCGACAAGAAGCTGAACATCCTGATGATCATGGGTGACGACATCGGGTACGCAAACATCAGCGCGTACACCCACGGTGTCATGGGTTACCAGACGCCGAACATCGATCGCATCGCGAAGGAAGGCATGATGTTCACCGATTTCTACGGTGAACAGAGTTGTACCGCCGGCCGCGCGTCGTTCATCACCGGCCAGAGCGTTTACCGGACCGGGCTGAGCAAGGTCGGCATGCCCGGGGCCAAGATGGGGATCAGCGCCGAAGACCCGACCATCGCGACCCTGATGAAGGAGCACGGCTATCTGACCGGCCAGTTCGGCAAGAACCATGTCGGCGACCGCAACGAGTACCTGCCGACCGTCCATGGCTTCGACGAGTTCTTCGGGCTCCTGTATCACCTCAATGCGATGGAAGGGCCGGAAAACCCCGACTACCCGCCGGCCGACCTGTATCCGGATTTCCTCGGGACGTACGGTCCTCGAAACGTCCTTCATACCTGGGCCACCGACACCGACGACGAGACCGTGGACCCCCGCTTCGGCAAGGTCGGCAAGCAGAAGATCAAGGACGCCGGGGCACTGCCCCCAGAGCGGATGAAGACCTTCGACAACGAGGTCAACGAAAAGTCGATCGATTTCATCGAACGCGCCGTCGAGGCGGACAAGCCGTTCTTCGTGTGGCACAACTCGAGCTGCATGCACGAATTCAGCCACATCACCGATGAGATCAAGGGTCAAGCAGGCCTCTGGCAGTCCGAGTACCACGACCGCATGGTCGAACACGACAAGCAGGTCGGCGAGTTGCTCCAGAAGCTCGACGATCTGGGAATCGCCGACGACACCGTCGTTGTTTACACCACCGACAACGGAGCGATGATCAACTCGAAGCCCGATGGCTCGACCACGCCATTCCGCAGCGAAAAGGTCACATCATGGGAAGGTGGTTTCCGGATTCCGGCGATCGTTCGTTGGCCGAACGTCGTCGAGGCCGGATCGATCTCCAACGAAATCTTCAGCCTGCACG
>CBDUYD010000003.1:0-49188 GCA_965371355.1 uncultured Ilumatobacteraceae bacterium
GAGCGCAACGGCTCCTGGGGGAGCAGTCCGATCGTCGCCGAAGGCGGTGCTGCCACGATCGAGCCCTCCTCGTGATCGATGGCGCCCGCCAGCGCGGCGAGCAGGGTCGACTTGCCGACGCCGTTCGGTCCGACCAGTCCGACCCGGCGACCGGGCGCGAGCGTGAGATCGATCGAGTCGAGTACGAGACGAGAACCCCGTGAGACGGTGAGGGAGCGGGCGATGAGCGATGCGGGCATGAGTGCAACTCCGGTGAGGCGTCGGCCACGCGGTGGTGGCCGGGACGGTGGGGCCGGGCTCAGCGATCGGTCATCGAGATGCACACTATCTCGTGGCCGGGCCTGGATCCGCCGGGGTTTCGCGGCCGGTGCGACGCCGCCGGGCCGGGCTGGGGACGCTTCTACGCAGAGGTCCGGCCGCGTAGTGTGCCCCGATGGACCCACTTACGTACCACTACATCGCGGTGAACGATGTGCGGCTCCAGGTGTCTGTCACCAACGAGGGCGGCGAGCGCGGTCTGGCACTCCTGCTCCACGGATTTCCCGAGGCCGCCTTCTCGTGGCGATACCAGATTCCGGTTCTCGCCGCCGCCGGATACGAGGTGTGGGCGCCCAACACCCGTGGCTACCGGGGGTCGTCCAAGCCGCCGAAGGTGTCGTCGTACTCGATCGATCTCCTGCTCGACGATGTCGCCGCGCTGATCGATGCGTCGGGTCGCGACGACGTCACCCTGATCGGCCACGACTGGGGCGCCGTCCAGGCCTGGATGTTCGCCATCCGACGCGTCCGCCCCCTCAGACGTCTCGTGATCATGAATGTCCCGCACCCGACGTGCATGCGCCGCGAGCTGCGCACGCTCCGGCAACTGCGCAAGTCGTGGTACTTCCTCTTCTTCCAGATCCCGTGGCTGCCCGAGAAGATCCTCGGCGCGCGGCGCGCACAGGCGATCGGCCGGTCGTTCACGGGCATGGCTGTCGACGAGTCGAGATTCCCCGACGAGGTCACCGACGTCTACCGCGAGGCCGCGCTGCGGCCCGGGGCGCTGCGCTCGATGGTCAACTACTACCGGGCGGCGTTGCGTGGCGTACGACAGACCGCCGGCGAGGATCTGCCCGACGTCGACACACCGACGCTGATGATCTGGGGCCTCGAGGACACCGCACTGTCCAAGGAGACCACCGACGGCACCGATCGGTACGTCAACGATCTCACGATGCGATTCCTCCCGGGGGTGTCACACTGGGTGCAGCAGGAGGCGCCCGAGATCGTCAACGCGATGCTGCTCGCGTGGCTCGACGGCGAGCCGGTCCCCGCGGCCGACGACGTGCAGTTCGAGCGGCTGACCGACCCCGCACTCGACTCGACCTCCGTCGGCTGACGTCCTCGAACGCCGGCTTCGCAGTCGACGGATCAACTCTCGACGTCAATTCGTTCGCTTTTCGACGGGATCGACGTCGAGACGTCGGGAGAGCGGACCGCGATCCGCGACCGAGGCAGGGGCGCTCGCGCCGTTACCCTTCCGCACGATGAACCGCCCGACGATCGCTGCTGCGATCCTGACCGTTCTGTTGGCGGGAGGCTGTGCGACCGTCGTCGATGAGCAGCAGGATGCCGGTGACGGTGTCCCGCTCGAATCGGGCACGATCGTCGATGCGGACGCCCCCGAGATCACCCTGCCGATCACCGGATCGGCGGCCGAACTGCTGCCGGAAATGGCGACCGAGATGAGCCGCCTGGGATCGCAGATCGTCGAGAACGACGGCGACGAGGAGACGCTCGCCAGGATCGAGCGGTTGTGGGCCGCGGCACGGTCCGAGGTCGAGGCGTCACGCCCCGAGTTGCTAGGGGGCATCAATACCACCGTCGAGATGTCGAAGACCGCCGTCGAACGCGTCCGGCCGGCCGACGCCGACAAGGCGTTCCGGCTGCTCACCGACCTCGTCGACAACTTCACCGGCGACGGCTGACGATCTGTCGGCGCCCGGACGGATCCGCTTCAGCGCAGCGGCGCGGGGAGCTCGCCGGTGTGCACGACCGACAGGCGTTGTGTCGAGCGTGTGAGAGCGACGTAGAGCGAGCGCATGCCCTGCTCGGTGTCGCTCGCGATGCGGCCGGGCTCGACGACGACGACACCATCGAGTTCGAGGCCCTTCACCACACTGACGGGTACCAGGGTGACGCCCGCGTCGAGGCCGGTGCGCGTCGCCGAACCGTGCTCGAGGCCGAGCGCGGTGAGATCGCGGGAGAGATCGTCGACCATCGAATCGGGCAGGACGATGCCGAGGCTCGCGCCGGGGAGTTCGTCGAGCATCGAACGCACCTCTGCGGCGACCGTCGCGGCGAGCAGATCGGGCGCGGAAACGGCGACGATGCGCGGCGAGGCATCGCCGACCCTGACCGACCGCGGTGCCCGCAACGATGGCGTCGCGACCGCCATCACGCGATTGGCGAGTTCCATGATCTGCTCTGGGATCCGGTAGCCGATCGACAGCCCGATCACACGGGCCGGTCGTCGGTCGGGGAGGTGGGCGAGAACCTCGTCCCACGAATTGGGAGCGAGCGGCCCGGTCGCCTGCGCGATGTCGCCGACGACGGTCATCGACCCGTTGAGCGATCGTCGCGTGGCCATCTTCAGCTGCATCGGGGTGAGGTCCTGCACCTCGTCGATCACGATGTGGCCGTACGTCCGGATCTCGTCGAGCTCGTCGATCCGGCCGCCCTTGCCGAGCTTCGGTCCGAGCACGTCGGCGGCATCGTCGAGCAGCGCCACGTCGCCGGCGGTCCACCGGACCTCGGCGACGGTCTCGGACCGCGGCCGGAAGAGCGAGAGTGCCTCACCCTCGTCGAGCGCACCGCGGGCGGCGAGCTTGAGCAGTCCCTTCGATCCGAGGAGGTCGTGCAGCAACTCCGCGGGGGTGAGCACCGGCCACATGCGATCGAGCGCCTCGCGCGTCTCGGTGGTGCCGCGAAGCACATCCTTCACATCGCTGGGACCGATTGCGGGATCGTGGAACGACGCCGCGAGTGCCGACCAGAACTCGCCCTCGACGAACCGCCGTCCGGAGTTGTGTCGCCGGAATCGACGCCGGGCGGCCTTGACGATCCGGGCCGACTCGTCGACGCGCAGCCGGACATATCCGGCGCGGAACGGGATGATCAGCTCGTCGTGCAGTGGCCGCTCGCGGTCGACGACGGCATTGTCGATGACGTCGGACATCCGCACGTCGCCCTTCAGCCGAGCGGCGACCGACGAGTCGTCGCCGGCCTCGCCCGGGCGCAGGAATGTGACGTCGGGGATGAGATCGGCGAGCACCACCTGTTCGACGCCGGCCTCGCCGAGTGATGGGAGCACGCGCTCGATGTAGCGGAGGAACACGCGGTTCGGTCCGATTACGAGCACACCCTGGTCCTCGAGCGGGAACCGGTGGGTGTAGATGAGGTAGGCGGCGCGGTGGAGCGCGACGACGGTCTTGCCGGTGCCGGGCCCCCCCTGCACGACGAGCACACCGTGCTGGGACGAGCGGATGATCTCGTCCTGCTCACCCTGGATCGTGGCGACGATGTCGCCGAGCGTGCCGGTTCGTCCTCGTTCGAGCGAGGCGAGCAGCGTCGAGTAGCCCCGCAGCCCGTCCGCGCGGTCGGGTGTCGTGGGCCCCAAGCCCGTGGCGACACCTGCTTCGAGGCCGGCTTCGTCGCCGGCGTCGAGACCGGCGTCGAGACCTTCGTCGTGGCCGAGTCCGAGGTGGCCCTCGCCGAAGAGTTCGTCTTCGATGCCGAGCAGTGAGCGACCTTCGACGACGAAGTGACGGCGCCGGGCCAATCCCATCGCATCACGTCCGGTCGCCCGGTAGAACGGTTCGGCCACCGGTGCCCTCCAGTCGACCACGACCGGCTCGCGATCTTCGTCGGCCACCGCCAGCCGGCCGATGTGGAACGTCTCGAGCACGTCGGGCGACTCCGCGTAGCGGTCGATCCGACCGAAGACGAGCGACGCATCACCGAGGTCGAGTTCGGTCAGGCGCTTGACGAGGGCCTCGTCGAACGCATTCCGTTCGAAGCGCGCCTGGAATGTCCCGCCGAGGTCTGGCTCGTTGAGGTCGCGGAGGCGCCATGCAGCCTTGCGACTGACGTCGAGACACCCATAGGCATGATCGATGTACGCCTGTTCGTCGGCGAGATCAGGATGCTGCTGGGTCATAGGAGGTCGGTCAATGCTATCGGCGTGCACCCCGACCCGACCGGCGATGCCGCGGCGTGGCTCGGGGGTGGCTTCGGCGCCTGCCCGACGCGATTTCGTGTTCTCGGTCCCGATCCCGCGTCGTACCGACGGAATCCGGACCGAGAACGGTCGGTCGATAGCGTCGGGACGGAGATGGACACCGAATCGACCGAGGGCATGGGATCGACCGACGCACCGGGATCGACGACCGAGAGGACCGGCTCGACCGGCGGGTCGCCGTTCCTCGACGCGGCGCGGGGACGGCGGGCAACGCACACGCCGGTGTGGTTCATGCGCCAGGCCGGCCGCTCGCTGCCCGAGTACCGCGGCGTTCGCGGCGAGGGGTCGATCCTCGAGGCGATCAAGCAACCCGAAGTGGCGGCCGAGATCACGCTGCAGCCGATCCGTCGCTACGGAGTCGACGCGGCCGTGCTGTACAGCGACATCGTCGTGCCAGCGCACGCGGTCGGCTTCGGCATCGATGTCGCACCCGGAACCGGCCCGGTCGCCGATCAGCCGTTCCGATCGAGGGCGGATCTCTCCCGGTTGCGGCCGCTCACCCGCGATGACATCGGCTACGTCACCGCCACCGTCGAACTGCTCGTCGATGAGTTGTCGCCCGCCGTGCCCGTGCTCGCGTTCGCCGGAGCGCCGTTCACCGTCGCCAGCTATCTCGTCGAGGGCAGGCCGAGCAGGGACTATCGGCGCACCAAGGCGCTGATCCACGCCGACGAGACCCTGTGGCACGAGCTGATGGAACGGCTGGCCGACTCCGCGATCGCGTTCATCGATGCCCAACTCGCGGCCGGGGCGGGGGCGTTCCAACTGTTCGACTCGTGGGCAGGCACGCTGAGCCGCCGCGACTACGACCGGTTCGTCCTCCCCTACTCGCGACGCGTGTTCGACGAACTCCGCGCACGTCATCCGGAGGCTCCCGGGATCCACTTCGGGATCGGGTGCGATCACCTCCTCGAGTCGATGCACGCCGCCGGTCCGAGCGTGCTCGGCCTCGACTGGCGCACGCCGATCTCATCCGCCCGCGAGCGTCTCGGCGATCATCTCGTCGTGCAGGGGAACCTCGATCCCGCACTCGTCCTCGCCGGCGAGGAAGCGGCGTTGGCCGGCACCCGCTCGGTGCTCGGCGACAACGAGTTGCCCGACCGCACCCAGCACCCTGGCCACATCTTCAACCTCGGGCACGGCGTGCAGCCCGAGAGCGACCCCGACGTACTCGCGGCCGTCGTCGATCACGTGCAGCGCGTCACCGCCGTTCGATGATCGACCCCTCCCAGCGCATCGGCGTCGTGCTGATGGCGTACGGCACGCCGCGCACGCCCGACGACATCGAGGCCTACTACACCGACATCCGGCGCGGCCGCCCGCCCACCGACGAGGCGCTCGCCGACCTCACCCGGCGCTACGCGGCGATCGGTGGCATGTCACCGCTCGCAGAGATCACCGAGGCACAACGGACCCGTCTCGCGGGAGCACTCGACCTGCTCGAGGCCGGGAGGTACGAGGTGCGGCTCGGATTCAAGCACGCCGATCCGAAGGTCGGGGCGACCGCCGCCGGCTTGCTCGCCGACGGTTTCCGACGGATCATCGGGCTCGTACTCGCGCCCCACTACTCGACGGCCTCGATCGGGGGCTACCTCGCCCAGCTCGAGTCCGTCGTCGGTGAGGGTGCGACCGATTCGGGGCCGGTCGAGGTGCGGGCGATCGAGGTGCGCGCGATCGAGAGCTGGGCGACCGAGGAGGCGTACATCGGGTTCCTCGTCGATGACCTGGGCGCACGCGCATCCCGGATGCGGGCGGAGATCGGTTCGTCGGTGCGGTCCGGTTCACGGGTGCGCGTGGTGTTCACGGCACACTCGCTCCCCCAGCGGGTGATCGATGGCGGCGACTCCTATGTCGACGAACTGCGCTCGACGGCCGAGGCGGTCGCGGGCCGCCTGGATCTGGTCGAGGGCGTCGACTGGCAGATCGCCTGGCAGTCGGCGGGCCGCACGCCCGAACCGTGGATCGGTCCCGACGTCCTCGACGTGATCGACGAGATGGGACGTCGCGACGACGTCGGCGGCGTGATCATCTGCGCCTGCGGATTCGTCGCCGACCACCTCGAGGTGCTGTACGACCTCGACATCGAGGTGGCCGATCTCGCGATGGAAAACGGCCTGGTGTTCGACCGCACCTCGAGCGTCGCCGACGATGCTGCCGTCATGTCGGCACTGGCACGACTGATCCGCGACCGCTCGACGCGCTGACCCGATCCCGGATACTCCGTTCCTCGCGATTCCGGTCCGGGCGAAGATTGGGGTTGCATTCCCGATCGAACATGTGTACGCTTCATCTATGGATGGACGAACGGGCGAAAGAGTCCTCGGGGAGGCGGTCGATCTCGATCGGATCGCCGCCGAGATCGAGGAATCGGTGAACGTGATCGCCGGGCACCTCAACTCGCAGCACTCCCAACTCGTCGACCACACCGTGACGCTGCTCGCTGATCCACGCCTGTGGCGGGGCCCCGGTGTGTGGACGATGAAGCAGTGGCTCGCGTGGCGCACAGGCGTCTCGCCCACAACCGCCCGCCACATCGTGACGATCGCCGAGCGGGTCGGAGAGTTCCCCGAGTGCGTCAGCACGTTCCGTCGCGGCGAACTGTCGCTCGAGCAGATGGGGGCGATCGCGAAGCGGGCACCCTCGTGGACCGACGCGCAGATGGCCGGCCTCGGCACCAGGTCGACCGTCCGCCAGATCCAGCGACTGCTCGCCACGTACCCCTTCCCCGCCGACGAGGTGGCGGCCGACCATCGAGACGGCGACGCGACCACATCAGCCGAAGACACCTCCCCCGACGACGCGTCCCACACCGACGACACGGCCTCCACAGGTGAAACCCTTGCTGACGGCACAACGTCATCCGGCGACGCCACGGGCGACGACACCCCGGGCGATCAACCGGCGGGTGCGAACGCAGTCGACGGCCGAACCTCGAGGTCGACGATCGACGAGTACTGCTCGATCGGCTGGGACGACGGCGGCCGGTTCCGGATGTCGGTCCGAGCAGACGCCGATCTCGGCCTGATCATCGAAGCGGCGCTCCGCGAGTCGCGCGACCAACTCTTCCGCTCCAGCGGCAGCGAGGTGACCTGGCTCGACGCGCTGCGCGAGGTGGCCGAACGTTCGCTCGACTCGGTTGCCGATCCCGCACGACGTCAACGCTTCAAGATCTCGGTCTTCGTAGATACCGACGGAAAGATGGCGACGTCCTCACAGGCGTACCTTCCGTCGGCCATCGAGCGGCGCCTCACATGCGATGGATCGCTCACGCCCGTGCTCCTCGAGAACGGGCTTCCCCTCTCGGTTGGGCACGCGCAGCGCATCGTGCCCGACCGCACCCGACGGATCGTCGAACACCGCGACCATCACTCGTGCCAGGTGCCGGGCTGCAGCGCAGACTGGTTCCTCGAGGTCCATCACATCATCCACTGGCTCGATGACGGGCCGACCGACACGTGGAACCTGATCTGTCTGTGTCCGCACCACCACCGCATGCACCATCGCGGCCGGCTCGGGATCAGCGGGAACGCCGACGTGCCAGGCGGTGTGGTGTTCACCGACGCGCGGGGGCGGCCGATCGCCGCGTCGGGGGCGACACCGATCCCGCCGTCCGGGCCCCCGCCGCCGCCGATCGGCCGGTACGAGCACCCACTCGGCGAACGGATCGACACCCGATGGTTCACGTTCCGCGAGCCGCACCGGCTGAAAGCAACGGTCCGAACAGAGCCGGCCGAGGCCGGCCGACCGACGGCGACCGGCTGAACACCCTGGCGCCGACGTGCCGGAGGTCCCTACTGGTCGCCGGGGGTCGCTCGTAGCCTGTGGTCGATGAACGATCGACGGATCGCAGTGATCGGTGGCGGGATCACCGGCCTCGCTGCAGCACACCGCTTGGTAGCCGAACTCGGCGTCGACACAGTGGTCTTCGAATCCGCATCGCGGCTGGGTGGCCGCATCGATGCGAGCACCTTCGCCGGCGTCCAGAACCTCGACTCCGCCGCCGATTCGTTCCTCGCCCGTGTTCCCGACGCGGTGGCGCTGGCGACGGCGGTCGGCCTCGAGAGCGAGTTGGTCTCCCCCGAACCGGTCGGTGCGGCGGTCTGGTACGACGGCCTCCACGACATTCCCGACGGCCTGATGCTCGGCGTCCCCGGCAAGATCGGTCCGCTCGCCCGGAGCGGACTTCTCTCGTGGAAGGGCAAGGCTCGGGCCGGTCTCGAACCGTTCCTGCCCCGCACGTCGACCGACTCCGATTCGATCGGCGAGTTCATGCGGGCCCGCTTCGGCGACGAGGTCCACGAACGTCTCGTCGATTCGCTCGTCGGCAGCATCTATGCGACCGACACCGACCGCTTCAGTCTCGCCGAGGTGCCCCAACTGGCAGCGCTGGCGAACGGCTCCCGCAGCATGCTGCTCGGCGCACGCAGGATGCGCTCGGCCGCCGGCACGGCAACCGCCGCCGCGAGCCCGATCTTCGCCGCACCCCGCGGCGGTCTGACGGCACTCGTCGGTGCCGTGGCGTCGAACGTGACCGATGCGGGAGGCGAGATCCGCCTCGGGCGGGGCGTGGGCGAGATCGCCCACGGGGCGCGTTGGAGTGTCGACGGCGAGCCATTCGATGCGGTGGTCTGCGCCGCCCCCGCCGCGGTGACCGCGAACCTGCTCCAAGCGGTCGCCGAGGACTCAGCCACCCTGCTGGGGCGGTCATCGACGGCCGACGTGGTGATGGTCACGCTGCACGTCGGCGCCGACCAGTGGCCCGATCGGCTCGCCGGACGCAGCGGGTACCTCGTCCCCAAGCCGGTGCAGCAGATGGTCACCGCGGCGTCGTTCGGATCGCAGAAGTGGGCCCACTGGCGTCCGCCGCAGGGCGGGGAGATCCTGCGCGTCTCGCTGGGGCGCGACGGCCTACCCGTGCTCCACCTCTCCGACGACGAGATCCTCCAGATCACCCTCGCCGAGGTCGGTCGGCACCTCGGGATCGACATCGCCCCGCTCGAGACGCGCATCACCCGCTGGCCGGGTGCCTTCGCGCAATACCGGCCGCACCACGCCGACTGGGTGGACGCGGTCGAGCGATCGCTGCCCTCCGGATTGTTCGTCGGCGGCGCGAGCTATAGGGGAATCGGCGTCCCCGCTTGTGTGAGACAAGGACGAAACATCGCCGACCGCGCTTCAAAATTCGTCTCCGCCCTGTAAGAATCGGGACGTGCACTATCGGCTGGATCGCGGGCGCACCGCTCGGCAGGCGTTCTTCGCTGTCGTCGTCGCGTTCGGCCTCTCGGTCGTCGGGCTCCTGATCTTCGATCGCGACGCCCAGCCGGCGACCGGCGCGACGTTCATCAGTCCGGCCACCACGACCGCCCAACCCGTGGTCAGTCCCGTGGCGACGGTCGCCACGACCGTGCCACCGTCGACGACACCTCCGACCACGACGACGCCCCCGACCACTGCGGCGCCGACGACAACGACCCCACCGACCACCGCTGCACCGACCACCACGACGTGGACCACCGAGACGCTGCCCGAGCAGCCCGCCGAGCCGATCATCGCGCCCTCGGATCCACACGCCGCCGAGCCGCAGACGCAACTCGGCGGCATCACGATCCCCAAGCTGGGCGTCGACGAGCCGATGCTCGAGGGGATCCGGCTGACCACCCTCGACTACGGGCCCGGTCACTGGCCCGGCACAGCGATGCCCGGCGATATCGGCAACGTCGTCGTGGCCGGGCACCGCACGAGTCACGGGGCGCCGTTCCGCAACCTCGACCTACTCGTGCCGGGCGACGAGGTGCTGTTCACCACCGTCGCCGGCATCTCTACCTACCGCGTCACGAGCGTCCAGATCGTGAACCCTGACGCGATCTGGATCGTCGATCCGACCCCGACGCCGACAGCGACACTTTTCGCATGCCATCCGCCCGGATCGGTCTCGCAGCGCATCGTCGTCAAGCTCGAACTGGCGTCTTGAGCAGCACCGCGACGGCGGCCGAGACATCATCGGACGACGGTCCGTCGGCAGAAGAGGACCCCGACCGCGACGCAACCAGACCGAGGAATCCCCGCGCCGCCCGCGCCCTGCTCGCCGCCGCGGCAGGTCTCGTCGTCGGTTTCTCGATGCCCCCGTGGGGTTTCTGGCCACTGTCGTTCGTCGGCGTCGCGATGTTCGAACTGGCGCTCGGGACCAACCCGTCAGCGCGCCAGCGAGCGGCATACGGCGCGCTATTCGGCGCCGCGTGGACATATCTCGGGATGGCGTGGATGGTGCAGCTCACCGTCCCCGGCTACCTGTTCGCCGGCGTGCTCTACGGCGGATTCCACGCGTGCGCGGCGCTCGCCGTCCCCGCCGGCCGCTGGCAGATCATCGCCCGCCCGACGGCGCACACGCTCGTCGAGGCGCTCCGCTTCTCGTTCCCTTTCGGGGGCGTCCCACTGGCGTCGATGGGCATCGCCCAGGTCGCGGGTCCGTTCGCCGGGGTTGCACGCATCGGCGGGGTGATCCTGATCACCTGGATCGTCTTCCAGATCGGCTTCCTCCTCGGCGATCTGATCCGCGTCGGTTGGAGCCGATTCGCGGCACGTTCTTCCGATCGGCCGCGCAGGGATGCGACGACCGCGCCGTTGGTGGTCGTGCCCCTCCTCGTGATCGCGATCATCGTCGCCCTCGCAGCGGTGGCTCCTCGGGGCGCTCCGACCGGTGAAACCTTGCGGGTGGCGGCGGTTCAAGGCGGCGGCGAGCAGGGGACGACAGCCCTCGAGGTGCCCTCGAGTCTCGTCACGCAACGCCACCTCGACACGACGGCCACGATCGATCCCGATCCGGAGCTCGGTCTCGTGCTGTGGCCCGAGAACACGGTCGACGTACTCACCTTCGAGGGCTCCGGTGCGCACGAAGCGATCGCCACTCAAGCGGCGAGGCTCGGCGTGCCGATCGCCGTCGGCATCACCGAGGACACCGAAGATCGGGAACGGTTCGCCAACGCCGTCGTCGTCGTGACGCCGACCGGCGAGATCGTCGACCGCTACGACAAGGTCCGTCGCGTGCCGTTCGGCGAGTACGTCCCATTGCGCGGGATGCTCGAGGCGCTCGGCGCACCGGTCGACCGCATCGGACGCGACGCCGTGGCGGGCGCCGTTCCCGCCTACCTCGAACTGCCCGACGGGGTCGGACTCGCAGTGGTGATCTCGTGGGAGGTCTTCTTCGGCGGGCGGGCGAGAGAAGGCGTCCGCGAAGGTGGGCAGGCGATCGTCAACCCGACGAACGGGGCGAGTTACACCGGAACGATCGTGCAGACCCAGCAGGTCGCCTCGAGCCGCCTGCGATCGATCGAGAACGGACGCTGGACGGTGCAGGCCGCGCCGACCGGCTTCACGGCGGTGATCGACGCCGACGGCGAGGTGCTCGAGCGCTCGGCGATCAGCGAGCGAACCGTCGTCTACGTCGACGTCGAGCTACGAGACGGGTTCACGTGGTACACCAACCTCGGAGACGCGCCCGTCATCCTCGCCGCCCTCGCGATCTACGGGCTCGCTCTCGCGCTGACGTTCCGGCGACGCCGCTCCGGCGATGCCCGCTCGTGACGCCCCCTCGTGACACTGGGGTGATCGCGCTCAGATCTCGATCGACAGGGTGACCGGGCCGTCGTTGACGAGATCGACCCGCATGTCGGTGCGGAACCTACCGGTGGCGACGGTCGCTCCCGCCGCCCGCAGCGACTCGACGACACGCTCGATCAGCGGCTCGGCGACATCGGGCCGTGCGGCGGAACCCCAGCTCGGGCGACGTCCCCGCGAGGTGTCGCCGTAGAGCGTGAACTGGCTGACGATCAGCAACCCGCCTCCGACCTCGGAGGCCGAGCGGTTCATCACCCCATCGTCGTCGGCGAAGATGCGCAGCCCCCACAGCTTGTCGGCGAGCTTGTCGGCCTGCGCGACGCCGTCGTCGTGGGTGATGCCCACGAAGACGCAGAGCCCGTGACCGATCGTTCCGGTTACGACCCATTCGCCGTCACGGCCGTTCGTCGGATCGGCGACCCGACTCGTGACCCGGGCGCTGAGAACACGCTGCACGATCGCCCTCATCGCCCTAGATTGACAGTTCTTGCCGGATGATCCTCTCATCATCACGTCGGGCCGGGCGTCGACGACCATCGACACAGTCGCCGGTGGCCGCGTCGCGCAGATCACCGTCGCCGGTCAGCCGCTGCTGATCGACGCCGACCCGAGCCGCTCGGCGACGATCACTTGGGGATCGTTCCCGATGGCTCCCTGGGCGGGCCGGATCCGCCACGGTCGGTTCACCTTCGACGGCGTCGACCACCAACTCGAATGCAACCACGTCGACGTAGTGCGCGGCATCCCGCACCGGCACGCGATCCACGGGTCCGTGCATGCTCGGCGCTGGAACGTCGAACAGGTGACCGCCACGACCGTCACGATGTCGTGCCCGCTCGACGGACGTGGCGGATGTGACGGAGGGGCTGGTCATGATCTGAAGTGGCCGTTCGAGGGCACAGCCCGGCAACGGATCGAGGTGTCGGACGGCCACCTCGACTGCCAGCTCTCCGTCGAATCGGTCGGGTCGCGGTTCCCGGCCGTCATCGGTTGGCACCCGTGGTTCCCTGCACCGGCGCGTCTGGGGTTCGCTCCCGACTCGATGTACCGACGAGACGAGTTCGGTCTCCCGACCGGCGCGCTGGTCGCGGCGACACCCGGGCCGTGGGACGATTGTTTCGTCGCGAGGGGGCCGGCGATTCTCGAGTACGACCGCCAGGAGGCGCCGCTCGTCACCGTCGCTTCGGACTGCGATCACCGGGTGATCTTCGACGAGCCGGCGGCCACGATCTGCATCGAGCCTCAGAGCGGGCCACCAGACGGACTCAACATCGGCCACGAGATCGTCACGCCCGATCGACCGCTCGCCCGCTGGATGCGAATCTCCTGGTGAGGGCCTACCGGCGGGTAACCGCGCCCCGATAGCCTCCATCGGATGCCATCCGCCGGGCTCGATCCCGAGGCACCCCTCACGATCGCCTACCTCACCTACCGGGGAAAGCCCCACGTCGGCGGCCAGGGTGTCTACACGCGGCATCTGACCAAGGCGCTGTGCGACCTCGGACACACGGTCGAGGTGTTCGGCGGCCAGCCCTACCCGGTGCTCGACGAGCGCATCACCCTCACCGAACTGCCGAGCCTCGACACCTTCAACGACCACTACCCGGGGCGCCTCCCCGGCTTCTGGGAGATCAAGAACCGGGAGGACCTGCTCGAACTCGGACAGTTCCTCACCGGCACGTTCCCCGAGCCGCTCGCGTTCAGCGCCCGCGCCGCCCGGGCGCTCGCTCCCCGAGCCGGGGAATTCGACCTCGTGCACGACAACCAGTGTCTCGGCTACGGCATTTCGAGGATCGAGAAGCGGATCCCGACGATCGTCACGCTCCACCATCCGATCACCAAGGACCGCGAGCTCGAGATGAGCCACGCCACCACGCTCGCCAAGAGGTGGTCGGTCGGCCGGTGGTACTCGTTCGTCAAGATGCAGGGCAGGGTCGCGTCGAAGATGCCGCGCATCGTGGTCGTGAGCCAGAACTCGATCGACGACATCCACAACGACATGGGGGTTTGCCGCGATCGCATGCGCCTGGTGCCCGTGGGCGTCGATCCCGATCTCTTCCGCCCGCTCGATGACGTGCGGCGCCGGCCCCGGCGGCTGATCACGACGGCCTCTGCCGACGTGGCCCTGAAGGGACTCTCGTACCTGATCGAGGCGCTGGCGAAGCTGCGCACCGAACGAGACGTCTCGCTGACGATCATCGGCAGACCCAAGCCGGGACGCTCGATGGATCTGATCGACGCACTCGACCTGCGGCCGCACATCGACTTCGTGTCCGGCGTGTCCGACGAACGCATCGTCGAGTTGTACGCCGAAGCCGAACTCGCCGTCGTGCCGAGCCTCTACGAGGGTTTCAGTCTGCCGGCGATCGAGGCGATGTGCAGCGGCACACCACTGGTCGCGACCGACGGAGGCGCGCTCCCCGAGGTCACGGGCACCGACGGCGACACCGTGCTCGCGTGCGCCGCAGGCGACTCCGAGGCGCTCGCCGCCACGATCGCCCGCGGTCTGGACGATGCCGAACTCCGCGCCCGCGTCGGCGCCAACGGGCGCCGCAGGGTCCTCGATCGCTGGACGTGGAATCGCTGCGCCGAACTCACCGTCGAGCAGTACCGCGAGGTCCTCGACATGCCACAGAACGTCGCCAAGCTCCGGTCCAACGGACGGCTCTGACCGTGCTCACCATTCGTTTCGACCGGCTCGGCCTCGCGCCCGGCGACCGCGTACTCGATGTCGGCGCAGGGTTCGGACGCCACATCTTCGAGTGCGCACGGCGCGGCGCCGACGTCATCGCGCTCGACTACGCGGAGGACGAGGTAGTACAGACCCGAGCGACGCTCGGCGCGATGGTCGACGCGGGCGAGATCGACGTCACCCGCTTCAAGGGAGTCCTGCGCGCCGACGCAACCGTGCTCCCGTTCGCCGATTCGTCGTTCGACGTGGTCATCACGTCCGAGGTGCTCGAGCACATCCAGGACGATGTCGCTGCGATCGCCGAGATGGTCCGCGTGCTCAGGCCCGGCGGCACGTTCGCGGCCACCGTTCCCGCGTGGTTCCCCGAGAAGGTCAACTGGATGCTCTCCGACGAGTACCACGCGCCCAAGAGTGCCGGCGGCCACGTGCGCATCTATTCGGCGACCGAGTTGCGGGCGAAGCTGGCGACCGCCGGGCTCAGCCTCCGCGGCTCGCACCGCGCGCACGCCCTCCACTCACCGTACTGGTGGCTGAAGTGCGCGGTCGGGCCGACTCACGACGATCATCCGGCCGTGAAGCGGTACCGCGAGTTTCTCGAATGGGACATCGTCAACGAACCAGCGCCGACGAGGGTCGCCGATCGCGTCCTGTCACCAGTGATCGGCAAGAGCATCGTGTTCTACGGGGAGAAGCGGTGAACAACACGACGAACGCTCTCGAACTCGACGGGGTGATCTCGCGCGACGAGGCACACGCGACCGCGGCCCATCTCGCGTCACTGCAGCTCGAGACCGGCATGATCCCCTGGTACCCGGGAGGCCACTGCGACCCCTGGAACCACGTCGAGACCGCGATGGCGCTCGACGTTGCCGGGTTCCACACCGAAGCCGAGCGTGCCTACGACTGGCTCGTCGACACGCAACGGCCCGACGGTTCCTGGCACAACTTCTACCGCAGCGACGGGTCGATCGAGGAGACGAAGCTCGACACCAACGTGTGTTCCTACGTCGCCACCGGAGTGTGGCACCACTGGCTCTGCACCCGCGACCTCGCATTCGTCGAGCGAATGTGGCCGACGGTCGAGCGGGCGATCGACTTCGTGCTCTCGCTTCGTCGCGACGACGGTCTCTCGGTGTGGGCGGTCGAGCCCGACGAACGTCCCTGGACTTACGTCCTGCTCACCGGAACCGCCAGCACCCAGCACGCGCTACGGCTCGGGGCCGAGACGGCCGAACTGGTGGGCGCCGACGGTTCGGCCTGGATCGAAGCCGCCGTCGTCAAGACCGCCGCGATCCGTCGTGAGGTCGATCGACCCGATCACGCGGCCAGCGCCTTCGAGCCCAAGACGCGCTGGGCAATGGACTGGTACTACCCCGTCCTGACCGGTGCTCTCAGCGGCGAGGCGGCGAAGGCCCGGCTGGCCGACCGGTGGGAGACATTCGCGATCGAGGGCCTCGGCATCCGCTGCGTCAGCGACGAACCGTGGGTGACGGCGTCCGAGACCGCCGAGTGCGCGATCGCGTTCGCCGCGATCGGCGATCTGTCGACCGCAGCCGATCTCCTGCGATGGACGCGCACGCATCGCCGAGACGACGGCTCGTACTGGACCGGCATCGTCTATCCCGAGCCCGAGCTGTTCCCGTTCGACGAGCACACGTCCTACACCGCCGCCGCCGTACTGCTGGCGGTCGACACGATCACCGCGACATCCCCCGCGTCGGGCGTGTTCATCCCCCGGCCGGCCGACTGAACCCGGGCCGCCGGGTGCGGGCCGGCGCGTATGATCGCTCCGATGCGTTCCACGATCGTCCGTACCGCTCTCAGCATCTGGAGTTGGTCGGTGCTCGTCGTACTCGTCGCGATCTGGACACCGCTCGTCGCGATCGTGCGGCTCGTCACGATGCCGTTCGACCGGGGCGCGTATGCGGCGGGATATCTGTTCCGCCGGATCGCGGTCGCCCATCAGAAGATGACGCCGCAGTGGGCTTTCCGCACTTCGGGCGATCTGCCCGACGACATGCGGCGCCCATACGTGGTGGTCTCCAACCACGAGAGCTTCGTCGACATCCTCCTCATCTCACACCTGCCGACCGAGATGAAGTGGATGTCGAAGATCGAGATCATGAAGATCCCCGGCCTCGGCTGGATGATGCGACTCGTCAGGGACATCCCGCTCACCAGGGGTGACTCCACCTCCGGTGCGGCCGCGCTCGCCGCGTCGAGCGAACGGCTCGAGTCCGGCGTGTCGGTGATGATCTTTCCGGAGGGCACACGCTCGAAGACCGGCGAGATGCGCAAGTTCCGGGCGGGCGCGTTCAAGATCGCGATCGACGGCCAGTACCCGATCCTCCCGCTGGCCGTGCACGGCACGCGGGACGCGCTGCGCAAGAACGACTGGCGAATCGGCAACGCCGAGGCCGAGGTCCGGGTGCTCGAGCCGATCTCCACCGAGGGCCTCACGATGAACGACATGCCCGCGCTGCGCGACCAGGTGCGCGACGCGATCGCCGCCGCCCGCGCCGAACTGCGCGCCGAGTTCGGTGTCACCGCGTCGGATGCTGCCTCCGATGCCGACCCTGCCTCCGATGGCGCTCCGGACTCCGGGTCCAACTGAGCCGACCGGCCCGTGCAGGCGCCGCTCCGGGTTCTCCTCGCGCTGCGCCCCACCGTCGCACCGGCGCTCCTCGTCGCCGTCGCTACGAGCACGGTCGTCTTCGTCTCCACGCCGTTCATCCTTCCTGCGGTCGCCGCCGAATATGGCGTCTCGACCGGCACCGCAGGGCTGATCTCGGCGACGCAGCTCGCCGGCTTCGTCGCCGCGTCGTGGTTCGGCGGTCGATTCCTGCGTCCGGTGCGATCCGTGTTCGTCATCGGCACGCTGCTCGGCGTCACCGCGAACCTCGCCTCTGCCGCCGCGCCGACCTTCGAGGTGCTCGCCGCGACCCGGCTCGTCAGCGGTGTGTCGCTCGGCCTTGCCGCGTGGTTCGCCTGGCAGGAGGCCTTCGGAGACGCCGGTAAGACGGGCGACGTCGCGGTGGTCGGTCCGCTCGTGGGGATGGTGGTCGCACCGACGGTCTCCGCGCTGATCGGGTCGATCGGCGTGAACGGTGTGTTCGTCGTCCTGGCCGGTGTCGCGGCGACACCACTGATCTTCGTGGCAGGGGTCACCACGCATCAGGAGCTACGACCCCACCGAATGCGCCACTCGGCCACGAGGGCGGCGCGCGCGATCCTCCTCGCCCTCGCCGCCGCCACGCTCGGCGGCTCGTCGGTGTTCGTGTACGGGGCGGCGATCGGTACCGAGGCGAACGGGATGTCGGCGATGACCGTGTCGCTCGTCTACAGCGCCAACGCGGTCGCCTCGATCCCCGCCGCGAAGTGGTTCGGCCCCCGCGGACCTACCGGCATCTGGTTCATGGGTACCGCGATCTGCGCGTTCTCGATCGCCACGGTGCGAGATCCCGTCGTGTTCTCCGTCGCGTTGATCGGCTGGGGATTCGTCTTCTTCATGGGTGTGCCGGCGGCGTTCGGGCTGCTCGCGGCGCGCTCGAACTTCCCCGAGGAACGCGCCGGTGACGCGCAGGCCGTGATGGCGCTCGGTCGGGTCTTCGGGCCGCTCCTCGGAGGCGTCTTCGTCGGCGCCGAGGCCTACGGCTGGCTCGGCGTGACCGCCGCCGGCATCCTCGTATTCGCCGCGAGCACGCTGCTCGTCGTCGACCGCAAGCGATTCATCGTCGACCGCAAGCGGCTCCAGTTCCGACGCTGACGGCGCTACGACGCCCGCTCGACCGGTTGCTCGACCGGTCGCTCTGCACCGCGCACGGGTTCCCCGACCCGAGTCAGCACGCGCAGCGAGCCGGTGGAGGATCGCAGTTCGAAGCGCCCGGAGTCGACGGCCGGCTGGAAGATCTGCTCGAACGGTGGGCGACCGCCGTCGGCGGGGTCGGGGAACACGTCGTGGATTGCCAGCGTGCCGCCGAGCGCGACATGGGGCGTCCACCCCTGATAGTCGAGCCGGGCCGGCTCGTCGCCGTGACCGCCGTCGATGAAGAGGAACGAGAGCGGCGTCGACCAGGCCGCGGCCACCGTCGGGGAACGACCGACGAGCGCGATCACCGACGCCTCGAGGTCGGCGCCGTGGATCGCCGCACGGAAGTCGGGCAGCGTGTCGATCAGCCCGGTTCGTTCGTCGACGAGCTCGGGATCGTGGTGTTCCCAGCCTGCCTGGTTCTCCTCGGAGCCCCGGTGGTGATCGAGCGCGAAGAGCGGCACTCCGTTCGCTTCCGCGGCGTCGCCGAGCCAGATCGTCGAACGGCCGCAGTACGACCCGACCTCGAGCATCGGCGCGCCGGGGACGGAAGCTGCCGCTTCGAGCGCTGCCGCGTGCAGGGCATCGCCCTCGTCGGCAGGCATGAAGCCACGCGTCTCGAGCGCCATACGACGGCGCTCGGGCGTCACCAGGAATCCCAGTGGATGATCGTGTCGGGCGCGGGTCGTGCGGCCGGCTTGAAGTTGGTGCCGATCGTGTGCGCGAGCGGCGTGTGGCAGACCTGCTGCACTTCGTCGAAGGGGATGCCCACGATGTCGGCGATCTCCTGCTCTTTCATCAGCGCGATCGTGGTCCACGCGGTGCCGAGCCCGCGGGCGCGGGCGGCGAGCATGAAGCTCCAGGTGGCGGGCAGGATGTTGCCGAGCACCGACGGCGCCATCATCGCCGCGGCAGCGCCGTCGAGGCGTCCGGCCGCACTGCACGCGATAACGATCACCGGAGCACGGCCCATGTTGTCCGCGAGATAGTTGGCCGATTCTACCACCCGGTCCTGCTGCGCCTGCTCGTCGGGCGTGTCCTTGTGGAGCGACCCCGCGTAGATGCCGTCCATGTTGCGGTAGATCTCGAAGCACTCGCCGTAGATCCGGCCGATCGCCTCGCGCTTGGCCTGATCGCGGACGACGACGAACTGCATCGTCATGTTGTTCGAACCCGACGGCGACTGCATCGCTAGCGCGACACACTCACGGACCAGCTCGTCGTCGACCGCCCTGTCGAAGTCGAGTCGCTTGCGCACCGCGCGGGTGGTGGACAGCAGTTCATCGGGGTCGAGCTCGAGCAGGGTCATGGACCGACGATACGCGAGCGGTGACGCAGTCCCGAACCCGGGTCGCGCGGCGAGATCTCGAACCCGGGTCGCGACCCGCTACCCAGGTTTCCCATCGACCGCAGCGGGATGGGGGCGTGACCCGGCAATTGCGAGTCCCGGCGGCGAACGTGATCGCCGAGCCGCATCGCGCCGTGGCAACATGGCGCCCACGATGGACCAGCGTGCGCTCGACGACCTGATCGACCTCCTCGACCTCGAGGCGATCGAGGTGAACCTCTTCCGCGGTCGCTCCCCCGACGAGAACCGCCAGCGCGTGTTCGGCGGCCAGGTTGCCGGTCAGGCCCTCGTCGCGGCGGCGCGCACGATCGACGATCCCGGCCGCATGGTGCACTCGCTGCACGCCTACTTCTTGCGCCCCGGCGACCCGCTCGTCCCGATTCTCTACGACGTCGACCGGATCCGCGACGGGCGTAGCTTCGCCACCCGCCGGGTGGTCGCGATCCAGCACGGCCGCGCGATCTTCAACCTCCAGGCGAGCTTCCACGACGAGGAGCCCGGGCTCTCGCATCAACTCGAGATGCCCACGGGTCTCGGCAACCCCGACGAACTGCCGACGTTCGACGAACGGATGGCGCCCTACGCCGACGAGATCGGCGACTGGTACCACCGTCCCAGGCCCATCGACCTCCGCTACGAGGACGGCGGACCCGTCTGGCGGAAGGGCCGGAAGGCGACGGGGCAGCGGGTGTGGATGCGTGCGGACGGCCGGCTTCCCGACGACCCGGTACTGCACGCCTGCGTCGTCACCTATGCGAGCGACATGACCCTGCTCGACACGTCGATCCTGCCGTTCGGGCTCGGCTTCGACTCGGGCCGATTGCAGATGGCGAGCCTCGATCACGCGATGTGGTTCCACCGACCGTTTCGCGCCGACGAGTGGCTGCTCTACGACCAGACCGCGCTGTCGACGGCTGCCGCTCGCGGCCTCTCGGGCGGTTCGATCTTCACCCTCGACGGACAGTTCGCGGTGAGCGTCCTCCAAGAGGGTCTGACGCGGCTGACGAAGTGATGAGAACCTCGAACCGATCCGCCAGCGCCTCCGCCGCCACCCTTGCGATCGCGATCGTCCTCCTCGCGGGCGCGTGCGCATCCGACGACGGCGGAACCGATGGCGACACCTCGCCGATGGTGACCGCACCCTCCACGCTGGTGCCGCCACATACCGACCCCGATGGGACGGCTCCCGACGGGACCGATCTCGATGATGACGAGGCGCCCACCACGACGACCACCGAACTCACGCCGTCGGACGAAGCCGATCTGCCGGTCGCACCACCGCCGAGCGCGGTGGGCTCGGCACCGCCGACGACCGCGCCGGGCCCACTCCCCGAGCCGACGGTCGCGCTCGCGCCGATCGGCGATTTCGAAAAGCCGGTCGAGGTCGGGTTCCGCCCGCAGGACGAGCGCCTGTTCGTCGTCGAGCAGGTGGGCCGGATCGTCGCGGTCAATGACCTCTCGGCCGATGTGGTGCTCGACATCACCGGCTCGACATCGCGGGGCGGCGAGCAGGGGCTGCTCGGTGTGGCGTTCCATCCCCAACGCGAACTCGCCTACGTCAACTACACCGACCGCGACGGCGACACGGTGATCGCCGAGTATTCAATCGACCCTGTGACCGCCGTCTTCGACCCTGACTCGGCGAGGATCGTGCTGACGATCGACCAGCCGTTCAGCAATCACAACGGAGGTGAACTCGCCTTCGGACCGGACGGCAGGCTGTACATCGGTACGGGCGACGGAGGAAGCGGAGGAGACCCGCAACGCAACGGGCTCGACCTCTCGACCAGGCTCGGCAAGATCCTGCGCATCGATCCCCTTCCCTCGACCGAAGCGCCGTTCACCGTCCCGGACGACAACCCGTTCCTCGATGTCGAGGGGGCCGATCCGACGATCTGGTCGTACGGGCTGCGCAACCCGTGGAGGTTCTCGTTCGATCCGGTCACCGGCGACCTGTGGATCGCCGACGTCGGCCAGAATGCCCGCGAGGAGATCGACCACGCGGTCGCGACCAATGGGCGCGGCGCCGGTCGCGGTGTCGGATTCGGATGGAGCGCATTCGAGGGCGACCAACCGTTCAACGCCGACCAACCGACCGAGAACCACACCCCGCCCATCGTCGTGTACGGACACGACGCAGGCCAGTGCTCGGTCAGTGGCGGAGCGGTCTACCGCGGCGCGATGGTGCCCGACCTCGAAGGCTGGTACGTGTACGGCGATTTCTGCTCGGGAACGATCTGGGGATACGACCCGACCTCGGGGAGCGCGTCGCGCGTCGTGGTCCTCGCCGGCCATCCGGCGCTCGCGGCGATCGCCGCCGGACCCGACGGCGAGCTATATGCGGTGTCCAACGGCGGAACGATCTCCCGATTCATTCCCGGCTGAACGAAGGCTGAGCGACTGCTGATTCCCGATGGAGGACCGCGCGTCAGCGCCGGGCGCCCATGAACATGCCCTTCAGGGCCTCGTAGTGCTCGATCACGTGGCCGGCGCCGAGCACGACCGCCTCGAGCGGCACGTTCGACATCCGCACCGGCACCTCGGTCTCGCGCTCGATCCGTTCGGCGAAACCGCTGAGGAGCCCGCCGCCGCCGACGAGATACATGCCGCGGACGAGAAAGTCCTGGGAGAGCTCCGGGGGCGCCTTCGACAGGCACCGGATCACCGACGCCACGATCGACGACACGACGTCCTCGATCGCGAAGCGCACCTCCTCGGGGGTGAGCAGCACCGTCTTGGGCAGTCCGGTCATCAGATCGCGCCCACGGACCTCGGCCTGGTTCTCGTCGTGGGTGGGGTCGGCCGACCCGATGGCGACCTTGATCTCCTCGGCCGTGCGCTCGCCGATCGCGATGCCGTGCTCGCGGCGCACGTAGGTCTGGATCGCCGCGTCGATGTCGAACGAGCCGACGCGCACGGCCTCGAGCGCCACGATCCCGCCGAGACTGATCACGGCGGTCTCGCTCGTGCCGCCACCGATGTCGATGACCATGTTGCCGACCGGTTCGTCGATCGGCAGATCGGCTCCGATCGCCGCCGCCATCGGCTGCTCGATCAGGTTGGCGTCGGCGGCGCCGGCCCGGCGGGCGGCATCGGTCACGGCTCGCCGCTCGACCTCGGTGATCGCCGACGGCACGCAGATGACCACCTTGGGACGCGTGAACCGGCTGACGCCGACACGCTGGAGCAGCAGCCGAATCATCCGCTCGGTGATCTCGAAGTCGGTGATCGCACCACCGCGCAGCGGGCGCACGGCGACGATGTAGCCCGGCGTGCGGCCGATCATCTGCCAAGCCTCGCGACCGGTGGCGAGGACCTCGCCGGTCTGACGGTTGAGAGCGATCACCGACGGCTCGTTGAGTACGATGCCGCGGCCCTTCATGTAGACGAGGGTGTTGGCGGTTCCGAGGTCGATCGCGAGGTCACGTGCCATCGGGGTCATCCTGCACCGTGTCGGGCGCCGCGCTCGGCCCATCATCGCGCGCCCCGGGCTCACCGGGCACCCCGCTCGGCCCATCACCGGGTCCACCGGGTCCACCGGGCCCACCCGGTCCACCGGGCTCACCGGGTACCGCGCTCGGCGAGTCGCGCGCATCGGGCGCGTCGTCGGGTGGGGTGGACTCGGGCGACTTCGCCTCGTCAGCGGCTCGACGGTCGATCGTCGGGCGCCTGGCGTCGCTGGAGAGCGCGTCGATCTGGCGTCTGAAACCTTCGACACCATCGTCGGAGCGTCGGGAACGGGTGACGAGCAGGGCGACGACGATCACGATCACGACCACCACGATCACGATGATCAGGCCCACTCAGGCACCTCCCACCGCTCGCGCCCCCGTGACAGGTTTGGCGCCGGTACCCCAATCGGCGCCATCGGCCCACACCTCGTGCTTCCAGATCGGCGCCACCTCCTTGATCGCGTCGATCGCGTAGCGGGCGGCCTCGAAAGCATCGGGTCGATGCGGAGACGACACGACGACCAGAACCGAGGACTGACCGACCTCGACACGTCCGACCCGGTGCAACAACACGATCCTGCCGGTCATCGGCCAGCGCTGCCGCACCTCCGCCGCGATCTCGCCGAGCTTGGCAACGGCGTGTTCGTCGTAGGCCTCGTAGGTGAGGTGGACCACGCCGTCGCGACCCTCTGCGTGGTCGCGGGTGGTACCACCGAACATCACGACGGCACCACAATCGGGCAGCACCGCCCACTGGTACGCAGCGGCGATCGGGAACTCGGTGTCGGTCAGATCGACCCACTCGTCGCCATCGCTGGGGCTGTGCACGCTGCGCATGGTAGCCGTGCACGGCCTCCCAGACCGGTGGCCGGGACCACCCGAACGGGAATTTCTTCCATCTGGCGGCGGCGACGCGACCCCGCGAACAGCGGTCCGCATCGGGGAAGTACGCTCTCGTTCTCGTGTCCCCCGCTCCTCTACCGCCGCATGAACGCCCTTGGCGGCACCCTTCCGAACTCGCGCCGACGAGGGACGACGTCGAACCCGAGGTGAATCGTTTCACACTGCCGCTCATCGTCGGCTCGGCGACGATGCTCGTCGTCGCCGTGCTCGTCGTCGCGATCACACCGTCTCCGTCGGCGTCCGACCCGATCGCCCTCAGCGGAACGACCACGCCTGCGCGCCTCACCAGGGCGGCACCCGCCGAAGAGGCGGTCGTGCGCATCGCCGCGTTCACACCGATCCCCAACGCCGTCGCCGCGATCCCGACGTTCCACATCGACGGACGCCGCGCCGCGACACGCCTGCCGCGAGCCAACGAGTGGGTGCTCGTCCAGACCGAATCGGCGACCTATCGGTTGCTGTGGGGCGAGGTGCAGTGGCTCGACGTCGACGGCCTCGCGGTCATCGTGGACGAGTCGCTCGCGCTGATCGGCTACATCGACCACGGGCGCTTCTACCCGCTCGTCGACCGCTGACACGCCCGGTCAGCGCCGGCGCCACCAGCGACGCGCGATGACGACACCGGCGAGCATGCCGGCGAGCACCGCGACCAGCCCGGCCCCGAGCGCGAGTTCCTGGCGGCGACGCGGCGAGATCATCGTCCACCACCGCTCCTCTGTCGCCTCCACGTAGGCCTGCTCGTTGGTCACCGTCGGTGTCCAGCCCTCGGCGCGCAGGCGGCCGTTCGACACGACCCACGACTCCTGCGTGTACGACTGCAGCCCGGGCGGAATCGGACCGCGCTGGACCTGCCAGCGAACCCTCCCGAGAACGTCGGACAGCCGCTCCGGGAGCGGGATCCGGGGACGCTCACCGGAGAGCGCGCGCACCCGTTCGCCGGCGATCCAGCCGTCGGGTGCGACGTTGTAGACGCCATCGAGGCCGCTCCGAACGGCGAGGGCGATCGCCGACGCGAGGTCGTCGAGATGGAGGAACTGCGAGGGAGGATCGAGTTCGGCGAACCGGCGACCGAGCCCTGCGACGAGGGCGCCCGCCAGCCGTGAGTCACCGCTGGCCGACAGCGCCACGGCGGGTCGCAGCACGCAGGTGGACCGATCGTCCGACCGTCGCCGCCACGATTCGACCGATTCCTCGGCCGAAGCCAACTGCCGTGCGAAGACGAACTCGACGTCCGGCCGGAGCGCGGACTCCTCGGTGATCGGGACCGGATTGTGGGGAAGAGCCCCGTAGACCATCGCCGACGACACGAAGACCACATGCGAAGCGCCGACGTTGTCGGCGGTGAGGAGGGTCGCGTCTGCGAACTCGGTCGCGCTCTGGCGCTGCGCGGCGCGCCGGTCGTAGTCGCTGCTTCCCAGATCGACGACGACGTCGGCGACGAGACCGTCCGCGATGTGGCCATTCGACAGGGCATCGACATCGGCGTGCCCGCCGTCGGTCTCGATGACCTCGACGCCGTCCTCGCGCAGGATCGCCGCGAGTCGCCGTCCGAGCTCGCCCGCCGACCCGGTGAGCACAGCGGTCACGCCGGATGCCTCCGCCGGGAACACGGCGGCTCGCTCGGCGACGCTTACCATCAGCGAACAATAGGCCGCGGACAACAGGCCGCACCCGATCGATCGTCCTCGTGATTCACCAAGCGAATCGAACGCGCCCGACGTAGCATCGGTACATGGCCGACGACGATGCCGTCAACCCGTTCGAAGGTCTCCCACTGTTCGCCGACCTCTCGCGGGCATTGTCGGGGCAGGGTCCGCTCAACTGGGACGCCGCAAGACAGTTCGCCCTGCTCTCCGCCACCGGCGGTTCGGCCTTCGAGGGGGGAGCACCCGCCGCGATCGGAGCCAACATCGATCCGTCGGTGCGCATCAAGTACGGCGAACTCGCCGACATCGCCAGACCCCACGTCGCCGACGTGATGCAGCTCGAGGTACCCGAGCGCGAGGTGTCGGTCGCGACGCCCGAGCTGTGGGCACAGCAGACGCTCGAGGCGTACCGCCCACTGTTCAATGACATGGCCACCTCGCTCGGTCAGTCCGACGACCTTCCCGACGACGTCGCCGCCGACCCGATGGCGCAGATGATGGCGGGCCTGGGCAAGATGATGGCGCCGGCGATGCTCGGCATGGCGGTCGGATCGATGGTCGGCAATCTGGCCCGGGGCGCGTTCGGCGTGTACGACCTCCCCATCCCGCGGGCGACACCCGCGCTGGTGCTCGTGCCACCGAACATCGACAGGTTCGCCGAGAGCTGGAGCATCGACCTCGACGAACTCCGGCTCTGGGTGCTCGCCCACGAACTCGCAGGGCTGACCGTCCTGTCGCTCCCGCACATCGCCGACCACCTGCGCTCGCTCGTGCAGCGCCACGTCGGGGCATTCCGTCCGGATGCATCCGCGATGACCGACAAGCTCACCGGGCTCGACCTCGAACAGTCCGATCCGATGGCTGCGATGCAGCAGGCGTTCGGCGACCCCGAACTGCTGCTCGGCGCCGTGCGCTCGGACGAACAGCTCGCCCTCGAACCGCAGCTCGACGCGGCGGTCGCGGTCACGATCGGCGTGATCGACTGGACGGTCGATGCGGTCGCCGTCCGCCTGATCGGTGGGAGCGCGCTGCAGATCGCCGAGGCGGCCCGCCGGCGCCGTGCCGAAACGTCACCCGACGACATCTTCGTCGAGCGACTTCTCGGGATCAGGCTCGGCGCCGAGCAGACGGCGCGCGGCAAAGCGTTCGTCCAGGGTGTCGTCGATCGGGCGGGA
This sequence comes from uncultured Ilumatobacteraceae bacterium, assembly GCA_965371355.1. Lineage (GTDB taxonomy): Bacteria > Actinomycetota > Acidimicrobiia > Acidimicrobiales > Ilumatobacteraceae > JASJHI01. Next base: position 26,918 of record CBDUYD010000003.1, read on the forward strand.
GAGGGCGCCCTCGCCCCGCTGTTCAGCGAGGCCGACGCCGTGCCGACGCCGAGCGAGATCGAGGCTCCCGGCCTCTGGATCGCCCGCGTCGGCGAGGCGTAGCGGCCCCGTCCGTCCCCCCTCCCGACGGGGTCGACGTCGCCGCATCCCTCAGGCGCCCAAAGCCCACCAGCAGGTGCACGAGCGTTCCGATCGAGACGATGCCGACGATCAGGAAACCCATCGGGCCAGGCACCTGGATCGCCACAGCCACGAACGCGGCCAGCGCCCACGCCAGCTGGAACCGCGTCTCGAACACGGCGAAGGCCCGGCCGTGGTTGGCGCCCGGAGCGTCGCGCTGCACGATGCTCTCGAAGCTGAGGCGGCCGATCGCGGCGACGAAGCTGAGCGATCCCATGAGCATCACCCCTGCCATCGGACCTCCGAGGATCGCCGCGCCGATCCCGGCCGCGGCGCTGACGACGAGACAGGCGATCAACATGCGTTCCTCGTGCAACCGGCGGCGCAGGGCCGGCGCGATCAGGTTGCCGACCATCGTCGCCAGCGATGCCGCCACGATCGCGACCGCCATCCAGAGCGTCCCGTCGTCCTGCGAGCGGAACCAGAAGGCGAGGTGGAACAAGGTGAAGCCGACGCTCGCCCGCAATACCGTCATCGCCAGCGCGCCCGCTTGGAGCGAGCTGGTGTGCAGTTGCTCGGCTTCTTCGGGATCGGGGGCGTCGGCCGCGATGACATCACCCGGGAGGCGGGTCGAGCTGACGAGCGCCGCGGCGAACAGGAGGGCCGAGTAGATCATCGTCGCGGACGGGCCCAGCGTGGTCAGCAGGATCGCCGCCGGCACGACGGCGACCGCGCCGGTGAGACCCGAGATCAGTCCGAGTTTCGAGTTCGCCTCGATCAGGTCGTCGGTCGTTCGAACGGTCGACGGAACGAGCGCCGACTTCGAGACGACGTAGGTCTTCTGCAGTACCAGCGATGCGAACACCAGCGGGAAGAGTGCGAGCGAGTCGACCGACTGTGCCATCAGCACGAGCAGCACCGTCCTCGACAGGGCGACACCCTGGATCACGAATCGGCGTCCACCGGGCACCCGGTCGATCAGCGGCCCGATCAACGGCGCGATGAACAGGAATGGGGCGAAGCTGAGCGCGAGGAACAGCATCACCCGGGTCCGCGCCGCGCTGAGATCCATGTCGAAGAACAGCGAATCGGCGAGTGCGACGACCATCGCCGCGTCGCCGGCGACCATCAGGGCATGGGTGGTCGCGAGGCGTCTGAACTTCGACGGCGGCTGGCGGCGCGCAGGGCTCCTCTGCTCCACGCGGTCGATGCTAGGGGCGCTCGTACCTGTAGCCGAGCCCACGGATCGTGACGATGCGCCGGGGGGCGCTCGCATCGACCTCGAGCTTCGACCTGAGGCGCTTGATGTGCACGTCGAGCGTCTTGGTGTCGCCGACGTAGTCGAAACCCCAGACGCGGTCGATGAGCGTCTCACGCGGCAGCACTCGACCGGCGTTCGCGAGGAGCAGGTGCAACAGTTCGAACTCCTTGAGGGGAAGGCGGACTTCGACGCCACGCACGGTCACCCGATGCTCATCGGGATCGAGGCGCACTGCGCCGATCTCGACCGCGTTGCCCGACGGCGTGGACGCGCCGGTTACCGCGGTGTCCGCCGCATCGCCCCCCTCGGCACGGCGGAGGACCGCCCGCATGCGCGCCACCAGCTCACGGATGCGGTAGGGCTTGGTGACGTAGTCGTCGGCGCCGACCTCGAGACCGACGACCGTGTCGATCTCCTCACCCTTCGCCGTCAGCATGATGATCGGTACCCGTGTCCGCTTGCGGAGCTGCCGGCACACGTCGATACCACTCATCCGCGGCAGCATCACATCGAGCAGCACGAGATCGGGAGACACCTCGTCGAACCGTTCGAGAGCCTCGATCCCATCGGCGGCGGTCGCGACGACGAACCCCTCACGCTCGAGGCCGATCGTCAGCGCCTCGACATAGCTCGACTCGTCCTCGACGACCAGGATCGTGCCCTCGCTCACGATCGCTCCGGTTCCTCGACGGCGTCCGCCGTCACGACGAGCCGGGCCGGGAGTCGCAGCACGAACGTCGAGCCCTCGCCCTCGCGGGAGAAGACCTGCACGTCACCACCGTGGTTGCCGGCGACGTGGCGCACGATCGCGAGGCCCAGCCCGGTGCCCCCCGTGTCGCGGCTGCGGCCCTTGTCGACGCGGTAGAACCGCTCGAAGATCCGGTCGAGGTCGCGCTGGGGGATCCCGATGCCCTCGTCGACGACCATCACCTCGACGTGCCGTTCGTCGGCCCGCGCCCGCAACTGCACGACCCCGCCCTCGGGGCTGTACTTGACCGCGTTCTCGACGAGGTTGCCGAGCGCGGAAGCGAGCTGGCGACCGTCACCGCGCACCAGCAGCGGGCTGTCGGTGGGGAACGCTGTGAAATCGACGCGGCCGGAGGGATCGGCGTCGCGACCGCGGGCGACCGCCGTATCGAGCAGCTCGCCGAGATCGACGACGTCGGCCGACGGCACCGCTGACTCGATGCGTGAGAGTTGCAGGAGATCGTCGAGCGTGTGGACCGCCCGGCGCGACTCGTCGGCCATGCGCCCGGCGAGCCGCGACACCACGCCGTCGCGGTCGGCGCACCAATGGTCGTGCTCGGCGACCTCGCGTGCATCCGCCGCGTCGACGGCGCGCGCCTCGTCGACGAGGGTTTCGGCGAGCACGGCGATCGCCCCGACCGGCGTGCGCAGCTCGTGGGACACGTTGGCCACGAAATCGGTCCGCATCGTGTCGATCCGCACGCGCTCGGACACGTCGTGCACGGTCGCGACCGCACCGCCGCCGGCGACCGGGGCGGCGATGATCTCCACCGAGATCGCGGGTGGCCCACGCAGATCGACGACGTTCTCGGTGCGTTCGCCGGATCGGGCGAGCGCGAGCAGGCGCTCGACCTGCTCGTCGACGATGACGCCGACGTGCGTCCCGAGCATCGCGCCTGCGGCGCGGTTGCGAAACACGATGCTTCCGTCCGACCCGCTGACGACGACGCCGATCTCGAGGTGGTTCACCGCATCGCGCAGCGCGTAGGCGATCTCGTCGAGATCCGGCCCGTCGCCGACGGGTTCGGTCCCGAGCCGAGCGGAAGGCGGGTCCGCAGGAAGCTCGGTCGTCTCGCGCGCGCTCCGTGCGGCTCCGAGCGCGAGACCGACAGCGAGTCCGGCGAGCACGGCGACGACGATCGCCGCGAACACGATCACACCTCGGACCCGCGGCGTCCGACCACTGCCGGTGGGTCGTTGTCGGACTCGTCGTAGGAGTGTTCGGGAACCCAGCCGTCGACGATGAAGCGCGTTCGGTCGCCGATCGCTACGGCGTGGTCGCCGATCCGCTCGTAGAACCGCGCGACGACGGCGAGCTGCACCGCTACCTGCAGGTCGAGGTGTCCCTCGGAGTGCGACTCGAAGATCGCCTGCACGAACTGCCGGTGGAGATCGTCGAGGTAGGCGTCCATGTCGTGGAGCGCGGCCGCTCCGGGACCGTCGTTGTTGAGATATGCCTCGGTGGCGTGCTTGAACAACCGCTGCGCCTGCACGCCGACCTGCTGGATCGCACCGCGCACGCGGGCGTCGAGTACGTGGCCGTGGATCCGTCGCGACGCCTTGCAGATGTTGGCGCACAGGTCGGCCGACCGTTCGACGTCGGCGATGATCTTGATCGTCGAGACGACGAGCCGCAGGTCGCTCGCCACCGGCGCCTCGAGCGCGAGAACGCGGAAGCACTCCTCCTCGAGGGCGAGCGCCTTTGCGTCGTACTCGTCATCGGCCAGGATCAGGTCGTCGGCTCCCCCGAGGTCACCGTCGAGGAGTATCTCGGTGGCTCGCGGCACGAGTTCGGTCACGCCCGCCGACATCCGGGCGATGTCGCGCCGCAAGTGGTTCAACGCGTCCTCGTATGCCGTACGGATCTCGACCGCCATCAGCCGAACCTCCCCGTCACGTACTGCTCGGTCCGTTCGTCGTCGGGGTCGGAGAAGATCTTGGTGGTCGGGTTGATCTCGATCAGGCGACCGGTGCGTCGATCGCTGTCCGGGTTGACCTCGGTGGTGAAGAACCCGGTCGTATCGCTCACCCGCGCCGCCTGCTGCATGTTGTGGGTGACGATGACGATCGTGTACCGGTCCTTCATGTCCGTCATCAGCTCCTCGATGCGCCCGGTGGCGATCGGGTCGAGGGACGAGCACGGCTCGTCCATCAGGATGACGTCGGGATCGACGGCGATCGCCCGTGCGATGCAGAGGCGCTGCTGCTGTCCTCCCGAGAGGCCGAGGCCGGACTCGTCGAGCCGGTCCTTCACCTCGTCCCACAACGCGGCACCGTCGAGCGATCGCCGGACGATCTCGTCGAGGTCGCCGCGCTTGCGCTTTCCGAGCAGGCGCGGCCCATAGGCGACGTTGTCGTAGATGCTCTTGGGGAACGGGTTCGGCTTCTGGAACACCATGCCGATCCGACGGCGGACCTCGGTGGCGTTGACCGCCGGGTCGTACAGGTCGACGCCGTGGTAGAGGACGCTACCCTCGACGCGGGCGATGTCGATGAAGTCGTTCATCCGGTTGAGCGAACGCAGCATGCTGGTCTTGCCGCAGCCGGACGGACCGATGAACGCGGTGATCTCGCCGCTGCGGATCGGAAAGGTCCCACCCCGCACCGCGCAGTACTCGCCGTACCAGACCTCGAGTTGGTCGAGTTCGAAGACGACGGCACCTTCGGGCACGTCGGCGACAGAAGCATCGGCCACCGGCACATCGGCGACCGGATCGACCCCGGTCACCGATGATGCGACGGTTGTCGGCGCGGTTGCATCGGTCATGGGTCCTCCTCGCTCGATCGCGTCCTCGACGTCGATGCCGACACGGTTCATTCTGTCGTGGCTCCCGTGCGTTTCATACACCGCTGCGCGTGCGTTCGAATCGGTTTCTGAGGTAGATCGCCGCCGCGTTGAAGGCCAGAACGATGACGAGCAGGACCACACCGGCGGCGGCCGCGGCCTCGGTGAAGGAGTACTCGCTGCCCGGCGGCTGCGGCCGACCGGTCCAGCTGAAGATCAGCATCGGGACGGCGGTGAAGAAACCCGTCAGCGAGGTCTCGGGGAGGAGGCCCGTCACCGCGCCGATGATGATCAGCGGCGCAGCCTCACCGAGCGCGCGGGCGATCGAGAGGACGGTTCCGGTGAGGATCCCCGGCGCGGCATACGGCAGGACGAGGTCGCGGGTCACCTCCCAGCGCGATGCGCCGACGCCGAACCCGGCCTCGCGCAGCCCCGTGGGCACCGCACGGATCGCCTCCATCGCGGTGATCACGACGATCGGCAGGACGAGCACGGCGAGGGTCAGGCCGGCGGAGATCGCGGTCTTGCCACTCGTCATCGGCGACAGCCACTGGGTGAAGATGATGAATCCCAGCACCCCGTAGATGACGGCCGGCACGCCGGCGAGATTCCGGATGCTCACCAGGATCACGCGCGTCGAGACGTGGCGGGTGTCCGCGTACTCCTCGAGGTAGATCGCGGCCGCGATGCCCAGCGGGATCGCTACCGCGAGCACGAAGATACCGATCACGATCGACCCGAACAGCCCCGGCCAGATCCCGATCTCGTCGGGGTCGGAGCCGATCGTCGAGGTGACGAAGCCGGCTCCGCGGTCGGCCAGGTAGCTACTCGACTCGCCGATCAGCTGGGCCACCAGTACGAACAGGACGAGCAGCGTCACGACCAGCGTGAAGAGCAGCGCGATCAGCATCGCGATGCCGGCGACATCACGTTCGGTGCGCGTCAGCCGGGCGCGAACGGTGTCGACCGCGGCGGCGCCACCGCGCGCTGGTGTCATCAGCGCCATCTCGTCGCCTCCGCCGGTGCGAGAGGTCGGGTCATCGAGTTCACCCTGCGGTCGATCGGGTCGCGCATCGGTGCTCCCATCAGTACGCGTGCCGGATGCGCTTGACGACGCGGTCGCCGATCGTGTTCAGGGTGAGCGTGATGAGAAAGAGAATGAGGCCGACGAAGTACAGGACCTCGAAGGATGCCCCACCGACGTCCTGGTCGGTCCCCCCGGCGGCATTGGTCATCGCCGCCGTCATCGTCAGCCCCGGATCGAGCGGGCTGTACCCGGAGAACGGGCCCGAGCCGTCGAAGCCGCCCGCCATCGTGGCCACCATCGTCTCGCCGATGGCACGGGATGTCGCGATGACGAACGCCGCGACGAGGCCCGAGATCGCAGCGGGGAGCACGACCCTGGTCACGGTCGTCACCTTGCGCGCCCCCATGCCGTAGCTGGCCTCGCGGAGGCTGTTGGGCACCGAGCGGATCGCGTCCTCGCTCACCGACGCCATGATCGGGATCACCAGGATCCCGATCCCGAGACCAGCGGCCAGCATGTTGCGCTCGTTGCTCGGATCGAACAGCGGCGACACGATCTCGGGCGCGATGTATCGCAGCACGAAGAAGCCGACGATCACCGACGGGATCCCGGCGAGGACTTCGACGATCGGCTTCACGACCCGGCGGACCCCGGGGCGCGCGTACTCCGAGAGGTAGATCGCCGTGCCGAGGCCGAACGGCACGGCGACGAGCATCGCCACCGAACCCATCACGATGGAACCGACGATGATCGTCCGGAGGTCGAATCTCTCGCGGCGTGGAAACCAGCCGGTGTCGGAGAGCTTCGAGAGGTCCCAGTCGATCTCGCTGAGGAAGTTCAGCGCGCCGCGGGCGAGCACGAACACGATCAGCAGCGTGATCGTCACCGACACCACCGCCGCGCTCTGGAAGACGTACCGCATCGTCCGCTCACGTCGTCGCTGTCGCCGGTTGCCCTTCAGATCGGCGACGGTCAGCATCGGGTTCCCCGTTCCGTGCGCCCGATGTGCGCGACGCTCCGGGGTCGGCTCAACGGGAGGCCCACGTCTCCCTGCTCGCGGCGATCCGCCCGGATGGGAGGTCGACGTAGCCGGCCTCGGAGACGGTCGCCAGTCCGGCGTCGGAAAGGTAGATGTCGACGTACGACGCGACCGCCGGGTTCTCGGCCGCCGCGGCGGTGTTGACGTAGATGTACAGGCTCCTCGAGAAGGGGTAGGTGCCGTCGGCGATCGTCTCCGTCGACGGCAGCACACAACCGTCGCCCGCATCGATCGCGATCGCCTTCAGCGAGTCGGTGTTGCTCGCGTAGAACGAGTACCCGACCCATCCGAGGCTCGTGTCGCTCCCGGCGATGCCCTCGATGATGAAGTTGTCGTTTGCGCTCGAGCTGTAGTCGGCGCGGGTGAACACGCTGTCCTCGCCGACGCGCTCCTCCGCGAGGTCCTCGATGGCGAACTCGACGAACGTGTCGTAGGTGCCCGATTCCTCGCCGGGTCCGAACACGTCGAGCGGTGCGTCGGGGAACGGACCGGACGCGCCGACCTCGGCACCCAACTCGGACGCGTCCGACCAGCTACCGAAGCCCTCGGACTCCGGGCCGAGCAGCGCGTAGAGCGACGCGACGTCGAGGCACTCGACGTCGCCGTTGTTCGGGTTCGTCAGTACGGACAGGCCGTCGATCGCGATCTCGAGCTCGACGTACTCGATCCCGTTCGCCGCGCACTCCTCCGCCTCGGAGTCCTTGATCGGCCGCGACGCGTCGGAGACGTCGGACTCTCCGGTGCAGAATTTCTTGAATCCGTCACCGGTGCCCGGTCCTTCGACCGTCGCCTTCAGTTCGCCGCCGGACCGTTCGAGCGCGAGTTCACCGACTCGGATGGAGATCGGCTCGACCGTCGAGGATCCCGAGACGAAGATCGAGCCGGCGGCCACCTCCCCGTTGCCGGACGGGTCGTCACCGGACACGCCGCCGGCCGCGTCCCCCTCCGTCGAGGCGACGGTGTCGCCGGTTGCCGAGGTTTCGCCGCTGCCGGTCTCGTCACCGTCGTCCCCGCCGCATGCTGCGGCGACGAGGGTGAGGGCGAATCCGCCCGCGAGGATGCGATGTCCAATGTTCACGCTGTCGTTCGTCCTGTCGTTTCGGAGGGTCTGGTGGACATGCGATGCATGCCGGCGCGAAGGGCGCCGGGCGGCACGATAGGAGCCGCAGGTGAACCGCCGGGCCGACCGAGGTGAACTACGGGTGAACCGTTTCCGACGACCGGGTGAACCCTCTCCGGCGGCGGTGAGCGCGAGGCGTGGCGACCCCGAGCGACGAGGTGGCGGTCAGAGGTGCTCGACGTGCTGCTGCTCGACGGTCCAGCGGTACATGCGCTCCTGCGCATGCGGTAGGAACTCGTCGCGCGGGCCGATGCGGCGCCACGTGTTGTCGGGATCCAGCTCCCACGCGACGATGTCGTCGGCGAGCGAGAAGTCGAACATCTGGTCGAGCCAGGCGCGGTGGCGCGGCACCTCGACCGGGGTGAGCAGCTCGACGCGCCGGTCGAGGTTGCGCGGCATCAGGTCGGCCGAGCCCATCAGGTGCACGGCATCGGCCGTCGCACCCTCGATGCGCTCACCGTCGACGACGTTGCCGTGGGCGAACCGGTAGACGCGGCTGTGTTCGAGATACCGGCCGAGGATGCTGCGGACCCGGATGTTCTCCGACAATCCGGGGACGCCGGCGCGCAGGCAGCAGATGCCGCGCACGAGGAGGTCGATCCTCGTCCCCTCCGCACTCGCCGCGTACAACGCCTCGACCATCCCGGCGTCGGCGATCGAGTTGCACTTGAAGACGAGGTGCCCGTCGGCGCCGAAGGTCGATTCGTGTTCGATCAGCTCGACCAGCTGGCGGCGGAGGTCGCGGGGCGCGACCAGCAGCGTGCGGTACGCCTCGGAACGGCTGTATCCGGTGAGATGGTTGAACAGTTGTGCCGCGTCGGCGCCGACCGCGACGTCGCAGGTGAGGATCCCGAGATCCTCGTAGATGCGCGCGGTCTTGGAGTTGTAGTTGCCCGTGCCGATGTGCACGTACCGGCGCAGCCGATCGTGGTCGTCGCGCACCACGAGCACGATCTTCGAGTGCGTCTTCAGACCGACCATCCCGTACACGACGTGTACGCCGGCGCGTTCGAGGTGTTTGGCCCACTGCACATTCGTCGCCTCGTCGAATCGGGCCTTGAGCTCGACCAGTACCGCCACCTGCACGCCTCGCTCGGCGGCCCGTATCAGACTGCGGATGATCGCGCTGTCGCCACCGGCCCGGTAGAGCGTCATCTTGATCGACTGCACCCGCGGGTCGTCGGCCGCCTGGGCGAGGAACTCCTCGACGCTGGTGGAGAAGCTCTCGTAGGGGTGATGGACCATCATCGGCCGCCGTCGCACGACGTCGAAGATGTTGACGCCACCATCATCGGCGACGGCGAGACGACCTGGCGTGACCGGTGGCCAGGCCTCGTCCTTCAGGTCGGGCCGGTCGAGCGCGAGGAGCTGCCACAGGCAACTGAGATCGATCGGTGCACGGTGGAACGTGACGTCGCGCATGTCGAGGTCGAGCTCACGGGTGAGCAGCTCGAGCATCTCGACACCGATGTCGTGGGAGACCTCGAGCCGGACGGCGCTGTTGAACCGGCTGCGGCGGAGTTCCATCTCGACGGCCTCGAGGAGGTCGTCGGCCTCCTCCTCCTCGAGCGTGAGGTCGGCGTTGCGACTGACCCGGAACGGCGCCCACTCCTCGACCACCATCCCGACGAAGAGCTGATCGAGTCGCGCCGCGATCAACTGCTCGACGGGGAGGAAGCGGCCCGGGCCCGCCTCGAGCAGCCTGGGAAACACATCGGGCACCTTGACCCTGGCGAACTTGCGGTCGGCCGTATCGGGATCGGCGACGTTGACCGCGAGCGAGAGCGCGAGGTTGGAGATGTAGGGGAATGGGTGGCCGGGATCGACGGCGAGCGGTGTGAGAACGGGCAGGATGCGTTCGTCGAAGTAGCCGTCGAGCAGCTGGCGTTCGACGTCGTCGACCTGGTCGTAGTCGATGATCTCGATGCCGACCGCGCGGAGATCGGGCACGAGCTGCTTGGTGTAGGTGGCATCGATGCGATCGACGAGGCCGGGGACCCACTCGCCGATCGCGGCGAGTTGCTGCGCCGGCGTCCGGCCGTCGGGTGTGGGGCGGTCGATGCCCGCGAGCACCTGATCCTTCAGCGCCGCGACTCGAACCTGGAAGAACTCGTCGAGGTTGGTGGAGGCAATCGCGCAGAACTTGGCCCGTTCGAGTACCGGGATACCCGGCTCGGAGGCGAGGTCGAGCACGCGCTCGTCGAACGCCAGCCAACTCAATTCCCTGTTGATGAATCGTTCGTCTGTCATCGCAACCCCCTCGAGCGATCGCTGCTGCGCTCCGGCGGCATCAGGCTGATTGGTCGGCGTACCCGAGATCCCACTCGATTGAGATGTTCTCGCGTTCGGCGTCGCGCACGACCCGCTCGCGGTTGCGGCGGAACTGAGGATCGTCGCGGGGCAGCAACACGAGGCGGGCGAGCACGCGGGCCCGGAACTCGTCGAGCACCTGCCGATCGCCCCAGTCGCCGTAGACCTCCCAGTGCGGTGACACCGGACCGAGATAGGCGATCCGGGCATGTGCCCGTGGCTCTTGGTACTCGGCGTCATCGCTCATCTCGCGGAGTGTACCCGCGCCGCACGTCCGGTCGGCGGGCCCGAAGTACCGGATCGAGGTGCGGCGGGCCTTGACGAAATATTACGGACAGGTTACGATCATGTCTCAATAGTACGACGGTCGGCGTGACCGTCGGCGGGTGAAACGGCGGATCGTTGACGAAACGTCCGAGAAAGTGGGAACCAATGTGGTCGCGACAGCGTCAAGATGGCAGTACCCCCGCACGAGAGGCCGATGTCATGAGCAGACGAGCGAAGCGCACAACGACCCCCGCCCCGGCTCCCGAACGCCCGGTCGAACTCTCGATCGCACCCCCTGATCCCGACTCGCTCACCGCGTGGATGTCCGAGGGGAACTGCCGGCTCCACCCGCCTGCGACCTTTTTCCCGAGCGACGGCGTCGGCGTCGACCGCGCCCGCAAGATCTGCAAGGGCTGTCCGGTCGGCGAGCGGTGCCTCGACTACGCGCTGGAGAACCGCATCGAGCACGGCGTGTGGGGCGGTTGCAGCGAGCGTGAGCGGCGGCGGATCTTGAAGCGTCGCCGCGACGAGATCGAACTCTCGCTCAGCACGAACTGAGCGACGGCGGCCGGCGGCTCTGCGAATTCAGTCGGCCGTCTTGCTGTCTTCGACGGCGTCGTCCTTGGAGTCGTCACCCGAAGATGCCTCGTCGAGGCCATCCTTGAATTCTTTCTGAGCCTTGCCGAGGTTCTTCGCGAGCTTCGGAATCTGGGAGCCGCCGAAGAGTACGAGGACGATGACGAGAAGGATGATCCCCTCCGGACCGCCGAGCGTGAAGCCGATCATGCGATACACGCTACATGGTTCAGGCGCCGACCGTGCTGCGGGCCACCTGCGCACGCTGGCGGCGGATGCGCCGCCGCTCACGCTCGGAGAGCCCTCCCCAGATGCCGAACTTCTCGCCGTTCTGGAGTGCGAACTCCAGGCAGTCGTAGCGGACCTCGCAGCCGCGGCAGACCTCCTTGGCTTCGCGGGTGGATGCCCCGCGTTCGGGAAAGAAGAGGTCGGGATCGACACCGAGGCAGTTGGCGTGATCGTGCCAGTCCTCCTCGGGTTCGACCGGGATCGCACTTACGGTGATGCTGGATGTGGTGATGAACTGCATGGTGTTGGACCTCCTGCCAGGTCCGCTGGTGACGTCTCGGGCGCCTTTTTCTGAAGTTGCCGAGTGGTGGGCGGAATCGGGCCCCCAAATGCTTGACCCCGCCTCGACAACGTTGTAACTACATCGCTGTCATTCAAGCACGTCGGTCCCCCGGTCCGCAAGGGGACATGCTGGAACTTCGCGCGGAGCGTGTGAATTCAGCCGGCTCTGCGCGCGTTGCGCGCGAGCGTGCGCTTGCCTTCGATGAAATCGACGAGCACGTAGTCGCCGAGCGACTCCGGCGTCGTGAAGAAGGCCCGGCCCCGATTGATCTCGGTCATCTTCTCGATGAACGCCCGCAGCGATCCGTCGGCACCCAGCCCGAACGTGTTGATCCGGATCTGTTCCTTCGTGCAGCGCACGACCTCGCGCAGTGTCGCCTCGACCGTCTCGCGCACCGGCGGATAGTTGAAGAACGGGTACCCGTCGGGGGTGATGTGGGCGGTCGGCTCGCCGTCGGTGATCATGATGATCTGCTTGGTGCCCGACTCGCGGGCCAACAACTGCCGGGCCAGCGTGAAGCCGTGATGCATGTTCGTGCCGTACACGAAGTCCCACGACACCTCGGGCAGCTGCGCCGCGGTGAGGATCCGCGCCGTTTCGGAGAATCCGACGATTCCCATGTAGTCGCGTGGGAACTGCGACGTGATCAGGCTGTGCAACGCCATCGCCACCTTCTTGGCCGGCAAGAAGTTGTCGCGCATCGGCATCGAGAGCGAGAGGTCGAGCATCAGCACGGTCGAGGAGCGCGTGAAGTGCTCGGTGCGCTCGATCTCGAAGTCGTCTGGTTCGAGGTGAACCGGGGTGCCACCACCCTGACGTCGCAGCGCATTGCGGATCGTGCGGTTGAGGTCGAGCTGGAACGGATCACCGTACTCGTAGGGCTTCGTGTCGTATGTGCGCTCGTGCCCCTGGCCCGTCCAGCTCGTCTCGTGTTGGCCGATCTTGTCCTTCGCCAGCTTCGAGAACAGGTCGCGCAGCGCGTTCGAGCCGATCTTGCGTAGCCCCTTCGGCGTCAGTTCGAGACGGCCCTCCTTCTGCTCGATGAGGCCGGCCTGCTCGAGCATCTCGGTCAGTTCGGCGAGCCGCTCGAGTGAGCGCGCCGCGTCGTCGCCCATCAGATCGCGCACCTTGTCCATGTCGGCCTCGGCGAGCGCGCCGGGGTTCGAGGCGTTGCGCAGCAGGTTCTCGAGCTGGTCGAGATCGCCGAGTTCCTGCATCGCCTGCATCGCCTGCGCGAACCCCATCGGGTCCTGTCCCTCGAAGTCGTAGCTCTGCTCCCAGTTCATCTGCGGGAACATCTGCTGGAGGTTGCCCGACAGCTGCTGGAGCTGCCACTGCAGGTCCATGTCGTCGAGCAACTGGTCGGAGAGCTGCTGCAGTTGCGCCCGCTGCTCGGGGGTCATCGAGTTGAGCATCGCCTGCATCGCGGCCATCCGGCGGGCCATCTGCTCGAGCAGCTCCTCGACGCTCTCGGGATTCTCGGGGAAGAAGTCGCCGAACTCCTCCATGAACTGCTCGAAGCCGGGGTCGTCGCCGCGTTGGTGCTTCTCGAGCATCTCGTTGAGCGCCGCCATCATGTCCTTCATCCGCTCGATGTCCTGGGGCGTCATGTTCTGCATCGCGCCGCCCATCTGGTCGACCATCTGCTGCGCCAACTGCTCGCGCAGGCGGTCGATCAGCTGGTCGAAGCGCTGCTTCGCCTCGCTCGACTCGAAGTGGTACGCGTCGAGCTCGCGCACCTTCCCCGCCAGGTCGTCGGGCATCAGATCGAGGCGCATGTTGCGCTCGTCGGCAGCGGCCTGCGCATTCTCGGCGCGGCGTTCATCGCCCGAGTTGAACGCGTCGCGCAGCGAGTTGTCGATCGCGTGTCGTTCCTCGTCGATGATGTCGTCGAGTTCAGCCTTGATCTCGTCGTAGACGCCCCCGAGATCATGACGGTCGAGACGTTGCTGGCGCTGCTCGCGCAGCTGCTCGAGCAACTCCCGCAGTCCTTGGAGACGTTCGCCGTCGCTGTCCCGCAGGCCGTCCTGCATCATCCTGCGCAGAGCGGCGTTGACGTCACCGTGGTAGAGCAACTCATCGGTCAACTCGTCGAACGCGGCGTCGGCGTCGAACTCGAACCCTGTCTGGGTGCCGTCCCAGCGGGAGTACGTGAAACGCGCTGCCATGTCCGGACGCTACCGTCCCGACTCGTCCAGGCCGGATCGTTCGGACCAATCGGCCACGTTCACCACTCAGGTCCGGCCCCGGTAGGTGGCACTCGTGCCACCGGCATCCTTGTTGAGGCGTTTGGAGAGGTGCAGCCCCTCGAGCACGAACTCGACGGCGGCGCCGACCGCGGCGGGCGACTCGTCGCCACCGGTGAGCACCGCAACCGGTGCACGCAGAGCGTCGACCTGCTCGACCAGTCTCGCCAGGTCGACGCTCGAGACGTCTTGGCCGGTGTGCGCGACCGCACCCTCCTCGAATGCCGTGACGACGTGGCGGGTCTGCTCGGGAGGGACGGTCTCCTTGAAGACGGTGAGCACGGCACCCTTGATCAGGCTGTCCATGATCGCGCCCTCGCGGCCCTCCTCGAGCGACTCGATCTCGATCTTGCCCATCGAGCTGGCGGCGAGCGCCTCGAGGTCGTCGACCCGCGCGACGACCTGCGGCTCGCCCGAACGCAGCCCGCGACGGAGCGCGTTCGCGGCGAGCGCCTCGTAGTTGCTGATGCTGAGCCGCACGCTGACGCCACTGCGCTGGTTGACCTGGTTGCTCGCGCGGGCCAGGTGGCTGAACGTCGCGATGACGTCGGAGAGGTACGCGGGGACGTCGACGCGGATCGCCGCGTCGCCGGCGTCGAGTGGTACCGCCTCCTGGTGCATGATCTCGACCTCGGTCGCCACCTCGAGCGGGTAGTGGGTACGGATCTGGCTCCCGAAACGGTCCTTCAGCGGGGTGATGATCCGGCCGCGGTTGGTGTAGTCCTCGGGGTTGGCCGTCGCGAAGAGCATCACGTCGAGCGGGAGGCGGATCTTGTAACCGCGGATCTGGACGTCGCGCTCCTCGAGCACGTTGAGCATGCCGACCTGGATCCGCTCGGCGAGGTCGGGGAGTTCGTTGATCGCGAACAGGCCGCGATTGGTGCGCGGAACGAGTCCGTAGTGGAGCGTGAGCTCGTCTGACAGATAGCGACCCTCGGCGACCTTGATCGGGTCGACCTCGCCGATCAGGTCGGCGATCGAGGTATCGGGCGTGGCCAGCTTCTCGCCGAATCGCGCATCGCGGTGGAGCCACGCGATCGGCGTGTCGTCGCCCCGCTCCGCGACGAGGTCGCGCGCCGCACGCGACACCGGGGCGTACGGATCGTCGTTGATCTCGCTGCCGGCGACGATCGGCATCCACTCGTCGAGCAGCCCGGTGAGCGACCGGATCATGCGGGTCTTCGCCTGGCCGCGTTCGCCGAGGAAGATCACGTCGTGGCCTGCGAGCAGCGCGTTCTCGAGCTGCGGCATGACCGTGTTCTCGTATCCCGCGACGCCGTCGAACAGCGGCTCACCGGCCGCGATCTTGGCGATCGCGTGCTCGCGCACCTCCTGCTTGACCGGCCGCGAAATCCAGCCGGACTCGCGCAGCTCGCCGCGTGTCGATGCGTGATCGGCCAGTTGTTGCGGCTGGTGGTCGGCGCTGGGCTCTGCCATGGCGAGAACCTACAAGCCCCCGAACACCAGCGCCATGCGGGGGCCCGCTCTGGCTTCTGTGTGAGCGATTACCGCGAACGAATCCGTCTGCGCTCACACAGATCGGGGCCGCGCAGGAGACATCGGGCCAACAGACCCGCCACCGCTCAGCCCCAGAGGCCAATGGTGTGTTCGAAGGCGGCGACGATCTCGGCGACCGGTCCGTCGAGGGCATCCTCGACGGCCTCGCGCGTTGGAGTGACATCGCCGTCGAGCCACGCGACGAGCGTGGCGAGACCATCCGCGAGGGATGGATCGATCCGGCTCCAGCGCTGCGCGGCGGCGACGCGGTCGGTCGTCCAGATGTGGTCGTGGATGCTGACGAGACCGGCGACCGCGAGGAGCGACTTGCGGGCCACCACCCGGCCGAGATCCTCGCGGATCGCGCCGGAGGCGAGCGAGGAACGCCAACGACCAGCTTGGAGCGCGATGTCGCCGTTGAAGCCGCGCGCGGAGCGAGCGTCGGCCGCGAACTCCGCTGTCGCGTCGACCGGATCGGCGCCTGCGAGGTGCACGCAGTAGTGCCGCAGGAAGACACGGTTGCCGTACGCCTCGTCACCGAGGCCGACCAGATCCGCCGGCCGGACAACGGCGAGACCGACGCTCCGACAGAGGCCCGCGAATCGAGTGGTCAGCCGACCGGCGATCGGGTCCGCGTCGGCGGTCGCCACACCGACGGCGAGGAGATCGACATCGGATGACCCCGCGCGCGCCCGTCCCGTGGCCACCGACCCGTACAGATAGAGGCTCCAGCTGTCGGATTCCGGCGAGGTGGGCTCGACCGAACCCTGCGGGAGGTCGAGCTCTCCGATCTCGGCGGCTGCCGCCGCGAGCACGGGCTCGAACACCGGCGGCACGCGCTCTCGCGCGGCGCCGGTGACGATGGTTCCCGCCGGTGAGACGCATTCGTCCGGATCGCGCACACGATGAGCTTGTCACGGTCCCGCAGTCGGGCGATGGGAGTCCCTTCGGTACGATCGCGGCGATGGAGCTGAAGGGGCGTTGGGTCGCGGTCGAGGCCGACGACGAGGTGCGGCGGCACTCGATCGGGCTGCACGCGGACGACAGCGCATGGCACGAGATCGCGGTCCCCGGTCACTGGCGCGATAGCCCGAAGTTCGCCACGAGCGACGGGCCGGTCATGTACCGCCACCACTTCGAGGCGGATCCACCCGCGGACGGTCGTCGCCGGTGGATCACCCTCGACGGCATCTTCTACCAGGCCGATGTGTGGCTCGACGGCGCCTATCTCGGCGATCCGGAGGGCTACTTCTTCTCGCACACCTTCGACGTCACCGCGCTCTCGCGGCTCGGCAGCGAACACGCGCTCGCCGTCGAGGTCACCTGCAACCCGCAGCCGGGCGCCCACCACCGCACGAACATCACCGGGGTCTTCCAGCAGTGGGATGGCCTCGACCACGGGTGGAATCCGGGCGGCATCTGGCGCCCCATCCACCTGCACGACACCGGGCCGGTGCGCGTCGACAGGCTTCGCGTGCTCTGTCGAGACGCCGACGATCAGCGCGCCCACCTCCGCCTCGCGGTCCGCCTCGACAGTGAATCCCAGCGGTCGGTGCTACTGCGCACCGTCGTCGACGGCGAGATCGTCGACGAGCACGATCACGTGATCGCGAACGGCGGCAACGACATCGAGTGGACACTCGACATCGACGGTCCGGCGTTGTGGTGGCCGCGCGAACTCGGCGCACAGCCGCTGGCGACGGTCGCCGTCGAGGTTCTCGTCGACGGTGACCAGAGCGATCGCCGCGAGCGCCGAGTCGGACTTCGCCAGATCGAGTGGGACAACTGGATCTGCACGGTCAATGGCGAACGCCTCTTCCTCAAGGGCGCCAACATCCTGCCGGCGAAGGCGGGGCTGGCGAACGCTGACGCCGAACGCTCCCACGGCGACATCGAACTCGCCCAGCAGCTCGGGCTCAACACCCTGCGCGTGCACGGTCACATCGCCGACCGCGCTCTCTACCGGGCCGCCGACGAGCTCGGGATGTTGCTGCTGCAGGACTTCCCGCTGCAATGGGGACAGGCGAGATCTGTCCGCAGGCGGGCCGTCGAGCAGGCCCGCGCGGCCGTCGACTCGCTCGGCCACCATCCGTCGATCGCGCTGTGGACGGCGCACAACGACCCCGGCGGCCAGGCCGCTCGCCTCGAGGGTGGTGGGCGCAGGGGTCGTCTCCGGAGGTTCGCCGGTCAGCAGCTCCCGTCGTGGAACAAGACCGTGCTCGACCACTGGGTCAAGCGGTCGTTCGAGAAGTCCGATCCGAGCAGGGTCACGATCGCCCACTCCGGCGTCGTGCCCCACCTGCCCCAACTCGGCGGAACCGACAGCCACCTCTACTTCGGATGGCACCACGGCGCGGCGTCCGACCTCGCCTCGCACGCCGCTCGCCTTCCGCGCCAGGTGCGCTTCGTCAGCGAATTCGGAGCCGGCGCCGTGCCCGAGACCGCGCCCTACATCGACGAACAGCTCCGCACGCGCGAGTGGCCCGACCTCGACTGGGACCACCTCGCCGAAGCACACGGCTATGAACGCGACGTGTTCGAGATCAGGGCCGACCCGAAGCGATTCGGATCCTTCGACTCGTGGCGCCGGGCGACGCAGCGCTACCAGACCTACGTGCTCAAGAACCAGATCGAGACCCTCCGGCGCCTCAAGTACCGGCCGACCGGCGGCTTCTGTTTCTTCGCGCTCGCCGACCCTGCGCCGGTGATCTCCGACAGCATTCTCGATCACGAACGCGTACCGAAGGCCGCGTTCGACGCGGTCGCCGCGGCCTGCGCACCGATCCTCGTCGTCGCCGATCAGCCACCCACCGCGGTGAAACCGGGCAGCAAGCTGCGCCTCGATGTGCACATCGTCAACGACCTGCGCGAGGCCATCGATTTCGCGGTCGTCGACGCCACGGCGAGGTGGGCGGGCGGCAGCAGGGCCTGGCGGTTCGGCGGTCCGATCCCCGCCGACGACGTCGTCAAGGTCGGCCGCATCGAGATGCGCGCACCATCACAGCTCGGCGACCTCGCGTTCGAGTTGGTGATGAAGGCCGGCGACCTCGAGAGTCACAACCGGTACCGCACCGCGGTCACCGTCCCCTCGCCGTAGCACCGCAGACCCGCGACCCGCGATCTGGGTGCCGATCGTCTCGGCTCCCGGGTCAGGAAACCGACAGCTTCTTGCGGTTCTTGAACTTCGAGACGAGGTAGTCGGAGTTCATGATCGCGATGTTGTCGATCGAGATCTCCTTCGGACACGCCGCTTCGCACTCGCCATAGTTGGTGCACGATCCGAAGTAGTCGTCCATCTTGTCGACCATCGCCTCGGTCCGCTGATAGCGCTCGGGCTGCCCCTGCGGGAGCAGATTGAGGTGGGCGAGCTTGGCCGACGTGAACAGGTTGGCCGCTCCGTTCGGGCAGGCCGCTACGCAGGCGCCGCACCCGATGCACGCGGCGGCGTCCATCACCGCGTCGGCGACAGGTTTGGGGATCAGGATCAGATTGGCATCGGGCGCTCCGCCCGTGGGAGCGGTGATGAATCCACCGACCTCGATGATGCGATCGAATGGGGCCCGGTCGACCATCAGGTCCTTGATGATCGGGAACGCCGTCGCGCGCCACGGCTCGATGACGATCTCGTCGCCACTCGAGAATGTGCGCATGTGCACCTGGCAGGTGGCCGTGCCCCTATCGGGTCCGTGCGCCGCGCCGTCGATCATCAGCGAGCACGTGCCGCAGATGCCTTCCCGGCAGTCGTGGTCGAACACGATCGCGTCGCGGCCCTCTTCGATCAGCCGCTCGTTGAGGATGTCGAGCATCTCGAGGAACGACGCCTCGTCACTGATCTCGGGGATCTGATGGGTCTCGAAGCGGCCCTGTGCATCGGGACCCTCCTGGCGCCAGATCTTCAGTGTGATGTTGGTCAGATTGCTCACTGGTGGCTCACTTCTCGGTGCAGGTCACTTGTAGCTGCGGGTCTGGAACTCGACGACTTCGTACTCGAGCGGCTCGTGGTGCTCGATCGGGACGGCTGGGTCGCCCGTCCACTCCCACGCGGTGACATGCGCGAATTCATCGTCGTTGCGAACCGCCTCGCCGTCATCGGTCTGGTACTCGGAGCGGAAGTGGCCGCCACAACTCTCCTTTCGCGTCAGCGCGTCCTGGCACATCAGCATCCCGAGTTCGAAGAAGTCGTCGACCCGGCCCGCCTTCTCGAGCGTCTGGTTGAGGCTCGTGTCGTCGCCGGTGACCTTCAGGTCCTTCTTGAACTCTGCGTAGAGTGCGGGGATCTCGGACAACGCCTTGTTGAGCCCCGCCTCGGTGCGATCCATGCCGCAGTACTCCCAGATGATCTTGCCGAGTTCGCGATGGAAGTGGTCGGGACCCTTGGTGCCGTCGATCGACATGTAGTGCTCGAACCGGTCGCGGGCCTCGGCCTCGATGCGCGCGAACTCGTCGTGGGACGTGTCGGGAATCGGCTTGTTCAGCCACTCCGAAAGGTACTGCGAGATCGTGTACGGGAGCACGAAGTAGCCGTCGGAGAGACCCTGCATCAGCGCCGACGCACCCAGCCGGTTGGCGCCGTGGTCGGAGAAGTTCGCCTCGCCGATGCAGTAGAGACCGGGCACTGTGGTCATCAGTTCGTAGTCGACCCACAGGCCGCCCATCGTGTAGTGGCTCGCCGGGTAGATGCGCATCGGGCGCTCGTACGGACTCTCACCGGTGATCCGCTCGTACATGTCGAATAGGTTGCCGTAGCGCTCTTCGATCGTGTCGCGGCCGAGACGATCGATGGCGTCGGCGAAGTCGAGGTAGACGCCGTTCTTCTTGGGGCCGACGCCCCGCCCGGAATCGACCATCCGCTTCGCTGCCCTCGACGACACGTCCCGCGGTGCGAGGTTGCCGAAGCTCGGGTATATCCGCTCGAGGTAGTAGTCGCGCTCGTCCTCTGGAACGTCGGCGGCATGACGGGTTTCGTCAGGATTCTCCGGAACCCAGATGCGCCCGTCGTTGCGCAGCGACTCGGACATCAGCGTGAGCTTGGACTGGAAGTCGTCGGACTGCGGGATGCACGTCGGGTGGATCTGCGTGTACGACGGATTGGCGAACGCCGCGCCCCGCCGGTGGGCACGCCACGCGGCGGTGACGTTGCAGGCCATCGCGTTGGTCGACAGGTAGAACGCGTTGCCGTAGCCGCCGGTGGCGAGCACGACGGCGTTCGCTGAGTGCGAGGTCATCTCGCCGTTCATCAGGTCGCGGCACACGATGCCGGCGCAACGACCGTCGATGTTGACGATGTCGACCATCTCCATGCGATTCCACAACTTGACGTTGCCGAGCCCGATCTGGCGGGAGAGCTGCTGGTAGGCACCGAGCAGCAGTTGCTGGCCCGTCTGCCCACGGGCGTAGAACGTGCGGCTCACCTGGGCGCCACCGAAGCTGCGGTTGGCGAGGAGCCCTCCGTACTCGCGGGCGAACGGCACCCCCTGGGCGACCATCTGGTCGATGATCTCGACCGACACCTCGGCGAGACGGTGGACGTTGGCCTCGCGGGCGCGGAAGTCGCCGCCCTTGATCGTGTCGTAGAAGAGGCGGTGGATGCTGTCGCCGTCGCCGGGGTAGTTCTTCGCCGCATTGATGCCGCCCTGGGCGGAGATCGAGTGTGCCCGCCGCGGCGAATCGTGGAACGTGAACGCCTCGACCTCGTAGCCGAGTTCGCCGAGCGTCGCCGCCGCCGAGGCCCCGGCGAGGCCCGTGCCGACGACGATGATCTTGAACTTGCGCTTGTTGGCCGGGTTGACGAGCCTCTCGTCGGCGATGAAGTTCTGCCACTTGTCGGCCAGCGGCCCTTCGGGGATCTTGGGATCGAGGATGATGCTCATGATTCTCTCCGTCGAGCTCAGGCGCCGGGCGTGTCGAGGACGCCGACCAGGACGGCGATCGGGAAGGAAATGTTGCCGATCACGATGGCGCCCGCGATGAGGACCGCGAGGCCCCTGCGCCACCGGTTGAAGCGCGGGTTGCTCCAGCCCATCGACTGGAACAGCGACCACGTGCCGTGGAAGAGGTGGAACCCGAGCGCGAGATTGGCGACGATGTACAGGATCGCGACCGGGACACGGCTCAACGAGGCGACCACGTTGCGGTAGACCTCACCGCGTTCGAATCCCGGGTTGACCCACCCCCACGTGAGGTCGGCGAGGTGCCAGATGATGAACAGGGCGACGATGATGCCGGTCCAGCGCATCGTGCGAGCGGCGAAGTTGGCGACCTCGTAGTCGCGCGGCGACTGGTACTTCACCGCCCGCGCCTTGCGGTTGATGATCGTGAGGCCGTACGCGGCGTGGATGTGCAGGAGCACCGCCGTGATGAGCACGATCCGTAACGCCCAGAGGACGATCGTGCGAGGCATCAGGGGCACCAGCAGCTCGCGCAGGAACTCGCCGTAGATGTCGATGTCGTACACCTGCTCGCCGTTGTGCTCGACCTTGCCCAAGTACAGCTTCAGGTTGCCGATCATGTGGACGAGCACGAAGCCGATCCCGATCATCCCGGTGATCGCCATCGCGTACTTCTTGCCGAGGGCCGTCGAGTACAGGTCGATGAAGAACGGTCGGCGCTTGCGCGTCGCGAGAGCGGTTCCCGTGACCGGCTCGCGGCTCAACGTGTCTGCCATCGCGCTGACGCTAGCGCTCAGGTGACGGGCGTATCCCAATC
>CBDUYD010000004.1:0-48765 GCA_965371355.1 uncultured Ilumatobacteraceae bacterium
CGGGACGCGGTCCTGTTCGTCGCCTCGCAGGCGTGGCGCGACGCCGAGCCGCGCGAACTCGGTGTGATCGATGTCTGCGAGTGCGAGAACCAGTGGCTGCTCGGACTGCTCGAACGCGGTGTACTCGAAGGTGGCGTACTCCTCGACCAAGAGGCCACCTCGATCCTCCACAACCGCTCGCTGGCGGCTGCGATGAGCGCCGCCACGCTCGAGTCGCGCGGAGCCGCCGCGATCGCCGCGCTCCGCGCCCGCGACATCGAGACACGGCTCATCAAGGGCGTCGCGATCGCCCATCTCGACTACGACGATCCCGCCGACCGACATTTCGGTGACGTCGATCTGCTCGTGCACGGCGATGACATGAGCGAAGCGGTCGAGATCCTCGAGCGGCACGGTTTCGGGCGGCACTACCCCGAGCCGAAACCGGGCTTCGACGAACACCTCGGCAAGGGCGTCGCGCTCGAGAACGGCGAGCAGGTCGTGATCGACGTCCACCGCACTCTGGCGCTCGGGTACTACGGAACCCGACTGCCGATCGATCGACTCTGGGACGATCCGGTACCGCTGCTGCTCGGCGACGTCGAGGCCTTCGCGATGTCGAGACTCAACCGCTTCCTGCACTGCGCGATCCACATGTCGCTGTCGCCGACGAAGCGCATCACGGCCGGACTCGACATGTGCACGATCGCGTCCGGCGGCGAGGGCGTCGATGCCGACGAGGCGATCGCACGGTCGATCGAGTGGGGCTGTGACCGCCTGCTGGCGGATGCGATCGAGGCCACGATCGCCTGGTTCCCTTCGTCGTTCCCACTCCCGACGCTGACCGAATGGGCACGGTCGCGCCACCGGGGCCCGATCGACCGCGTGCTGGCGGGCGCGTACCGGGGGCGCTTCGCCGGGTCACGGCTGCGCAGTCTCACCGCGATCGCCGGGGTCCCAACGCTGCGCGGCCGCGTGGCCGCGTCCAGGTACCTTCTGCACCGGAACCACGATGCCCCCAAGTGACCCCGATCTCGTCTCGCCGAACGGCGTGGCCGCCGACTCGACGTATCGCGCGTTCGACTTCTCCTTCACGCTCGAGGGCTCATCCGCCTCGATCGCCGCCGATGTGATGGGCTGCATGCGCACGCCGGCGCGGACCGCGACACCTGCACACGTCGTCCTCGACACCGATGCCGATGGCGAACACGTGCTGCGCGTCGACGGCGAATCGGAGTTCCGCACCGACGACCTCGGCAAGCTCGTCCACCAGACGATGTGGGAGGTCACCAGGCGCGGCGTCGACTCGCGGTCCGACGCCCTCGTCCTCCACGCCGCAGCGGTGGTGATCCACGAGACGGTCGTGCTGATCTCCGGACGCTCGGGCGCCGGCAAGAGCACCCTCGCCGCCGCGTTGCTCGATCTCGGAGCCGAGTACCTCACCGACGAGGCGGTCGAGATCGACGCCGTCGGCCGTCCGGTCGACTGGCTGCTGCGCCCGCTGAAGCTCGACGAGAACGCACTCGCGACTCTCCGCCAGCTCGGCGGACTCACGTTCACCGACGCCGAGTTCCTCGGTGCGACCGGCCCATTGCTCCCCGACGGCACCGTCCACGTGCCCGTCCCCCGGGGACGCCTGTTCGCCCAGCGGCCGATCGCGAAGACGATGATCGTGTTCCTCGAGTCGCAGGCGGGACCCTTGCGGCCGCAACCGGCGCTGCGTTCGACCGCCGTGGCGAGACTGATCGGCGAGAGCTTCGTCCCGGGCTCGAGACGCCAGAGCGGACTCGACGCCGCGGCGCTGCTCACCGAGGGCCCCCGACTGCTCACGATGAGCGGCGGATCGGTTCATCAACGAGCCGAATGGATCGAGAGCGCCCTGCGCTGACGAGCGCTCTCTCGCCGATCTCGGAAAATCTGACCGATCTCCTCAACTCAGAGGGTTCGTCGACCGATACCAACAATGAGTGAATGGTCGTTGCCAGCCGGGCGGTGCGCGCATACGATGATCGACAAGAACTGAGCGGAAAGGCCGGAGGCGGAACACATGACCGGATCAACACAAGAGCGGCGGCTCTCACGACGAGCAGCATTGGGACGCGCGGCAACCGTTGGCGCGGTTGCCTGGTCTGCACCCATACTGCTGTCGACCCCCGCCCACGCGACCATGTCCACGGGAGCGCGCACGATGCGCGGGCCGCTGCGCTCGCTCACACTCGCGTGGGATCCCTCGGGCTGGCAGGCGCGTCCCGGAACCGGTCGCTCCCCCGCGCTCGAGTACTTCCGTACCCGCCAGCTCGACGTCAACGGCGGCGGCGGATGGAAGCTCATCGCCACCGGTCAGACCATCGACCTGCAGTTCGGTTCCCCGCTGCAGTTCAAGATGCCGCCTGTCGGTGGAGGGCCCACCGGCCGCCACGTCGCACAGACCGACGAGACCGCGACGACCACCGAGACCACGGCTCCCCCTGAGCCGGCGCCCGAGGTGCCCGAGGTGGTCGACGAAGGCACGACGACGACGTCCGTCGCCGAGCCGCCGGTCGAAGCACCGACCACCACGGTCGCCGAAGCGCCGGCGACCACCGTCGCCGAGCCCCTCGCTCCCCCGCCGACCACGGTGCCGGACGAGGCGCCCGCCACGACCACCGCACCGGCTCCGGTCGAGGTGCCGCTCACCGACGAACTCTCAGTCGACAGCAGCACGCAGACGATGGTGATCGACATGAGCGCCGCGGCGACCGTCAGCATCGGCGACCGCTACGGCTTCTTCACCGTCGTCGACGGCCAGACCGCCTGACGCCCGTCACCACGCTCTGCCCCGGCTCTCACTCCCAAGTGCAGGTCCTGCCCTGAGCGCGCTCGCGTCGTACTGAGCAAGTACGGTTCGCGAACGTGCCGACCGGCGACCCGCACCCCGATTCGCCCGCGTCGGCGCGCCCGCTGAACGTCCTCATCGTCATCACGTCCGCGAGTCGTCGCGGCGCGGAGATCGAAGGGGTGCAGCTCACCTCCCGACTCGCCGCCGGTGGCTGTACGACGCGAGTCGTGGCACTCGCCGCCGGTCGCGGGAGTGATCTGCCAGTCGAGGTGCTCGGTCCCTCACCGACCTCACCGACGACGCTGCGGGCACTCCGGCGCGCCGCCCGCGAGGCCGACGTGGTGATCGGATACGGCTCGAGCACGCTGCCCGCATGTGCGCTCGCACTTGCCGGCACGAGGACGCCGTTCATCTATCGCAGCATCGGTGATCCCGCAGCGTGGGTCCGCGGCGGTCTGCACCGGCGGCGCACCGCTCTGCTGTTC
Organism: uncultured Ilumatobacteraceae bacterium; assembly: GCA_965371355.1. Taxonomy (GTDB): domain Bacteria; phylum Actinomycetota; class Acidimicrobiia; order Acidimicrobiales; family Ilumatobacteraceae; genus JASJHI01. The sequence goes on from CBDUYD010000004.1 coordinate 3,283, forward strand.
GGCCGTGCCGCTCACGTCGTGACGCTGTCGGAGGCATCGAGCACCGCGGTCGCGACGCTCTACAACGTGCCGCCCGGTCGGCGTGACGTGATCCCCAACGCGCGCGGCTCGGACGATTTCCATCCACCGACCGACGACGAACGCGCCGCCGCGAGACTCCGGTGGGGCGTCGCCGACGACGCACTCGTCGCGGTCACGATCGGCGCGCTCAGCACCGAGAAGCGCACCTGGCTCGCCGTCGAGGCGGCGGCGATGGTCGACGGACTCACGCTCCTGATCGCCGGCGACGGCCCCGAGCGCCCACGGGTCGAGGCTGCGGCTGCCCGCCTTCCCGACGGGCGTGCCCGACTGCTCGGCGAGATCGACGACCCGATGTCACTGCTGCACGCCGCCGACGTGCTCGTCCTGACGAGCAGCACCGAGGGCATGCCGGGCGTCGTCATCGAGGCCGGGCTCTGCGGCGTGCCGGTGGTGGCGACCGACGTCGGCATGCTGTCGGATCTGGTACTCCACGGTAGGTCGGGCGCTGTGCTGCCGGGCGCCGAACCCGAGGAACTCGCCGACGCGATCCGGCGCGTCCTCGACGACCGCGACCGGTTCGGTCGGGCGGCGCTCGAGCACACCCGGGCGAGCTTCATGTGGGAGGCCGTGCTGCCGACGTGGCTCGACGTGCTCGATCGGGTGGCGCACCCGCAGAAGTGAACATTCCCATGCCGCGGGGACCCAACCGCCCACCCCGAGTATCGTCGGGTCGATGACCAGGCGTGGGAAGGTCGGTCCATGGCGGGGCCATCGGATCAGGTCGCGGACGGCCGCGGTGCTCGCTCTTGCGCTGCTCGCCGCATCGTGTGCCGGGGGCGACGACGGCTCCTCATCCGATACCGGCGCGGGCCAGACCGCCGACGGGTCCGACTCGAGTGCCGCACCGTCGGGCGGGTCCACCGGTGGGTCGACCGACGACGCCGAAGACGGCGGCGGGGGCGGGGGCTCGGGCTCGGCGCCGGAGGCGACGTCGGGTGACGGTGTCGCGGTGCCCGGCGACTGCGAGGTCAGCGATCGGCAGGACACGAGTCAGGCGTCGATCGAACTCGAGTTGATCTCGGACTCCGACGGGCCCGAGGTGCGCGCAGCGCTCTATCCGCTACCCGACCACGAGGGCAATCCGTGGTCGCAGTGGGGGCAGGGTGCGGTGCTTCCCGACGGCCGCTTCGTCTCCGCTGTCGGCGACCACCTCGGACAGGACGGCAACAGCTGGATCTACGAGTACGACCCGGACGACGGCACCCTCCACCGCACCACCGACGTGTCCGAGGCACTCGGTCACGAATCGGGTGACTGGGGTTACGGCAAGGTGCACGCTCCGATGCTCGTCCGGCCCTGCGGTGAGGTGATCACGTCGACGTACTGGGGCACGCGCCGCGATCTGCGGATCGGCGGCTCGTACCAGGGCGACCACCTCATCGAGTACGACCCTGCCACCCGCACGGTCGAGTCGCTCGGGGTCCCGGTCCCGGGCTACGGACTGCCGTCGCTCGCGATGTCGCCCGACGGGCGATGGGTGTTCGGAGAGGCGGTCGATCCCGAGAGTGAGCCCGACGCCGGGATCTTCTTCGTCGCCGACGCCGAGACCGGCGAGGTCGTCTCGACGATCGCCGACGACCGCCACCTGGGGTTCCGCTCGATCCTGGTCTCCGCAGACGGCGAAGCGTTCTACGCGGTCGGCGACGGAGATCTCGTCGCGGTCGACGCCGACGGCGATGCCCGCGATGTCACCGACGTGCTGTCGGGAGGCTGGCTGCGTGCGGCGACGACGAGAACTCCCGACGGATCGGTGTTCGGCACGACCCGCGACCCCGACGCACTGTTCCGGCTGTCGCCCGACGGAACGTTCACCGATCTCGGCCTCGTCGAGGACTACGTGGCCTCACTCGCGGTCTCGCCCGACGGCGCAACGCTCTACTACGTTCCCGGCGCACACGGGAGCGGAGCCGACTTCGGCACGCCGCTCATCGCGGTCGACGTGGCCTCGGGTGAGCACGAGGTGATCGTGCTGCTCAACGATCTCATCGAGCCCGCGCTCGGTGTCACCGCGGGTGGGACCTACGACATCGTCGTCGACCCGAGTGGAGAGCGCCTGTTCATCGGCCTCAACGCAGGTCCTCCCGGTGAGCTCGGCGAGACCTTCGGTACCGTCGTGCTCGCCGTCGTCGAATTGCCATGACGCAGCGCCCGCTGCGGGTGCTGCTCTGGCTGACCGCCGGCGCGGTGGTCGCGGCCGCATGTGGTGGGTCCTCCTCCGACGAGCAGGCCGACACGTCCGGCGACAACACCGAGGTCGGCAGCGGTGCAACCGCCGATTCCGGGTCGCTGGAAGCCAACAACGCCGACATCGCCGACGACACGACGTCATCTGACGGAGCTGATGGTTCGGATGGATCGGAGGGTTCTGACGCCCCCGGCGCGTCCGATGATGTCGGCTGCTGGGCGGCCGAACCCGCCGAGGGTGACGGAGTCGCCTGGAACCGCGTAACCGACGAGGTCGGCCTCGTCGAGCCGCTCACCGGCATGCACGGTCACGCGACCGCGGCGGGCGATGTGAACGGCGACGGCTGGACCGACCTGTTCGTGGGCGGGTTCGCCGACCGCGAGGTCGACGCCTACGAGTTCCGTGGCGCGGACGGCCCATCGCCCGATCGACTCCTGCTCGGGGGGCCTGACGGGTTCGCGGTCGACGACCGGTTTGCCGGCGATCAGGCCCGCACGAGCGGCGCCACGTTCGCAGACCTCGACGCCGACGGCGATCTCGACCTCGTCGTCGTGCGGAACCCTCGCCACGACGGTGAGATCAGCAGCCGGCCGACCACGGTCTACGAGAACGACGAAGGAGAGTGGCGCATCGCGACGACGATCGAATCGGCCGGCCGCGGCCGCGCTGTCGCGATATTCGACATCGACCACGATGGCTTGGCCGATCTCGTCCTCGCAGCCGACCGGTTCGGCGACGGGCCGACACGCCTGTACCGCAACGAGGGTGGGTTCGAGTTCAGCGACGCGAGCGACGAGTGGGGTCTTCCCGACGACATGTTCACGCTGGCGCTGGCGGCGGTCGATCTGAACGACGACGGATGGCTCGACGTGATCGTCAGCGGTGACGAGCGGGTGCTGATGGGCGGCCCGGACGGGTTCACCGTGTCCGTTCAGGAGTCGCTGCGGTGGGAACTGTACGGCGACGAGGACGATCCGGCGGGTATCGCCGTCGGGGATCTCGACGGTGACCAACGCCCGGATCTCGTGATCGGCCACCACTTCAACTCCACGATCGACGACGGCGTCGCAGTGCCGATCAGGGTGTTCCTCAATCGCAGCAGCGATGGCGAGCTCCGCCTCGACGAGGTCACCGCCCAAGCGGGGATCCCCGGCCTCTGGACCAAGTCACCGCACGTCGCGATCGTCGACGTCGACAACGACGGACTCACCGACATCGTCACCTCCGCGGCGACCCGAGACGATGTTCCGTTCGTGCTCCGCAGTACGGGAATCGACGACGCGATACCCCGTTTCGAGCCGATCGGCGAGCCGGGCGACGGTCAGTACTGGGTCACCGGCGTCGTCGACGACTTCGACCGTGACGGTCGCGCCGACGTCTTCCTCGTCGAGTGGGAGCCGGCCCTCGAGTCACCGCTTTTCAGGTCGTCGGGCGGCTCGCAGGACTGGGTGAGCATCGATGTCGCGGCGCTGGGACTCGACGCGGCCGGCGCTCGCGTCGAGATCTGGACGAGCGATGGCGACACCCGTCTCGCGACCACTTGGATCGAGAGCACCACCGGCTACGCGGCGGGTGCTCCGACGGTCACCCACCTCGGACTCGGCGAGATCGACGACGATCAGGTGCGGATCGTGATCAGGCCGATCTCGCTCGATCCGATCGAGATGACCGTGGCGGTGAACTCGGGCTCACGCCTCGGCGGGTGCTGAAGGACCGAGCCGATCGGCCACCTGCGCCATCGTCAGCGTCTCGAGTTTCCCAACCGCTCGCAGCGTCGCCGCCCGCTCGAGGAGCTGTTCGAGCCCGTCGAACCAGCGCTCGGGCTCGTGCTGCACGTTGTGCGGGTGGAACCAGAGGTGGAAAAGGCCCCGATGCGTCGCCGCTTGGCGCAGTCGGCGCTTGGCCTGAGCGAGCTTGAGCGGATACCGCCGCACGTCGCCGACGTCGTGCAGGTAGGTGGCGGGGAGGTTCCAGATCCCGTGCGCGGCGACCGGCTGGACAGCGCTCTTCGCGGTCGGAACGATCGTCTCGGCAACGCCGCGGGTCCTGCGAACGGCAGACGGGGAGCCGCCATGGGGATCGGCGCGCGGTCCACGGAAGCAGGTGAACCCCTCGTCGCCGAGCACGTGCTCGTGGCCGTACCGATTGCGCGGGAAGACGAACGAACGCAGCGGCACGCCGCGGCGCTCGGATTCCTCGCGACATCTGCGGAGATCGGATCGGAACGCGGCCTCGGAGCACCCCGGGTCACCGGCGATGAGATGCGTGAACGAGTGTGATCCGATCTCGTGGCCGGCGTCGCGACCCACGACCTCGGCGAGTAGGTCGGGGGCGTACCACGTCGGGGCATCGGTGGCATCGGTGCAGGGATCGGCGGCGAGCCAGTCACCGTCGAACCACGCGTACTCGGGACGCGGCAGATCGGGATGGGCGATCCCGTCTCGTCGCTCACACCCGTCGAGCAACAGGTGACCGACGAACGCCCATGTCGCAGGCACGCCGTACGAGTCGAACACGTCGAGCAGGCGGCGCATCTGGGCACGCTCGTCGGGGAAGTCGTAGTCGAACTCACCGGCGGGGCGGTGGATCTGGCCCCACGACATCTCGACGTCGATCGACACCACGAACGCCGCCCGATCGAGCGGGGTGGGAGAGGGTTGAGATTCGAGTTCGACCATGGTTGCCGACCAGCCGGACGCAAGCGTATCGGGCAGGTACGCTCCGTTGGGTGGTGGGATCGATCCGGGTGCTCTACGTGATCGACAGCCTCGCACCCGGAGGGGCGGAGACGTCGCTCGCCTCGATGGCCCCCCACCTCACGGCGCTCGGTATCGAGCTCCACGTCTGCTACTTCGTCGAGCGAGATGGTGTGCACGACCAGCTTCGCGACGCGGGAGTGACCCTCCATCGCGTCGACGCGCCACGTCTCGCCCGCGCATTCGCCCTTCGCCGGTTGATCGCGGCCACCGGAGCCGACATCGTCCACACGACCCTGTTCGAGGCCGATCAAGCGGGTCGGCTGGCCGGTGTGATGTCGCGTCGGCCGGTCATCTCGAGCCTGGTCAGCACCGGTTTCGAGCTCGGACCGTGGAGAAGTGCGTCCGGTCTGCGGGCTCGCGCCGCGGTCGCCGTCGACGCGATGACAGCCCGCGCCGTGGTTTCGTTCCACGCCGTCAGCGCGCCGGTCGCCGACGTGATGTCGCGCAGGCTCCTCGTCGGCCGTGACCGGTTCACGATCATCCCCCGAGGGCGCGAGCCGGCCGCTCTCGGCGAGCGCACCGCCGAACGACGTCGAGCGGTTCGCGAGCGGCTCGGTGTCGACCCGACGACCCCCCTCGTCGTCGGCATCGGCCGCGAGGTACTCCCGAAGGGTCACACGACGCTGCTGCGAGCCGTCACGGCGCTCGCCGACGATGTGCCGGGCGTGAGAGTGCTGCTCGCCGGGCAGCGAGGCGACCGGAGCGACGAGATCGGCCGGGTGATCGACGAGCTCGGCATCGGGGGAATCGTCGAGCGACTCGGCCACCGCAGCGACGTGCCAGATCTGCTGGCGGCCGCCGACGCGCTCGCCTTCCCGTCGTCGCGCGAGGGATTCCCCGGCACGCTCGTCGAGGCGCTCGCCCTCGAGTGCCCGATCGTGGCGAGCGACATCCCGGCCATCCGCAGCGTCCTCCAGCGCCCGGGCGGGCGTCTCCTCGGCGCCCTCGTGCCGGTGGCCGACAGCAGCGCGCTTGCCCGATCACTCGCCGCCCTCCTCTCCGCGCCGCGCGACGACGCGGGGCTCTCCGACGGGCGCGAGGTGTTCCTCGACGAGTTCACGACCGCCGCCGTCGCCGAGCGCATGACGGCGCTCTACCGGTCGGTTCTCCGCTCCCGCTGACAGTGTCATCGTTCCTGCTCCGGACGCCACGGACGCCTCCCACGCCAGTATCATGAGACGACGGATGGGCGTCGACCCGAGCACGGCGGCGAGGGGTATACGCAGCGATCCGACGAGAGGTGGGAAGATGAACATACGCAACGGCGATTCCGGCTCGATCCGGCGGCTCGACGATGGCACGACCGAGGAAGCGGGATGGGTCGACGTCGACGGCGAGCGGGTCTACCACGTCACCCGCGTGCCAGGCGGGCACGTTCGAGCATGCCTCACCCTCTGCCCGGCGGTCGGTGGCGAATTCGACGGCGGCTATCGCCGCCAGACCATGCTCGCCCGCGCGCTGGCCGAGCACGGGGTGGCGATCCGACGCATCCACTACCGGGGCACGGGCAACAGCCACATCTTCACCACGGCGGTCCGCACGACGATGATCGCCGATGCGGTCAACGCCGCCACCGACCTCGCCGAGCAGCACCCGGGGAGCGTGCAGATCATTCTCGGCGAGCGGGTCGGCGCCCTCGTCGCAGCCGAGGTGGCGATCGCCGTCTCGGCCGACCAACTGGTCCTCTGGCATCCGGTCACCGACATCACCACGTTCGTGCGTGAGCTGGGGCGGGCCGCCAAGCTGCAGACGGTGGCGACCGGCCGCGACCAGGGCGGCGACGACCTCGCCGCGATCTTCCGTGACGGCTACGACGCCGGGGTCGGCGACCTGGTCGGGTTCTCGGTGGTGCGCGCGACGCTCGACAGCTTCGAGGGCCACAGGCTCGTCGATTCGCCGCCACCTCCCGGGTGCACGGTCGATCTGTTCCAGTTCGGCCGCAAGTCGGTCGACCCGAAGTTCGCCAAGCTGCTCGCCGCATGGGAAGACACCACGACGCGTTCGCATCTGGTCGACGAGGCCGAGATCTGGTGGTTCGCCCCCGGCCCGTGGAAGCGCGGCGAGGAGGGCCGCCCGGTCACCGTGGCAGTCCTCGCCGCAACCGTCCCCGTCATCGCAGAGATGGCGAAAACACGATCCGAGGTCTTATGAGCACCGACGCCCTCACAACCGACAGCGCCGAACTTCCGAGCGAGACGGTCCTCGACGACCGCGCGGTCCCCGACGAGGTGCCGCGCTGGCTCGAGGCCGGCGACGAGACGGTGCTGAGCGTGCTGACCCGGCCGATCGCCCCCGCGCGCGACGTCGGGGTGATCTTCCTCAACGGCGGCCACGGCGGAAGCTCGGCGGGGAAGAACCGCGTGCACACGCGCATGGCCGACGACCTCGCCCGCCGCGGCTTCCACAGCCTGCGCGTCGAGTGGCACGGCATCGGCGACAGCACCGGCGAGATCGACGAGTTCGTGATGGACGATCCGTTCGTCGACGAGGCGCTCGGCGCCGTCCGGGTGCTGCGCGACGAGGGCATCTCGAAGATCGCCATCTACGGCGAGTGCTTCGGCGCGCGGACCGCGGTCGTCGTCGCGGATCAGATCCCCGAGCTGTGCGCGATGTTCCTGATCACACTCGTGCTGCGCGACGGCGCCGTCAGCGAGCAGACGTCGCAGCGGGTGGTCTCCGAACTCGACACGCACGACTTCGTCAGGCGCCTCGACCGCGTCCGTCACCTCGGCGACCCCGAGAAGCGGGCGCTGTACGTCAAGCTCGTCCGCTCCAAGAGCCGTCAACTCTTGAAGACCGCCAAGCTCCGCGCGACCGGATCGAAGCTGCCACCGTGGGTGAGCCGCCAGATCGTCGCCGGGCTCGAGGATCTCGGGGCGCGCGGCGTCCCCGTGCATCTGGTCTACGGCACGAGCTACTGGGATCCGTACGCAGGCGACTTCGTACAGATCCGCGACGACCTCCGCCCGCTGCGCCACCCGAGCATCACCGGCGAGATCATGGACGAGATGATGGCCGGCTACCGCACGCTGCACGTGCAGGATCGGCTCGTCCCGATGGTCGGCGGGTGGATCGATCGAGCTGTACCCCGCTGAACGACATGCCGCTCGTCGTCCACGACCTCCTGACATCGGCGGCCGAACGCGATCCCGACGCGGTGGCCCTCGTCGACGGCGACCGTTCGATCACCTACGGCGATCTCGCCGAGCAGGCCCGGCGCACCGCCCACATGCTCATCGGCGCGTGCGGCGTGCGACGCAACGATCGGGTCGGCGTGCATGCCGAGAAGTCGATCGAGGCGATCATCGCGATCTACGCCACGATGTTGGCGGGGGCCTCCTACGTGCCGCTCGATCCGACCGCGCCGGCCGCCCGGATCGCCTACATCATCGGCAACTGTGGGATCCGCGTGCTCGCCTCGCCATCGAAACTGAAGAAGACCTGGACCTCGCTTGCCGAGGCCGGCGCGAGCCTCGACCACATCGTCGCCCTCGATGCAGATCCCGAGATGTCTCGGCCCGAATCGCTGCCGCCGACCACCGTTCTGCACGCCGGCTCGGCACTCGACGCCTTCGCCGACGAGCTCCCGCAGGTGATCGACGACGATCTCGCCTACATCCTGTACACCTCGGGATCCACCGGCGATCCCAAGGGTGTCATGGTGTCGCACCGCAACGCGATGGCGTTCGCCACCTGGGCCGCCGACGAGTTCGCGCTCCTCCCTTCCGACCGCGTCGCACAGCTGGCCCCGCTGATCTTCGACCTCTCGACGTTCGACCTGTTCGCGTCGGCCCGGGCGGGTGCATCGGTGCACCTCGTCGGCCGCAAGGCGTCGATGTTCCCCGCCGACCTCCGCTCGTTCATCGACGACAACGACATCTCCGTCGTGTACGCGGTGCCGTCGATGCTCACGATGCTCGTCGAGCGGGGCGGGCTCACGCAGGGCTCACTGCCAACGCTGCGCCTGCTCCTGTTCGCCGGCGAGGTGTTTCCGACACGCCACCTCGCCGCGCTGATGAACCTCGTCCCCCACCCCCGGTACGCCAACCTCTACGGTCCGACCGAGACCAACGCGTGCACGTTTCACCGCGTGACCGAGCCGCCGACACCCGACGATCCCCCGGTCTCGATCGGTGTCGCCATCGCCAACGACGAGACGATCGTCGTCGACAGCGACGGCGAGGTGGTCGCACCGGGCGAGATCGGCGAACTCTACGTCCGCGGTGCCACGGTGATGCAGGGCTACTGGGGCGATCCGGAGCGAACAGCGCGGGTGCTCGTGATGCCTCCCGGACACGTCGGCGGCCGCGAACCCGCCTACCGCACGGGCGACCTCGTGCGCGAGGAAGCCGACGGGACACTCACATTCCTCGGCCGTCGCGACAACCAGGTCAAGCGGCGCGGCTACCGCATCGAGCTCGGCGACATCGAGGCGGCGATCCTCGCGGATCAGCGCGTCATCGAGTGCGCCGTATCGGGGCTCCCGGACGACGAGTTGGGAACGCGCATCGTCGCCCACGTCGTCACCCACGATCAGCTCGAGCCGAAGGACGTGATCAGGATCTGCCTGCTGCACATCCCGCGCTATATGGTGCCCGACCACATCGAGTTCCTCGCCGGACTCCCCAAGACATCCACCGACAAGATCGACCGAGCCGAACTCACACGGCGCGCCCAAGAGGATCACACCGATGACGGTTCCTGACTACGTCCGACAGTTCCTGCTCACCGAACTCGAATTCGCGGGCGACGACGACGAACTCACCGACGACTACCCGCTGCTCGACGCGGGTGTGCTCGACTCGCTCGGCATCATGACGCTCGTCGAGTACCTCGAGGCGGAGTTCGACATCATCATCGACGAAGACGATGTCGTCGCCGAACACTTCGAGTCGATCGATACCGTCGTCGCCCTCGTCGGCGCCAAGCAAGCCGCCTGAGCGGGCCCTCAGCTCAGCGCTGCGGCCCCCCACTTCAGCTTGACCCGTTGCGGCTCCTCGATCGGCAGGATCTCGCTCGGCTTCGGTGCGAGCGCGTCGGCCGCCTGGGAGAGGTTGCGCTGCAGGCGGCGCATGCCGTCTGGCTCGAGGGACGCCGCGTGATCGGTGCCCTTCCACGTGCGGTCGAGGGTGAAGTGACGCTCGATGTAGGTCGCGCCGAGCGTGTACGCGACCGTGTCGATGGCGATGCCGTTGTGGTGGCCCGAGTAGCCGATCGCCTCGACCTCGTCGCCGTACGCCTCGATGAGGCGCGGGATCTCGAGCAGGCAGGCCTCGCTCGCCTGGATCGGGTAACCCGAGGTGCACGCGTAGAGCACGACGTCGCCGACGCGGCCGTGGTCGCGGAAGAGTTCGACGATCTGTGACTCCTCGTCGCGCGTCGTCATGCCGAGGCTGATGTGGATCTTGCCGCCGAACGTGCGGCAGGTCTCCTCGAGCAACCCGACATTGGTGTTCGCCGCCGACGGGATCTTCAGATATTGCGGGCCGACTATGACGACCTCGCGCAGCGACTGCACGTCCCAGATCGACGTCGCGTAGACCATGTCGCGCTCGGTGCAGTAGTCCATCAGTTCCTTGTGCTGCTCGATCGTGAACTCGAGGTACTCGCGGTGCTCGCCGTAGGTGGCGCCGAACGAGTTCGCCGGCACCGGGTGGGGCGCGTCGTACTGATCCGCTGGTAGCAGGTCGCGATTGGATCGCTTCTGGAACTTGACGTTCCGGATCTCGCAGAACGATCCGGCGACATCGACGAATCGCTTGGCGATCTCGAGATCGCCCATGTGGTTGCATCCGATCTCGGCGATCAGCGTTGGGGGTTCCATGTTTGGTCTCCTTGTCTTGCGGTGCGATCGGTGATGGCTCGCCCGTCACCAGGCGGTCCAGCCCCCGTCGACGATGAGGTTGGCTCCGGTCATGTAGGTCGAGGCGTCGGAACAGAGGAATGCGATCGCCCCCCGATACTCGTCGGGGTGCGCCATGCGATCGAGGATGGTGCGCGACGAGTACGCGGTGACGAACTCGTCGTCGTGGTCGTTGAATGCGCCGCCCGGCGTGAGCGCATTGACCCGGATGCCGGTTCCGCGGTAGTTGGCGGCCAGCGCCCTGGTGAACCCGAGCACCCCCGCCTTGCTGACCGAGTAGTCGAGCGGCTTGTACGACCGCGTGCCGTCGGCGCGCTCGTACAGGCGTTGGTCAGGTCCGTCGATGCCGTACGTCGAGGAGATGTTGACGATGACGCCACCGGCCCCGCGGCTCTCGAAATGCCGACACACCGCCTGGGTGACGAGGAACATCCCGGTGAGGTTGACGTCCATGCTCTTGCGCCATCGAGCGACCGGATATCGGGTGAACGAGACGTCGTCGATCGCAACGCCGCCCCGATCGTCGTCGCCCGGCTCTGCCTTCGGGTTGACCGCGGCGCTGTTGACGAGCACTTCGATCGGGCCGTCGGCGAGAATCCCGTCGACGCAGCGGGTGACGTCGGATTCGTCGGTGATGTCGCACTGCACGGCGAGGCAGGCGCCCCTTCGTGAGGGCTCGGCACGTGAGGGCTCGGCGGAGGACAGCTCTTCGGCGGCACTGGTTGCGGCTCGACCGTCGTGGTCGAGCAGGTAGACGGTGGCTCCGACGTCGAGCAGCGCCGACGCGAAGCGCGTGCCGAGGAGTCCGGCGCCGCCGGTGACTATCGCGCGCCGACCGGTGAGGTCGAAGAGGTCCCGCGTGTTCGTGATTCTGGATGGTTCGGTCATGAGACTCCGCCGATGATGTCCCGTGCACAACCGTACCGCAACGTGACGTCGAGGAACATGGCCTCGAGGCGCTCGAACACGGCGATCAACCCGCGTCCCACACGCGGCGGGCAAGCGGTGGCACCCACGTGATCATCGTTCGCGCGAGATGCCGCACCGAGTGCTCGGACCGCCACGCGCTGACGAACCAGCCCCGAGCCTCGCCGTAGCGCCCGAGACGGGCGCTGCAAGCGCCGCACACGGCGGCGTAGTTGGCGTACGCGTGCGGATCGCGCCGGAGCCGGTCGCCGTGCACCTCGAGGAGTCGTTCCGTGCACGCGAGCAGGCGCTCGGGGTTGTTGCGGCCGCGTTCGGTGGGCGCGGCCCAGTTGATCCGCAGCAGCGGCTCGTCGATCGCGACGACCTTCCACGACCTGAGCGTGCAGAGCGGCAGCATGCGCAACATGAACTCGGTCTGGTGGCTGCACTTGATGTCGTCGTCGAACCCGCCGGCCGCAAGGGCGCCGTCACGTCTCACGGCGAAGCTGCCGGCTGCGATGAGACCGTCGTGGTCGTCGAACACCGGCCCGAGGTGCGTCGGAAGACGGGTCACCTCTACGTCTCCTTTGACATCGATGACGCCGCACGACACGACGGCGCACTCGCCGTCGTCGACGAAGGGTGCTGTCAGTCGGGCAGACCAGGTCGGAAGCGGTCGGTCGTCGTCGTCGACGAACGCGACGATCTCCCCCCTCGCCTCGCGGAGGCCGGTGTTCCGCGCGACCGACAGACCGCCGTTCGTCTGGTGGACGTAGCGCAGGCGCTCGTCGTCGAAGGCTCCGACGACCGCCTCGGTGTCGTCGGTCGAGCCGTCGTCGACGACGAGGATCTCGTAGTCCGCCCCCTGCTCCGCGAGAAGCTTCGTGCACAGCTCACCGAGTCGTTCGGCGCGATTGAACGTGCAGATGACGATGCTCAGCAGTGGCGATCGCCCGGACCGGTCGTCGTCAGCCATCGCCGCCGGGCCCCTGCTCGACGGCGACCGACCGATCGAGTGCGCACGACCGCTCGATCGCCTCGACGAGGCGCACGGCCCGCACACCGTCTCGCAGCGTGGTCCGCAGCGGCGTTCCACCACGGATCGCAGCGAGGAAGTCGCTCATCTGGCTCTCGAACATGGCGTGGCGATCATATGGCCAGGTCGTGACGATCGGATCGCCGCCGCTCGGTGTGTGCGTGAGACGCGCGCCGTAGTGATCCCACTCGATCCGCCCTTCGGTACCGACGACGACGAGCGAGACGGTCCGCGGCCGCTGTCGGTAGTCGACGTGTCCGTACACCGGTGTGCCCGCGGCCGATCGGAAGAGGTACGACGCCGAGTCCTCGACATCGACCTCGAGATCGGTCACGTGTCCACCCGAGGCGTAGACTCGAACGAGCGGACCGAAGATCCACTCGAGGACGTCGATGTGGTGGATCTGTGTGCGCAGCACACCACCGCCGAGGTCGCGCCGGGCGGCGTAGCCGGCGCGGTAGTCCTCGTCGGGGTGGTAGTCGGCGAGATGTTCCCCCTGGTGCGCCTCGACCGCCAGGATCGTGCCGAGCGCACCCTCGCGCAGCACGTCGCGGATCTTCACCAGGCCCGGTTCGTAACGGAACTGGTGACCCACCCCGGCGACGAGACCCCGTGCCGCAGCCTGCGAGACGAGATCGTCGAGGCCGGCCGAGGCGGCGGCCACCGGCTTCTCGATCAGGACGTGGCGTCCCGCCTCGACCGCGGTGCGGAGATGACCGAGATGGAGCGAGGTCGGACTTGCGACGATCACCGCGTCGACCTCGTCGATCACGTCGGGGAGCCGATGGCTGACCGCGACCCGGGTGCCGTCGATCTCGAGGTGGTCGAGCCGCCGGTGCTCGGACACCGCTACCAGGTCCGAATGGCCGAGGGAGAGCAGCACCTCGAGGTGGCGACGCCCGATCGATCCGGTGCCGACCACCGCGATCGCGGGTGAGCCGGGAATCGCGTCGACCATCGTTCAGGAGTCGCCGGACCCGAAGTACGCCATGCACGCCGCCTCAGCGGCTGCGAGTGACGCCGGGTCGTCGATGTCGACCGCCAGTTCCGGCCCGATCAGCATCGGCAGGATCCGATCGCCGGTCATCGAGTGCTTCTCCGTGATCGTCGCCGCTCGGATCACGTCGAGCGTGCCGGTCTGCCAGAACGTCTCGGGCAACGCCTGGCGGGGCTGGTTGTACTGCTCGTCAATGCCCGAGTCGACGAGCGGCACGAGCACCCCGTCCTCGATCCGCCACATCTTGAACGGGTTGTTCGCGGGCGGCGTGACCGCCCGGAGCGAGTCGGCCACCGGATCGGAAGCGACGAGACGGACGCCGTCGTCGATCAGGCCGGGCGGACGCAGCGGTGACGTCGGACGCAGGTGCACCACGATGTCGGGTCGGTACCCCTCGGTCGTCGCGAGCGTGTCGAGCGCGTGTTCGAAGACGGGGAGATCGACGACGGTGTCGCCCGCCAGCTCGTCGGGCCGCATGAACGGCACCTCCGCGCCCGCCGCTGTGGCCGTCGAGGCGATCTCGTCGTCGTCGGTGCTGACGATCGTGCGCGTGACCGTCTCGGATTCGAGCGCCGCCCGCACCGACCACCAGAGCAGCGGCCGGCCGAGCAGCGTCACGAGGTTCTTGCGCGGGATCCCCTTCGAACCACCGCGGGCGGGCACGATCGCGAGCACCTCCACGTCAGCCCGTGCCTTTCGAGGCGCTGGGTGTATCGCCCGGTCGATCAGCGGTGCGATCGCGGAGCAGCGTGCTCGCCAGCTCGCGGAGCACGCCTTCACCGCCCTTCGAGACGGTGGTGAACCGGCCGAGACAGGCGACATCGGGGTGGGCATCGGCCGGGACGACAGGCCAGCCGACGATCGAGAGGGCGCCCGCATCGTTGACGTCGTTGCCGACGTACATCACCCGATCGAGGCCGACACCCCGGTCGCGCGCCAGGTCGCGCAGCGCGGTCGCCTTGTCGGAGCTCCCCTGCACGACGTCGATCCGCAACTTGGCACCCCGCGCCGAGACGACCGGGTTCGTCTCGGTCGAGAGGATCACCATGTCGAGCCCTGCCGCGCGCAGGAGATCACATCCGAGACCGTCGGAACGGCTGCACCGCACCGCCTCGTGTCCGTCGTCGAAGACGAGCACCCGATCGTCGGTGAGGACTCCGTCGAAATCGGTGACGAGGAGATCGATGTCGTCGAGATAGGGGCTCACCGGCCGCCCGCCGAACCGCCCAGCGGCGCCCAAGTCATCATCACGTTCATCGTTCTCCTCCGCGACCAGCCCGCCGGCCGGGCACCATCGTACGTGGCGGGCTCGCCGATATCGTGCCCGCGATGAACGGCGTACCGATCGACGTGGCGGCCGCCCGCGGAGCCTTCCTGTGAGCGGCAGCACGCGCTGGCTGCTGCTGCCGGTCGAGGTCAAGACGCGAGCGTTCGAATCGCGTCTGTTCCTCGGGGCGCACGCCGTCGCAGCCGGCTGGAACGTCGTGATCGGGCGCAAGAGCGCGCTCAACAGCGCGTTGCGTTCGCTGCCGAGGGGTCTCTACTTCGACAAGTGCATCCAGGCCGCGTCGCTGCAGAAGACGCAGTACGCGAAGGCGCTCGGCAACGTCTACGCGGCGATCGACGAGGAGGGTCTCGTCCACGAGGGCGGATCCAGCACGTACCCGAAGCGGCGGCTGTCGAGCGAGACGCTCGCCGAAACGGCGCGCTTCTGCACGTGGGGCGATGCCCAGGCCGAGGTCGTGCGCGCCGCCAAGCCGACGCTCGCCGATCGGGTGATCGTCACCGGCAATCCGCGCGTCGACCTCTGGCGTCCCGAGATGCACGGGCTGCACCGGGCTCAGGTCGATCGCATCCGCGAGTCGGTCGGCAGGTACGTGTTCTTCCCCTCCAACTTCGCCAACGTGATCGGCGCCGACGGCGGCGCACTGACAGAGCAGTTCGGACACGTCAGCGGTCACTACTCCGATCCGCACGAGCGCAGGCGGTTCGAGGGGTACCTCGACCTCCGACGCCGCATCCTCGAACGACTCGAGGTCGCACTCCCGCGACTCGCACGCGAGATGACCGGCGGGTGCAAGCTCGTCATCCGACCGCATCCCGCCGAGGACCACGCCTTCTGGTCGAACCTCGTCGAGGGACAGCCGAACATCGAGCTCCACTACGAGGGCACGATCACGCCGTGGCTCCTCGCCGCCGAGGGGATCGTTCACAGCAACTGCACGACCGGCGTCGAGGCCGCCGTCGCCGGCGTGCCGCGCATCGCCTACGCGCCCTTCGACGAGTCCGACTTCCCGATGTTGCCCAACGAGATCAGCCTGGTCGTCGAATCCGACGACGAGCTCGTCACCGCCGTCGGCGACCTTCTCGCCGGTCGGCAGGTCGTTCCCGATCGCGTTGCTTCGGTGGTCGACCACCACCTCGCCGCCGTGCACGGCCCGCTCGCCAGCGAGAACCTGCTCGACGTGTTCGATGCGCTGCCGGTGCGCGAAGACACCGGTGACGGACGCCAGGGCCGGCGACGATCCGACGAGCTGCGGATGATCCCGGTCCGGGCCCGCAAGGAATGGTCCAAGCGCCGGCGCGCCGAGAAGGACTGGATGCCGCCGATCAGCGGCAAGCTCGCCGACCAGAAGTTCCCCACGACCGGGACCGCCGAGGTCGAGGCAATCCTCGACCGGTTCTCCGCCGAGGTTCCCCGCCTGGGAGGCGTCACCGTCACCACCGTCGGCAACTCCCTCTTTCAGCTGTCGGCGGGCTCCTGACGCCCGCTCGCGTAGCTGCGGCGGGCGAGCACCAACACGTTGAAGTGCGGGAACAGCGCCACCGCAAGGCGCGGACCGACCCGGAACAACGTGCGCCGCACCTCGTAGTACACGCGCTGTCGCCACGCCGTGCGAGCCGGCACCATCGCCGCGTCGGCGTCATAGTCGTCGGTGAAGAACTCGTCGACGATCGTGTAGCCCGCGCTCTCGAGCGTCGCCAGCGCGGTCTCGTAGGAGAAGTAGTGGAGGTGTCCGTAGGTCTCGCGCATGCGCAGCATCCAACGCGATCGCAGCATCACGCTCCACGCGCACATGTCGAGCGGGATGTGGAACACGAACAGCTCGGCGCGTTCGCCGAGGGTGGAGAGGAAACCGAGGTAGTCGGGCACGTGCTCGAATACGTCGAGCAGCATCAGCACGTCGGGCCGAGAAACCTCGGCCGTCAGGTAGTCACCGCACTCGAACGTGAGGTGCTCGTCGGCGCGCAGCGAGGCCAGTTCGATCGCATCGTCGGCGATGTCCATTCCCAAGAGCTGGGCCTCGCCCGCGAGGCGCGACCGGAGTTGGGCGAGCACCTCTCCCGCGCCGCAGCCGACATCGTGTACCGATCGCGGCGCGATCTCGTTGCGTTCGAGGAGGCGCCCGATCTGTGCGGCCTTCCACGGTGCGTCACCGGTGTGCCAGTCGTGCACGTTCCGGAGGTAGGTCCCGTCGTTGTAGATCGTCGACTCCACGGTGGTGCTGACCTCTCACTCGGTCTCGGTCGGTCGCCCGCCCCGTCGGAGGCCTCGGGCGCGCTCGCGTATCGTCAGTTGGGCGCGCCCGAACGCGTCGTCGCGGACGACGAGGAACGACTGCGAGGTGCGATCGGCGTTCGACCAGCGGTGCTTGTAACCGTAGTCGCCGCTCAACATGTCCTTTTCGAGATCACCCCGTTCCGCGAACTGCTCCAGCGTCTGGTAGATCCCGATGTTGCCCGGGCCGAACTTCCTGAAGTCGTCGTCGATCGCCAACATGTCACCGACGACGCGATCGCCGACCCGCAGGAGCAACGCCACCCACACCGGTGTGCCGTCGGCACGCATCGTCTTGATCGTCGCTCGACCGTCGAAGGCCATCGCACGCACGACCGCCCGGGTGAAGGCGGCGTCGCCGTCGGTGGCGAACGCCTTCGGGCCCTCGCCGTCGGCCCACCGGCGTTCGATCAGGGTCTGCAGCGCGTCGAGTCCCTCGTCGATGTCGAGATCGATCATCTCGCTCACCTCGAACCGCTCACCCAGGCGTCGCATCGAGCGCGGGACGTCACGCTTCTGGGCGATCTTGCGCACGCCGGCGACAGGGTCGTCCATCAGATCGAACCGCACGACCGCGGCGGGGAGTGGATCGGCGAGCGGGATCGCGCGGAGGTCGCTGCGTTCGAGCAGTGCCGGAAGCAGCGACCCGTCGCTGCGAAGACCGCGGAGGTAGGCGGCGGCTCCCGGCCGCGCCAGCACATCGTGGAGATGGTCGAGCAGTGTTCCGGCGAGACCGGGGATCCAGCCGGCGAGCAGCGGATCGCCGTAGTCGACCCGACCCGATGCCGCGCTCTTGAGTCGCTCGACGGCGAACGGGCCGACACCGATCCGGCTCACGTCGAACGGTGCGACCCCGACGAGTTCACCGTCGTTGCGCAACGCGACGACGTGGATCGGCCGACCCGCCGAGTAGTGACGGAACCAGGTGGTGACGTAGGCCGGCGCCTGATAGGGATTCGAGTCGGCGACCCGGTCCAACAGTTCGTTCCACGGTTCGCGCAGTGATTCGAGCCGGTCGACGTCGGTGATGACCTCGACGTCGACGACCGCCTGTCGGAGTTCGAGGTCGGCCCGTGCCCCGCTCATCGACCGCCTCGCTCGGGGTCGAGGGGCCCGGTGAGCAGCGAACGCGCACGCCAGCTGGCCACGCAGAGTTGCATGAATCGTTCGGCGCGGCCGACGGTGCCACGCCGGGTGAGCACGACCGAGCGCAGCGTGCGCTCGGTCGTCGACCAGACGGTCTTGTAGTCCTGCACGCCTTGGCCGTGGTCGTACTCGGCCGCGCCCTCGCGCAACGCCTGCTGCAGGATCCCGTGTACCAGGAGGTACCCGGGGCGGTATTTCCCCATCGCCGGATCGAATCCGGCAGCCTGTCCCACCCAGCGCGAGCCGACGTTGTGGCCGAGCTCGAGCGAGGCGATCGTGTCGCCCGCGGTGAGGCGGCACATCCGCGCGTCGCCGACGGCGTCGAGCGACTCCATCGAACTGCGCACGAGTTGCATCGACCGGGGACGTTGGAGCAGTCTGGGGGCGTCGTCCGCGCCGAACCGTTCGAGGTGCATCTCGGCCATCCGCGCGAGCCCCGCAGAGACCGGGGTCGTCGTCTCGATGACGATCGGGCCCACGTTTCGCTCGATTCGCCGACACTGCTTCGGCAGCTTGAGAGAGGCCGCGATCCGCTCGATCTCGTCGTGGGGGTCGTCCCAATCCGCGAACCTGGTGACCGGCGAGGCGGTCGTGCTCGTCTCGACCACGTCGATGTCATCGCACTCGATCAAGCGACGGTAGAACGCGCTGCCCTCGTCGATCCGGCGGATCGCCACCGCCCGACCCGGCGAGCGCGCCAACTCGCTCAAGTGATCGACGAGCATTGAGACCGACTCGTCGACATCTTCGGGAGCGAGCAGGGGGTCGCCGTAGTCGCCTGGCTCGGTCGCCGCGGTGATCACCACGTCGACCGGCGACGGAACCGGTGGAGGGCGGGCGATGACGAAGGGTGCGATGCCCACGAGCCTGTCGCCCCGCTCGATCACCACGACGTGCAGCCTGTCGCGTCGCCCCGCCTCGGCGTACCAGCCGATCATCCACTCGGGCGACTGGTAGGCGCACGAGCCGTCGGTCGACTCGAGCAGCGCCCGCCATGCGGGGACCAACTCGCGAAGCACATCGAGGTCGTCGATGACCGACAGCGTGAGGCCTCGGTCCGCCGCTTCGCCGGATGTGGGATTCAGCCGTGGCCGGTCGTTCATCTTCTCCGTCATCCACCTCGGGTTCGAGGAATAGCCGCCCGCGCCATTATGGCCGATGTGGTCGGCACCGGCACCAATCACGCCGTCGGTCAGCGACCACGACGGGCGGTCCGCAGCGTCGACAGGCCCCAGCCCACGTCTCGCCGGGCGTATCCGAGCGACGCGTGTGGATGGCCGATCGTCAGCGAGCGCTTGGCGAACACCAATGATGACGACGCGAAGGACGCCATCACCTCGGCTCGATCGGGGTCGGCGCCACCTGCGCCGACGTACGCGTCGCAGAGCGGATCTGTGAACACGCGGTGCGCGTCGGACGAGGTGGCCGACGAGCGGAAGGCGATCGCCGCGCGCCGCGCGAGCCGGTGTGCGAGCACGCCGATGTCGAACTCGGCGAACGTCCACCGCTCGTCCGTGGGCAGATCGATCAGTTGGATGTCGCCGTCGGAGCGCACGATCAGGTTGTGCGGTCCGGAGTCGCAGAGTGAGCGGACGACGCCGCTCGGGAGATCGACCGACCCGAGGCCCGCCCGACGGCACGCCTGATGGAGACGCCCCGCGCGAACGGTGTGCACGGGTTTGGGTGTGAGCGCCGCGTGGAAGCGGGCGAGGAGCGCACCAGAGGAGCGGGCGATGTCAGAGAACTCGGCGGGCCAGCTCGATCCGGGGGCTCGGGCGCCGCCCGGTCCACCGGTCGAATCCGGGGTCGAATCAGGGTTCGATTCAGGGTTCGATTCAGCGGTCGGATGAGGCATCGGCGGAGCGAGCGCCTCCATCCGCTCCTTCACCGGCACCCCGACGGCGTAGTCGTACGCGAACAGGTCGGGATCGTCGCCCCACCCCACCGGTCGAGGCGCGATCGGCGGGTGACCCGCGGAGGCGGCCGCCGATGCCAACGCTTCGTGGAGGCGGTACAGGGTGCGCGCGTCGCTGCCCGGCGGTGGCGGGTTCTGCTGCGTCTTGACCACCGTGGCCACGACGGTCGGGTCGTCGGCCTCGGCCAGGAAGCGCACCTCGCTCGGCCCGCGCTCGATCTGTCGGACCACGACGTGGTCGGCGAGCAGCGCGTCGATCGACGTCCTGCCCTCCGCGCTCGAAACCGATGCAGTGCTCAATGCGATGTCACTCCGTCTCCGGCCACGCCACGCCCGCCGCTGACCGTCGGTCGAACGCTACCGGCCCCGTACCCGCCATGTTCTCTGCGCGACTCGGCAGGCCGGTGGGCAGTGCAGTGGACGGTGTGCTGCGGTATCCACTTCCGGTAGCGTCCTCGTGCCGGTAGCGTCCTCGTGATGGTGGAGGCGTCGGGTACCGCCCCGGTCGATTGATGGCCGGGCGACTTGGGAAGCGAACGGTCGCGCCCGCCGACGAAACGATCGACGACCGGTCCGACGACGACAAGGCGACGCAGCGCGACGTCTCCAAGCGCGACCGGCAGGCCGATCGCCAACTCGTCAGAGAGCTTCTCCTGCCGCGCAAGCGGGGGTTGGTACTGCTCGGCTTCATCTCCTTCGTGACCGGTCTGTTCGAGGCGATGTTCCTCCTGCTCATCACCCAGACCGCGTTCTCGATCGCCGACGAGGCGACCACCGGGGTCGGACCGGTGTACGGCCATACGATCAGCGTCAGCGCGGCGATCACGCTGGCGGTCATCTTCGTCGTGTTGCGCATGTTCACCGGATGGTTGGGCGTGGTCCAGGGAACCCGTATCACCAAGGCGGTCAGCATCTCGATCGGGCGCGAACTCACGTCCGCGTTCCTCAATGCGGGCTGGGAGGCCCAGCACGGCGATCGGCCCGGGCGTCTGCAAGAGCTGCTGACCTCGTTCGCCCGACACGGCGTCGCCGTCACCGGCAGCGCGGCCGGTGTCATCCGCGCCCTGCTCAGCGTGCTCGTGCTCCTCGCCGCGGCGGTCGCTGTGAACCCGACGGCGTCGCTCATTGCGATCTTCGGTGTCATCCTGCTCGGGGCGGCGCTGCGTCCGCTCCGAGGTGCGGTTCGTCGCCAGTCCAAGCTCACCACCGTCACGCAGATGAGCTTCGCCACCGCTCTCAGCGAGGTCTCCGATCTGGGTATGGAGATGAACGTGTTCGGAGTCCAGCCGGCGGTCGAGGCACGGGTCGACGGCCTGATCGTCGCCAAGGAGCGTCAGAACCAGCGCCTTTCGATCCTCAAGGGCATGGTGCCGCTCGTGTACAGCGGCATGGCGTACCTCGCCATCGCGATCGCCATCGGGTTCGTGTCCCGCGCCGATACGGCCACGGCTGCCTCGGCCGGAGCGGCGATGCTCGTGATGCTGCGGTCGCTGAGCTATGGCCAGCTCGTGCAGACGTCGTGGGCGGGCATCAACGCGTCGGTTCCGTACTACCGGATCCTCAACGACGAGATCCAGCGCTACCGCGACGCCGAGGTCATAGATCACGGGGTTCCGATCGGCAGGATCGGACCGATCGACCTCGACAACGTGTCCTACGCGTACACCGCGGGCCAGCCCGTCCTGCACAACGTGACCGCAACGATCGAGCCCCACGAGATCATCGGCATCATCGGACCCTCGGGAGGCGGGAAGTCGACCCTCGTCCAACTCCTGCTCGGACTCCGGCGACCCGACGAAGGTCGCGTGCTCTCCGACGGCCGCGACATCGAGACGCTGTCGCGTCGGGACTGGGCGCGCAAGGTCACGTTCGTTCCCCAGGCCTCCCATCTCGTCGCCGGCACGATCGAGGAGAACATCCGCTTCTTCCGCGATGACGTCACACACGCCGACATCGTCCGCGCAGCCGAACTCGCCGAACTGGCGCCGGACATCGCCGGGTTCGAGGATGGCTATCAGCGCGAGGTCGGCGAGCGTGGGAGCCATCTCAGCGGCGGTCAACAACAGCGGCTCACCATCGCGCGTGCGCTGGTCGAGAAGCCCGATCTCCTGATCCTCGACGAGCCCACCAGCGCTCTCGACGCGCGCTCCGAGGCGCTGATCCGCGACACGCTCCACGGACTCCGCGAGCACACGACGATCATCGTGATCGCGCACCGGCTGTCCACCCTCAACATCTGCGACCGGCTGATGGTCATCCAGGATGGGTACCTGCGAGGATTCGACCGACCCGAGGCCCTCGAGCGCGATTCGCACTTCTACCGCGAGGCGCTCGAACTGGCGGGGATGCGCTGACATCACCGCAGCCCGCAATGGCAATCCAACCCTGACCCACTACCCTGAGCCGGCGGGCGAAGGCGGCAGCAGATGAACCAGAATCCACACCTTGCAGCGATCAAACGACGATGGTGGCTAGTCGTCGCGCTCGCTCTGCTCGGAGCGGTGATCGGTGCGATCCCGCAGTCCGAGCGGGTCGAGGAACAGGCGACCAGCTTCACCGCCACCCACACGATGCTTCCCAACGAGGGCGGCGACAGCTCGATCGTTTCCACCAGCCAGGTCGAGTTGCTGGCCACCACCGGTGAGGTTCCCGCACGTGTTGCCGAGCGCCTGAACTTCTCCGGCAATCCGGCCGAACTCGCGGCCCAGATGAACGTGCAGTTCGAGCTCGAGACCGGGGCGCTCAGGTTCTCCACCCAGCAGGCCAGCGCCGAGGCCGCCGAGGAGCTTGCCGACGCGTTCGCCGAAGAACTCAACTCCTACCTCGCCGAACGTCAGGACGACGTGTATCAGGAGCGTCTGCAATCGTCGCGAGTGCGCGTCGAGGACCTCCAGCAACAGCTCGACGACATCGGCGTGAGGCTCGTCGCCGATCCGGACAACGCCGTGCTGGTCGCCGAGCGCGATGCCATCTCGCGGTCATACGGGCTCGCCTTCGAGCAGAACCAGGCACTCGAGGACAGCGGCGGACAGCTGACTTTCACCACGTTGCAGAGCGCCCAGGCGGTTCCCCTGGTCGATCGCGGCCTCAGCGCTCCGACCTCGCGCCGTACCAGGGCGATGATGGGCATGATCGTCGGCGGCACACTCGGGATCATCGCCGCCGTCATCCTCGGCCGGCTCGACAACAAGATCCGCTCCAAGGAGCAGGCCGAGGAGATCATGGGGATGCGTGCCCGCTCCACGATCCCCAGGGTCAAGTCGACCGAACGCGATCAGGTCGTCGTAGGGCCGGGCCGCCACGATCCGCTTTCCGACTCGTACCGCACGGTCCGCAACGTCGTGCGCTTCGTGCAGGGTGGCCTCGAAACCGGACCAGCGGCTCGGGTGACGCTGATCGTGTCTCCCGGACCAGGCGACGGCAAGACCTCGATGGCGGCGAACCTCGCCGCCGCGTTCGCCGAGTCGGGCGATCGCACGGTGGCGGTGAACGCCGACTTCCGGCGTCCCCGCCTGACGGCGGCGATGCTCGACGCCGGCACGCCGGAGCTGCCGTTCCACGTCGAGGATCTCGATGTCGTCGACACGGGATCGCTCGTCAAGGGAACCGAGAACCGCAACCTCAAGGTGATGGACCTGGCCAGCATCAAGGGCTCGCCCGGCGACCTCGTGCGGGCCCTCATCGGGCACATGGCCGTGCTGTCCGACGTGTCCGACGAGATCATCATCGACACCTCGCCGATCGGTGCGACCGCCGAGGTGCTCGAACTGCTGCCGTACGCCGACGTCATCATCGTGGTCGTCCGCGTCGGCCACACATCGATCCAGTCGGCCGAGCGCACCAGCGCGATCCTCCGCGACATCGCCACCGCACCGACGCTGATGGTCCTCACCGGCATCAAGGCCGAGAAGAACCCGTACTTCGAGTACAGCGATCGACGCTGGTCGTCCGCCGACGACGACGAGTTCGAGGACGACGAGTTCGAGGACGACGACGAGATCGACGACGACGAGATCGTGGACGAGATCGTGGACGTCGATGACGATGACGATGACGATGACGATGACGATGACGATATGGACGACGAGATCGTGGATGTGGCTGACGACCAACTCGAACTCGACGACGACGATCGCGATGTAGACGCCGAACTCGATGACGACGACTCAGATGACGATGACTCAGATGACGTCGCGCCATCCGAGGAGCAGGTCTCGTCGGGGTCGACCACCGAGCTGCAACCATCGGAGTGAACCAACCGATGGCACAGCGCCTCGTCGTCGCCGCCGCCGTCGCCTACCTCGTGCTGCTGGGGTGGATGATCGGAAACACGAGCTACGACGCCTGGGGGCTGCTCGTCGTGCTCCCGGTGTTCGGCTCGATCGGCGTGGTGATCATGCGCAGCATGTTCAGGGGCAGGCTGGCGACGATTCTCAACATCATGTACCTCGGGCTGGCGACCAAGCTGCTCGGCACCGCGGCGAGGTACTACGTCGGCTTCGAGGCCTACGACGGCGGCATCGACGCTCAGGAGTACCACCTCTACGCCGTCGACGCCGCCCGCGACGTGTGGGACGGCAAGGCCAACTTCCTCTCGATCTTCCCCGGCGGCACCGGCACACCGTTCACCGAGGGCATGACCGCACTCGTCTACACGCTCACCGGCACGAGCAAGATGGCGGGGTTCGTGGCGTTCTCGTTCCTCGCCTACATCGGCACCGCTTTCTTCGTCAAGGCTGCCTGCATCGCGATCCCGGGTCTGGCGATGCGCAAGTACGCCCTCCTGTGCGTCCTCGCGCCGAGCATCATCTACTGGCCGGCGTCGATCGGCAAGGAAGCGCTGATGATCTTCTTCCTCGGCATCGCCACGTACGGCATCGCCTCGCTGGTCTCCAGGCCGCCGGTCGCGATTCCCGTCGCAGTCGCCGCGTTCGGTCTGATCGGCGCGACGTTCATCCGGCCACACCTCGTCGGTGTGTGGATGGCCGGGCTCTTCCCGGCCCTGCTCGTCGCGATGTTGCGCGGCCGCGACGTCTGGCACGAGCGCGAGAAGCGCAAGCTCGATCGGGCGATGTTCCTCCCGGTCGTGATCATCGCCGGGATCGGGCTCGTCCTCGTCGCCTCGGCGACCGTGCAGTACCTCAACCCCGGCAGCGACGATCCCGCCGCCGGTGGTGCCTCGATCACCTCGATCATCGACGAGACGGCCCGCCGCACGTCACAGGCTGGTTCGGCGTTCACGCCTCCTTCGGTGACCAACCCGGCGAACTGGCCGTTCGCGGTCGTCCGTACCCTGACCCGCCCGTTGCCGATGGAGGCGCGCGGACTCTCACAGCTGATCGTCGCAGCCGAGATCGCGGTCTTCCTCGGGATGTGCCTGTGGTCGTACCGCCGCGTCCTCAACGCCGGTCTGCTCGGCGTCAAGAACGCCTATATGGCGTTCGCGATCACCACCCTCTTCCTCGCCGGACTCGCCTACTCGAGCTTCGGCAACCTCGCCGTCCTCTCACGCCAACGATCGCTGGTCGTCCCACTGATGCTGCTGCTCGTCTGTGTGCCACCGCTCGCCCGACGCGAACGGAAGTCTCCCGAGATCGAGGAGACGCTCGCCGATCAGAAGAGTTCGATGTCGCCGAGTTCGAGCGCCCAGTTCGACAGGGGCGGTGAGCCCCGCTCGACCAGGCTTCGCCAGGTCAGCACCGGCCCGCCGGACGGCAGGGCCACGAAGCCCGAAGACATCTGGGACTGACCGAGCCGGATCGCGTAGGCGGCACCGATGCTGCGGGCGGTGCGGGCGGCGAGCTTGTCGGCTGCCGCGCGCGGTCCGAACGAGGCGACGAGCGCTAGTTCGGTGGATTCGCCTCGACGCCGGGCCCGAACGATCACAGCCGCCTCGCCGGTGTCGACGACCCGGTAGCCGAGCAGGTCGGTGCCGAATCGCCAGCGGAGATACCCCTCGCTGATGTTCGTCCGCAGCTCGCGCACGTCGGTCGACTCGGCCCAGCGGTCGGCCGGCCCGCCGCGGTCGAGCCAGTCGAGCACGTTCTCGCCGATGTCCAGTTCGGCTGACCAGCGATCGGCCGGCACGCGCGACCGGAGCGCGACGAGCGCACCGTTGGGACCGCTGAACCTCACAGCCGCGGGCAGGCGACCGACCTCTCGCCATCCCATCTTGAGATACCCGGGCCGGCTCTGGTCGTTCGGGGTGTTGAAGACGAAGTCGACACCCTCGTCGCGCATCGCCTCGATCCCGTGCATGGTCAGCGCGGTGAACAGCCCGCGCCCCTGGTAATCGGGATCGGTCGCGGTGTCGACCGCGCGGACGGCGCGGAGCACCGATCCTCCACGGACGAACTCCCATCGCATCAGCGTGCGGAAAGCGATGATCCGGTCGCCGTCTGTCGCCACCCACATCGGCGACGGACCGAAGTGATTCAGTTCGTGCTTCCAGGCGAACAGTTCGGGGTATCGGGGATCGCCATCGCTGCCGAGCGACCGCTCGAGCAGAGCGATCACCGCCGGACGATCGTCGGGCGTGGCGGGTCTGATGTCGGGTGCCGGGCGCCGGGCGCGCTTGGCCCGGACGGGATCCGGCAATGCCGGCTCGGGGACGGACGGCCGGGTGGCCGCGAGCTCCTCGTACGTCGCCTCGATGACCTCGATGGTCCTGGCGACACCGAAGTCGGCGGCCCGGTCGCGCGAGGCCCGCGCCAGCCGGTCGCGTAGACCCTCGTCGGTGGCGACACGTTCGAGCGCGTCGGCGAGTGCGGACGCCTCACCCGGCGGCACGAGCAGGGCGTCGACGCCGTCGGTGAACTCCTCGGCGATCCCCCCGACCGCGGTCGACACGATCGGCAGGCCGAGTCCGACGGCTTCCATCACGGCGACGGGAAGCCCCTCCCATCGCGACGCCAACACGAACGCGTCGCAGGCGGCCATCACCCGTACGGCGTCATCACGGAAGCCGGTGAGGATCACCCTGTCGGCCAACCCGAGCTCGTCGCGCAGCGCGTGCAGCTCGGCATCCTGGGGACCCTGGCCCACGGCGACGAATCGCGCGGCAACTCCGCGTTCGACGAGCTTGAAGGCTGCGCCGAACAGGTTCGGATAGTCCTTCTGCGGACGGAAGTTGGCGACCGTGCCGACGACGAACTCGTCGGCTCCGAGGCCCAACTCGGTCCTGATCTCGTCACGATGTGCCAGTTCGGCGGCGGTTGCGTCGATGTCGATGCCGTGCCGGAGCGTGACCGCCCGCGCAGCCACTGGACCGCGCATCGATTCGCGCACCTCGTCGGTCACGGCGAAGGATCGGTCGTCGAGGCGACTCGTGAGACGGTTCAGGGCCCTGGTCGATGCCCGGTGCGTCTCCCAACGGTTGTGCTCGGTGCTGACCAGCGCCGGCCGCCGGTCGCGCGGCAGACTCCGTGCGGCGATCCTGGCGACCGAGCCCGGGAGCGGTGAGTGGACGTGGACGACGTCGTAGCCGCCCGACCGGACGAGTTCCCACAGCCGCAGCGGCCACCGCGGGTCGCTCCGACGCTCGCTCAGACAGCGTGTGAGCACGCCGGCCGACTCGAGGCGGCCGGCCAGATGGTCTTTCCAGGGCAGGACGTAGGCGCACTCGACCTCGAGGTCGGACGAGTGCGCGTCGGCGGCGGCGGCGAGCAGGTGTTCCGCGCCACCCGGTCCGAGACCCTTCGAAACCCACAAGACCCGCGTTGTCACGATCGGGACCGTAGCCTGCGGATGCATGAGAGTCGTCGTCACCGGCGGAGCCGGCTTCATCGGGTCGAACCTGTGTCGCACCCTCCTCGAATCGGAGGGCGTCGACTCGGTCGCCGCGCTCGACGATCTGTCGAACAGCTCTCGCCAGAGTCTCGCCGGTCTCGACGTCGACTTCACAGAGGGCACGATCCTCGACGACGCCGCACTCGACGCGGCGTTCGCCCGAGCGGATGCCGTCGTGCATCTCGCCGCGCTCGGCAGCGTGCCGCGCAGCGTGGCCGATCCGCTCGCCTCGCACCAGGCCAATGCGACCGGCACCCTGATGGTGCTCGAGGCCGCCCGGCGCCACGGCGACCTGCACACGGTCGTCGCGAGCAGCTCGAGCGTGTACGGCGCGAATCCGATCCTCCCCAAGCAGGAGGACCTCGCGACCCGCCCGCTGTCCCCCTACGGCGGCAGCAAGCTGGCCACCGAGGGCTACGCGCTGGCGTGGGGCAGCAGCTACGACCTGCCCGTGCTCGCGTTCCGTTTCTTCAACGTGTTCGGCCCCGGCCAGCCCGCCGACCATGTGTACGCGGCGGTGATCCCCAAGTTCATCGATGCCGCGCTGCGCGACGAGGCGGTCAGCGTGCACGGCGACGGCGAGCAGAGCCGCGACTTCACCTACGTCGATACCGTCAACCGAACGATCACCGACGCCCTCCTACGGCAGGTGACGAGCGACGGCCCGGTCAACCTGGCGTACGGCAACCGGATCTCTCTGCTCGAGACCCTCGACCTCCTCGAGCAGCAGCTCGGCGCCCCGATCGCCCGCGACCACACCTCGCCCCGCGCGGGCGACGTCCGCCACTCACAGGCCGACAACACGCGCCTGCGCGAGCTGTTCCCCGACATCGAGCCCGTCGACTTCGACGAGGGTCTCGCCCGCACGATCGCCTGGACCCGCGCCCTCCACGCACGCACCTCCCCCTGACACGGCTCCTGACTCGTTTCCCCCGAAACTTGTACCGATCTTCCCGCTCAGCGCGACAATCCGCACATTTTTCGGCGATCGCACCGACCATCCCCCGAAACTTGTACCGATCTTCCCGCTCAGCGCGACAATCCGCACATTTTTCGGCGATCGCACCGACCACCTCCGGAAACTTGTACCGATCTTCCCGCTCAGCGGGACCGTCCGTACATTTTTCTGGGAGTGCGGGATACTGGCGGGCTGATGGGACAGGTTCGGCGAAATGCGATCGACACCCACGATGCGCGCCTGGTCGGCGTCGTCACCGCGGTGTCCGCGGCCGCCGCGGGATTCGCCGACGTCGAGCCGACCGGTGAACCGATCGCCGACATCTTGATCGCGGCAGCGCTCGCCGCGCTCGCGACGTGGCTGGGCGCATCCGCGCCCTGGTGGGCGCTGATCTTCGCTTCGGGGCTGGCATTCGCCGGATCGCTCTCCGGTCCGTTATTGCTCACCATCGTGAGCGTCGCGGCGCTCGGCGCCTCCGGCTGGATCGGGTACGCACAGGCCAACCAACCGGCGCTGCGAGCCGCGGTCGCGGGCGTCTCGGTGCAGGTGCTGTTCCGGCTGTCGTGGGATCCACGGTTCCTCGCTCCGGCGATCGTCGCGGCGATCGCGATCGGTCTCGTCGTGCTCACCGGGCTGCGCCGACGCCACCGCTACGTTCGGCGGCGCGTGCTGTGGGGTGCGCTCGCGGTCGCCGTCACGGCGGGCGCGGCGGTCGCCGGACTCGGGTTTGCGGCGTTCCAGGCAGCCCGACCCGCACAGGACGGCTACAACACCCTCCTCGACGCGCTCGACGATATGGATGGAGGCGACATCGACGAAGCGTCACAATCCCTCTGGCAGGCCTCGTACGAACTCACCTCCGCCTACGATGAGCTGTCCGCCCCCCTCGCTCAGCCGTCACGCATCGTCCCCGTCGTCTCCCAGAACAGGTCGGCGGCAGCCGATGCGGTCGGTCGGGCAGCCGACGCGGCGGCCGCGGCCGCCGCCGCGCTCGGTGCGGTCGACCTCGACGACCTCACGATCTCGGGCGGCCGCATCGATCTCGATGCTCTCGCCGCGCTCGAGGCGCCACTCGCAGATCTCGACGTCGCGGTCACCGAACTGAGCAACGCACTGACCGAGGCGGGCGAATCACCCTGGCTGCTCGCGCCGTTCCAGTCGAGACTCGACGATGCGATCGAGCGGGCCGACGAAACTGCACGCCAGGCCGACACGCTCGCGCTCGCGTCGTCGGTCGGACCGGCGATGCTCGGTGAGGACGAACCCCGGCGCTACTTCTTCGCGTTCGTCAACACCGCCGAGTCGCGCGGGCAGAGTGGCCTGATGGGAAACTGGGTCGAGATCACCATCGACGACGGCAAGATCGAGATCAGCGACTCGGGGCGGACCGCCGACCTCCAGACCGCGGCTCTAGATGGCCTCGAACTCGAGGCGACCGACGAGTTCCTCTCGAGGTACGGGCCGTTCGGAGCGGTCACACCGACCGGCGGTGTCGACCGGAAGTACTGGAGCAACGTAACCATCTCGCCGGACATGCCGAGCGTCGGCAACGCCATCGAGCAGATGTACGAGCGCGTGACGGGCCGCGACATCGACGGCGTGTTCGTCATCGATGCTGCCGGGCTCGCCCACCTGCTCGATATCACGGGCTCGATCGAACTCGAGGCCCTCGACCTGCGCCTCGGCGCCGACAGCCTCGAACAGTTCCTCCTCCTCGATCAGTACGAGATCGAGGAGGCCGAGCGCGAGGTCGTCCTCGAGGCCGTCATCGCCCTCACGATGGACAATGTGCTGCGCGGCGAACTCCCGCCACCCCAGGAGATGATCGCCGATCTCGCTCCCGGTGCCCTCAACGGACACATCTCCGCCTGGTCGTCGCACCCCGACGAGCAGGTCTTGTTCGAACAGGTCGGCATGGACGCTGCTCTGCCGGTGCCGACACTGGCGGGTGTCGATTCGCTCGCCGTCACGTCGAACAACACGGCGGGGAACAAGATCGACTCGTTCCTCGAACGGATCGTCGAGTACCGGCCGCGCGTCGACCAGAGCGCGGGCGACGTGCGGGCGACACTGACCGTGACCCTCACGAACAACGCCCCGAGCTCGGGCTATCCCGACTACGTCATCGGCGCGATCGCCGACATCCCCCGCGGCACGAACCGCACGCTGATCGACGTCTTCACGCCGCTCGAGGTTCTCGCCGTAACCGTCGACGGCGACCCGGTCACGACCCGCGCCGGGACCGAGTTGTCGCACCGCGTGTCCAGCCTGCAGATCGACATCCCTCCCGGCGCGACCGTCGTCGCGGAGTACGAGCTGGAGGGCAACGTCGGTCCCGGCACGTATCAGCTCGTGTACCGACCCCAGCCACTGCCGATTCCCGATCACCTCCTCGTCGAGGCGACCACGGTGGCGGGCGACCCGCTGTTCGGGTTCGACGGGATACTCCGGCGACGCAGCGTCATCTCTGCCGACGGTGTCGAGGCCTGGCGCTGAACCGTCCCGGATCAACCGAGGACCAACCGAGGATCAACCGCGGATCAACCGCCGCGGGTCGAGAGGATCACGTCACTGATCCAGCCGACGTCGTCGTCGGTGAGACCTGTACCGGACGGGAGGCTCAGGCTGCGGGCGAAGAGATCTTCGGCCACCGCACCACCGACCACCGGATGGTCGGCGAAGACCGGCTGCATGTGCATGGGCTTGAAGGAGTACCGCGCCTCGATGCGTTCCGCGCGGAGCGCCTCGATGATGTCGCTCGGGTCGGCGGCGAACCGGTCGGCGTCGAAGGCGACCGTCGTCAGCCAGTAGTTGGGCCGGCAATCATCGGGGACGCCCTGGAAGCTTGCTCCGCTCGCAGCGAGATGGCGCTCATACCCGGCGCGCACCCGGCGCCGCTGCTCGATGCGGTGCGGCAGCGTACGCAGCTGACCGCGCCCGACGGCGGCGTTGAGGTTGCCCATCCGGTAGTTGAATCCGATGTCCTCGTGTTCGTACCAGGGAACCGGCTGACGCGCCTGCGTGCTCAGGTAGCGGGCCCGCTTGACGATCGCCGTGTCGTCGCTCATGATCGCGCCGCCACCTCCGGTGGTGACCATCTTGTTGCCGTTGAACGAGAGGATGGCGACCTGGCCCTGACGGCCCGCGTGGACACCGCCGCGCGTCGCTCCGAGCGATTCGGCGGCGTCCTGGACGAGCGGGATCTCGTGCGCCTCGCAGATCTCCGCCATCCGGACCCCGTCGGCGACCGAGCCGTAGAGGTCGACGCTGACGACCGCCGCGGGGCGTTCGTCCACGCGCTCGCGCCGCGTCAGTTCTTCGTCGAGGAGATCGGGATCCATGTGCCAGGTCTCGGGCTCACAATCGACGAAGCACGGACGGGCATCGAGATAGGTGGTGGCGAACGCCGTCGCTCCGAACGTGAGCGTCGGCGCGAGCACGTCGTCGCCCGCCCCGACGCCGACCGCCTGCAGTGCGAGGTGCAGCGCCGCGGTGCCGCTCGAGAGGGCGGCGACCTCGGCCGCACCGGTGAGATCGGCGAGCTCGCCCTCGAACGCATCGATGTCGGGACCGGCCGGCGCGACCCAGTTCGAGTCGAAGGCGGCCAGCAGCAGCTCGCGTTCGTCGGCACCCACCTCAGGGGCTGACAACAACACCTTCCATTCCGGTCCCACGCTCACGAGCGACAGTCTGTCAGGTCGCGCGTTGGCGTTGACAGCCTCCGAGCGGGAATACTCACGCACGATGAACGGCCCCCTGCGCGTGATCACGGTCTGCACACACAACCGGACCCGTTCGGTGTTGATGGCCGGTCTGCTCGGCCACCACGCGGCGCGCGCCGGCCTCGACCTCGACATCTCCTCGACCGGGTTCGTGGCCGCCGGTCTCCCGCCGACCGATCGAACGATCCGGCTCCTCGAGCGGGCGGGTATCGACGCGTCGACGCACCGGAGCAGCCGCGTCGGCGTCGATGACGTCCCCGACGCGGATCTGATCCTCACGGCCGAACGCGAACACGTCGTGTCGATCGCCTCGCGCTGGCCATCGCTGTTCGAGGTCACGTTCACACTGCCCGAAGCGGTCGAGCGAGGCGACGAGATCGGAGAGCGCGGCACCATCGATGCCAGGGCGTGGATCGCTGCGCTCGGCGCCGACCGTCCGCTCGAACTCACCTATCTCGACGACACCGCGATCGCCCAGGTCGCCGACCCCACCGGTGGGTCGCCTGCCGAGTGGCGCCGCGCCTTCCGGATCATCGATGCCCTGACCGAGCGGCTGGTCACGCTCCTCGCGTGACACGATCGATGCGTGACATGATCGAGCGACCATGGCCGACGTGAAACGACTCGTTCAGCAGCTCGGCCTGGTGGCCGATTCCGTGGTCAGCCCGCCACTCGGCGTCACGATCCTGATCTACCACCGCGTGGGTGGTGGTAGCGACAGCGCGGTCGATCTCGACGCCGACCAGTTCGACGCGCAACTCGCCCACCTCGCGGAGCACCACCGCGTCCTCACGCTCGACGAGGCGGTCGCGGAGCTGACCGCGGGTCTGAGCGAGGGATGGGGATCGCCCATCCGACACGACGCGGAGCGCTCCGAGCGGCAGCCGACACGGGATGGGCGTCGTCCGGTCGTGATCACCTTCGACGACGGCACGTCGGACTTCACCGAGGTCGTGACGCCCGCCCTCGAGCGCCATCGTCTCCCGGCCACGCTCTATGTCGCGACGAGCTTCGTCGACGAGGGCATCGAGTTCCCGTGGGGCGCGCCACCGGCCAGCTGGAGCGGACTCGGCGAGGCGGCTTCGACCGGGCTGGTCACGATCGGCTCGCACACGCACACGCACGGGCTGCTCGACCGTCTCGACGATCGTGCGGTCGACGACGACCTCGACCGCTCGATCGAGCTGATCGCCGACCACATCGGCGAGCGTCCGCGCCATTTCGCGTACCCGAAGGCGGTGCCGGGCTCGTCGGCCGCGGAGATCGCCGTCCGCCGCCGCTTCGAGACCGCGGCCCTCGCCCGCAACCGCGTCAACCGGCCGCAACGTACCGATCTGCACCGGCTCTGGCGCACACCGGTCAAGCGGACGGACACTCCCGAGCTGTTCGCCGCGCGGGCGGCCGGAGGGCTGCGCCTCGAGGGCGAACTACGCGCTCTCGCGGCGCGGGCGCGGTACAGGGGCGCCGAACGGTGAACCGGCGTCATCGCAGGATCGCGGGGCGGGACCATCCGCTCCTCGTACACCTCACGACGACCGACATGAGCCTCGACTGGCTGCTCGGCCCTCAGCTCACCGCGTTCGCGGATGCCGGATACGACGTCATCGGCATGTCCGCCCCCGGCCCGCACGTCGACAAGCTCGAGGCTACGGGTGTGCGCCATGTCGCCCTCGACGCGCTAACCCGATCGACCAAGCCGACCCAGGACGTCGCTGCATTCGCCCAGATCTCGCGGGCGCTGCGCGAGCTGCGGCCCGACATCTTGCACACGCACAACCCCAAGCCCGGCATCCTCGGCCGGATCTCGGGCCGCATCACAGGGGTCCCGCTCATCGTCAACACCCAGCACGGGCTCTATGCCCAGCCCGGTGATCGCCGCCGGAGGCGCTGGCCGGTCTACGCCTCCGAGCGGCTCGCAGCGTCGTTCGGAGATCTCGAACTGGTGCAGAATCCCGAGGATGTCGACACGCTCGTCGAGCAGCTCCACGTTCCGAGCGACAAGGTAAGGCTGCTCGGCAACGGCGTCGACCTCGGTCGCTTCGATCCGGCCGAGGTTCCATCCGACGCGCGCGACCGGCTGCGCCGCGAGTGGGGTATCGCCGACGACGAGATGCTGTGCCTCATGGTCGGTCGGCTCGTGCAGGAGAAGGGCGTCGTCGAGCTCCTCGAGGCCGCCCACCTCCTCCATCAGCGCGGCGTTCGCGCCCGGCTCGTCGTCGTCGGACCCGTCGAGCCCGACAAGTCCGACGCGATCGACGCGGCGACGATCGACCGGGCGCTGGCCGAGGGTGTCGTGATGACCGGCACGCGCACCGACATGCCCGAGTGCTATGCCGCCGCCGACGTGTTCGTCACCGCCAGCTGGCGCGAGGGGATCCCGCGCAGCGCGATGGAGGCCGCCGTCATGGGCCTGCCCGCTGTCGCCACGAACATCCGTGGCAATCGCCAGGTCGTCGTCGACGAAGAGACCGGTCTCCTCGTGCCGGTCCGCGACGCTCAGTCGCTGTCAGCCGCGATCGAGCGACTGAGCGACGCCGGCCTGCGCGACCGGCTCGCCGTCGCGGCTCGCGAGCGGGCGGTCGTCGAGTTCGATCAGCAGCGGGTGATCGATCGGACCCTCGACGCCTACGCGCTGTTGTCCGAACGCCGCTGATCCCGATCCTGAGCCCGTCGAGCCCGACGATCGTCGGGGAGTCCGTCCTCGGCGAGTTTGGTCACCGGGGGGGCCGGTCGTCGGGGAGTTCGGTCATCGTGACGCCGGCCTCCTGCTCGACCCCACCGCCGCCGAGCACCGTCGGGATCGTGCGCAGCAGTATCCGGGCATCCCCGATGAGACTGCGCGTACGCACGTACTCGACGTCGATCGACAGGCGCTCGGGCCAGTCGAGTTGGTTGCGGCCGCTCACCTGGGCGAGGCCGGTGATCCCCGGAAGCACCTCGAACCGTTCGTACTCGTCACCACGGAATCGGGGCCAGTAGTGCACGGGGAGCGGCCGCGGGCCGACGAGTGCGATGTCGCCCCGGAGCAGGTTGAGGAGCGACGGGAGTTCGTCCAGACTGGTCGCCCGCAGCCAGGTGCCGAGGCTGGTGATGCGCTCCGCGTCGAACTCGGGGCCCTCGCGACCCGGCCGGGGGTCGCGCATCGAACGGAACTTGAGGAGTTCGAACGGGCGGCCTCCGACGCCGATCCGACGCTGCCGGTAGATGACCCCGCGGCCGACCGACACCCGCGTCGCGATCGCTGCGGCGACGATGATCGGTGAGGTGACGAGGAGAAGGATCGCCGCGGCGAGTACGTCGACCGTGCGGCGGACCGCATCGGCGAGCGATGTCAACTCGCTCCCCCGACGATGCCGCGGTCGATGCCGCGGTCGATGCCGCGGGCCGGGTTGCCGACGACGACCGCTCCCGGAGGTACATCGCGGATGACCACAGCCCCTCCCCCGACGACCGCGTCCGCGCCGACGACCAGACCGGGCAGCACTCGCGAGCCGATGCCGACGAACGCCCGGTCGCCGATCGTGACGCTGCCCCCGATCGCCACGCCGGGAGCGACGTGGACGTAGTCGCCGACCGAGCAGTCGTGATCGACCGATGCATTCGTGTTGACGATCGTGCCGGTGCCGAGCGATGTCGAAGCGTTTACGACGGCTCCGGCGATGAGCTGGACGCCCGGGGCGAGCCGCGTGGTCCGCGAGATCACTGCCGCTGCGCTGACCGCGGAGGCGAGCGCATACCCCCGAACACAGAGTGAGTCTCCGACGCGCTGTCGCGCCGCGTTCGAGCCGATCGCCGCGCAGATCGAGGTGATGCCGTGCCGGTCGACGACCTCGTCGAGATCTTCCTCGGTGCCGAGCATCGGTACGCCGAGATCGTCGAGACCCGTACCGTCGGCGCTCAGCGCGCCGAGCACGGACGTTCCGGCATGGTCGAGTAGTGCCTCGATGCACACCCGCGCATGCCCGCCGGCACCGACGAGCAGAACGCGTTGTTCCGTCGACACGCGCTCATCGTAGCGAGGGCGGCAGGCGCGCGAGCTGGCATCGCCGACGACACTGGCATCGCCGACTATCTGTCGACCGATCCGGTGTCGTGAAGTGATCGACCGCGTCGAGCGGTGCCGACGGAGAGACTCGAACTCTCACTGACGGCGACCTAAACGCCGTGCCTCTGCCAATTGGGCTACGTCGGCTCGTCGGACAGGCTACGACGGCGCCCTACCATTCCCCAGCGTGCCATTGCGTAGCGTGACGGGGCCTGCCGCGCGCATCACGGGACGCGCAGCGCGAGCAGCCACCTGGAGCCTCGTCGGCGCGGGAGGCGCTGTGATGATGTCGCAGTTGCTCGGTCACGTACGGCTGGCGGTACTCACCGGCGCGCAGACACTGACGCCGCAACTCACCGCCGCGATGGCGCCTCTCGCGGCATATGCGCTGTGGCGGCGGCGCCCCATGCTGGCGCTGTCGGCGGCCGTCGTCGGCGTCGGCGGGCTGATCCTGGCGGCCCCGCTCGCCGGCGCTCGCCGTACGTTTGCCGCGCAGGGCACCACCGGGCTGCGCATCGCGACGGTCAACCTGCTCTACACGAACGGATCGGCCGCAGCGGTCGGCAACGATCTGCTCACGCGGGATCTCGACGTGATCGCCTTCACCGAGTACACGGCCGGGCACCACGCGGTACTCACCGCGCATCGTCTCGCGGCGCGCTACCCGCATCGCATCGACCGGCAGGGTCCGCGCGCCGAGGGCGTCGCCGTATGGAGCCGGATGCCCCTCGACGAGGGTGCGAGGGTGCCGACGATCAACAACAGCGTCGATGCGCTCGTCGACGCACCGGACGGCCCCATCCGTCTGTTCGCCGTGCACACGCCGACCCCGCTGTACGACTTCGACGAGTGGGCCCGGGATCTCGCCTTGATCCGGCGGGTAGCGGCCGACAGCGGAGGGCCGACCGTGGTGATCGGCGACCTCAACGCGACGTACTGGCATCCGGCGTTCCGCGAAATCCTCGCCGAGGGCTATTCCGACGCCCTCATCGCCATGGGCCGCGGATTCTCCTCATCATGGCCGATCGGCAATTGCGTACCGCCGTTCGCGCAGCTCGACCACGCGCTCGTCGGTCGCGGTCTGGTGCCGACCGGGGCCGCCAACTTCCCGATCCCGGGAAGCGATCACCGCGGGCTCGTCGTCACCGTTGCGCCAGCTCGCTGAGCAGTGCCTCGAACGCTCGCCCGCGATGTGAGATCGCGTTCTTCGCCGTGGCCGACATCTCGGCGAACGTCACTCCGCCGCCATCGTCGGGCTGGAAGATCGCGTCGTAGCCGAACCCGTCACCGCCACGCTCCTCGATGGTGATCACACCTCGGCAGACGCCCTCCACCGCCAGCTCCCCGCCATCGGGCCAGACGACGATGGCGACGGTGCTGAATGCCGCCGCCCTGTCGTCCGTGCCGTCGAGTTCGGCGAGGAGCTTGTTCCGGTTGTCGGCATAGGTGCAGCCTTCGCCGGCGTAGCGGGCCGAGTACACCCCCGGTGCCCCGCCGAGCGCGTCGACCGAGAGACCGGTGTCGTCGGCGACAGCCGGGAGTCCGGTCGCCGCCATCACGGCGGTCGCCTTCAGCCGGGCATTGCCGAGCAGCGTGTCGGCGTCCTCGACGACCTCGCCGACCTCGGCGGGCCGCGGGAGCAACTCGACGACACCGGCGAGCAACTCCCCGATCTCGGCCACCTTGTCGGGGTTGGCCGACGCGCAGACCAGGCGCATCATCGGTTCAGCGGGTGGGCCGGGGCGGCGGCGGATCGGCGATCACCTGCGCCTGGAGGTCCGAGATCGTCGCCAGTCCGTGCTCCGCGAGTGCGAGCATCGAGTCGAGCTCTCCCCGGCTGAACGCCATCCCCTCGGCCGTTCCCTGCACCTCGACGAAGCGCGCGTCGCCTCCCCCGGTCGGTCGCAGCATCACGACGTTCATGTCGACCTCGGCGCGGCTGTCCTCGACGTACGGGAGGTCGAGCAAGGGTGTGCCGTCGACGATGCCGACGCTGATCGC
This sequence comes from uncultured Ilumatobacteraceae bacterium, assembly GCA_965371355.1. GTDB lineage: Bacteria > Actinomycetota > Acidimicrobiia > Acidimicrobiales > Ilumatobacteraceae > JASJHI01. Next base: position 42,244 of record CBDUYD010000004.1, read on the forward strand.
GGTGCAGTACGAGTGCAGCGGATTCTCCGCCAGGTCGCCGCGTTGCACGACCCGTTCGAGTGCGTCGTGCAGGGCGAGGAAGCCGCCACAGATGCTCGCCGTGCGGGTTCCGCCGTCGGCCTGGAGAACGTCGCAGTCGACGATCACCTGGCGCTCTCCGAGCACTGTCATGTCGCACGCCGCACGGAGTGCCCGGCCGATCAGGCGTTGGATCTCGACGGTGCGACCGCTCTGCTTGCCCCTCGCCGCTTCACGGCCGATCCGCTCGGGTGAGGCGCCCGGCAGCATCGAGTACTCGGCGGTGACCCACCCCTTGCCCGAGTTGCGCATCCAGCGCGGCACGTCGTCGTCGATCGATGCGGTGCACAGCACACGTGTCTCGCCGAATGTGACGAGCGTCGATCCGTCGGCCATCTCGGTGAAGTCGCGTTGGAAGCTGATCGGGCGCAGTTCGTCGTCGGCTCGGCCGTCGGGGCGTGTCATGGTGATTTCTCCAGTCGTCGTTGATCGTCGTAGGTGATCGTTGACGTCAGGAACCGGGTGGTTCCCAACGCTCGGTGCGGTCGAGTTCGGGTCCGAGCAGGCGGCGTCCGAGCGCACGGAAGGCGTCGATGTCGCCGCTCGAGGCGAAACGATGCTCGCCGATCGAGGTCGAGCGACGCAAGAGCCCGTCGTGGGCGAGGCGGTCGCGGACGGCGAATGCGGTCTCGTCGGCGGAGCTGACGAGCGTCACGTCGGGCCCCATCACGTCACCGATCGTCCTCGCGAGGAACGGGTAGTGCGTGCATCCGAGCAGGAGGGTGTCGACGTCTGCCAGGCGCAACGGCGCCAGGAGGCGCTCGGCGAGCACCGTCACCTCGTCGCCCGTCGTCTGGCCGCGTTCGACGAACTCGACGAAGCCGGGGCAGGCCGCGCTGGCCAGCTTCACCGGCGCTCCGGTCTCGGCGATGGCATGGAGGTAAGCACCAGAAGAGATCGTGCCGACCGTGCCGATCACCGCGACACGACCGGTGATCGTCGCGTGGACGAGCGCCGCTGCGCCCGGCGCCACGACGTCGATCATGGGGACGGGGATCTCGGCGCGCAGGTCGTCGAGGCCGGCGGCGGTCGCCGTGTTGCAGGCGACGACGATCGCCTTCGCGTCGTAGTCCTTCACGAGGCTCCACGCCAGCTCACGGGCATAGGAGCGCACGTCGTCGAGCGGCTTGGACCCGTACGGGTAGCGGCCGGTGTCGCCGATGTAGACGAGATGCTCGGCCGGCAGGAGGTCGATCGTGGCCCTGGCGACCGTCAGGCCACCGAAGCCCGAGTCGAACATCCCGATGGGCCGATCCACCGGCCCGAGGCTACCGAATCCGTCGTCCGGGCCGATCGGAGGCCGCTGTCCGATCGTGCCTCAGAAGTAGATCGTGCCGTCGGCGTTGGACGCGGCGACGTCGATGTCGTCGGTGTACGCCCCCGTCGAGAGGTACTTCCAGCCGCCGTCGCTCACGACGAACACGATCACACCCTCGGCGATCTCGGAGGCGACCTTCGCCGCTCCCGCCATCGCCGCTCCGGCCGAGATCCCAGCGAAGATCGCGCACTCGCGGACGAGGCGCCGGGTCCAGACGATCGATTCGAGTGGGCGGACGACGCGCTTGCGGTCGAGGAGTTCGAATCCGTTCCAGCGCTCGAACACCGGCGGGATGTAGCCCTCGTCGACGTTGCGGAGGCCCTCGACCCGCTCGCCGAGCGGAGGTTCGATGGCGATGATCTGGATGTTCCGGTCGTACTCTTTGAGGAAGGTTCCCACACCCATCAGCGTGCCGCTCGTGCCGAGACCGGCGACGAAGTGCGTGATATCGGGGACGTCGCGGACGATCTCGGGTCCCGTACCCTCGTAGTGGGCGCGGGGGTTGGCGTCGTTGGCGTATTGGTAGGGGAAGAACCACTCGGGATGCTCCGCAGCGAGCACCCGGGCCCTGGCGACCGCGCCGTTGGAACCCTCCTCACCCGGCGTGAGGATGACCTCGGCGCCGAAGACCTCGAGCATCTGACGGCGTTCGATCGAGACGCTCGTCGGCATCATGATCTTGATCGGGTAACCCTTGAGCTGCGCGATCGCGGCGAGGGCGATGCCGGTGTTGCCCGAGGAGGGTTCGAGGATCGTCTGCCCCGGCCGGAGCAGCCCGTCCCGCTCGGCCGACTCGATCATCGCCTTCGCGACACGGTCCTTCACCGACCCGAAGGGGTTCTGCATCTCCATCTTGGCGTAGATCCGCACCGCTGGGTTCGGCGAGAGGACCGACACGTCGACCACCGGGGTGTTGCCGATCATGTCGAGCACGCTCGAGTGACGTGACGGCGCGACCGATTCGGGGCTCCCGGCCATCGGCGGTGAGATCGTGGTCAAGGTCGTCATGTTCCCGGTCAACATCCGCTCGGATCGCCATATTCCGACAAATCCGATTGGTCTACTCAGGTATCGTAGCGGACGTCACCAGGATCTCAACCCAGGACTCTTCGGTCGTCAGACGACGACGACCGGTTCGCTCGTGATCCGGCCCTCGACGATCCGGTAGCTGCGCAGCTCAGGGGCCTCCCGCTTGAGGCTGACGATCACGTAGTGCCAGCTGGGATCGGGTGCCGATGCGACATCGGTCGGACTCGGGTAGGGCTCGGAATGCGTGTGGCTGTGCACCACACCGTTGATCTCCCAACCCCGATCCTCCGCATCGTTCTCGGCGCGCAGGTGGTCGTGCGGATCGATCGTGTAGACCCGCGCCGATTCCGCGACGTTGCCGCACGGGTAGAAGCGGCGGCCCCGATCGCCCGCTCCCCCATCGGACGCCGCCGGTCCAGCGATCAGACCGCAGGCCTCGAGCGGGTACTCGTCGAGCGCCAGCCCGACGATCTCGGCGAACGCCTGCCGCGACAGCTCGAGCACTCACCCGACGCTAGCCGAGCGCGGCATGGCATCGTGACGGCCTGACATAGTGCGTGACGGCCTGCCATAGTGATGGTGGGCCTGATGTGGGATGCCGACCGACGTCCGGGCAGGGAGCAGTCTCCCGACGGGGCGGCACCCACGTCGAGATGCATTGAACGTCGAGACGCACCACACGTCGGCACACCGAACGCCGGCACACACCGCGCGCCGGGACGCACCGCGCGCCGGGACGCACTGCAGACATCCTCAACCGGGCGCACCCGTTCAGATCGTGCGCGTGCGGCTAGCTGCCCTCGGGCACTCGCCTCCGGTCGCGCTATCTCCGTTCTCCGTTCTCCGTTCTCGGTGGTCCGTGGTCCGTTCTCCGTGGTCCGTTCTCCGTGGTCCGTTCTCCGTCGTCAGGCGGCCTGCTCGCTGTTGTCGCGGCGGTCGATCGTGGAGCCGTGCCAGAAGATGGTGCCGTCAGGCATCCGCCATGTCGCCACCCGATCCGGTGTGAACTCCAATGTCCAGCCCCCCTCGTGCAACAGATGATGATGCTTGTCACAGGCGGGGATCAGGTTCTCCTCATCGGTGGGGCCGTCGTCTCTGCCCCAGAAGACGACGTGATGGATCCGACACCTCGAGAACGGCACCAGACACGGCCCCAGTCCGCACGTGGCGTGCATCGCCCCCAACCTCGCCCGCTGCTCGGGCGTCGCCGTGCGGACGCTGCGACCCATGTCCTTCAACAGGCCATCACCTCCCATCACCGCAGGAAGAATCCCGGCGTCACAGGCCATCCGACGAACCGTCTCGACCGGTATCTCTACCCCGTCGACCGTCTCGCACAGTCCGGCTTCGGCAGCCTCGTCACGGAGAAGGTCCCAGTCGATGTGCACGACCAGTTCGGGTCGCGACGGCGCTCCGTCGCCAGACGTGCTGATGGCGCCGACCAGGGCGTCGACCTTCAACCACATGAACTCGGTGGGCCGATCACCGGTCTGCTGATCCTGCGCCCGGAGGCGAGCCAACTCGGCCTGCAGATGCCGGTCGATGATCGCACCGCGCAGCGGGTCGAGCTCGGCATGCAGATGCCACATACCGGTCTTGGAATCGCTCCAGGTCTTCACCGTCGAACGGGCCCGCTGCCGTTCCAGCTCATCATCGGCACCAGCGTCAGACGCCGCGATCAACGACTTCGCCAGCCGGCGGCAGCGCTTGCGGAACCGGTCGACGCCTTCGTCGGCGGCGTGGCCCAGCAGCTCGGACTCCCGCGCCCGGAACTCGTCCACCAACTCGGGATGTGCAGCCAACAGTCTCGCCGCAACGGCGAGGGCATCGAGATGACCAGCGGTCACCTCACCACCGGCCAACGCATCCTCGAACGCCGGCAACGCATCGGCGATCGCCTCACGTTCACTCGTGTCGCGCGCCTCCGATGCCGAATGGCCGCCGTTGTTCGACAACGCCGCTTCGACCGGCTCGGCGCGTCCTTCGGCCGCGAGTGCCTTCAACTGGCGCGTCGTGCGCAACTCGTCGGCACCCAGCCACGACCGCAGCCGTGAAATGTCACGTAGTCGGGCGTTGCACCCGTCGCGATCGAGTTCTTCGGGCACCGCAGCGGCCAATCTGGCCAGCAGTGCCTCCACCTCGGGTGGACTCATCGGTTGGACCTCCAAGATTCGATGATTCTGATCAAGGGAGGAGTCGGTACAAACCACAATAGAGAGGGGCTGTCACAGCGCCCGGGACAACCCTCGAATCGGGCGACCGACCTTCGGTCAGGGCTTCATCACGAGGCCGTCGCGTCCCCGCACGCCGTCGAAGACACCGCGCATGGCGGCGCCCGCGGACCCGACGTTGCGTTGCACGGCGATCGAGCGCGCCGCGGCCGCGGGCCCGCCGTGAGCGACTGCCCAGAAGGGTGCGGTGCGCGTGCCGTAGCGCCGGGCGAGGGCGACGATGTTGCGCGCGCTGTAATACCTACGCCACGGTGCGAGACCGGGTCCGGGGATGCGCGCACCCTTTCCGAGCCGGCCGGCCAACGCCCGCATGCTCGTCATCACGTCGCCGTCGACGACCACCCGGAACCCGGCGCTGCGCAGCCGCAGGCCGAACTCGAGGTCGTCGAAGCCGAAGAAGAGCTCGCGATCGAAGACTCCGACCTCGCGAATGCAGCGGACCCGGTAGGTGGGGAGCTGGTTGCCGGCGACATAGTCGACGTCGACCGTACCGACGAGCTCCTCGTCGGGGAGGCGCCTCGTGAGGCCGCGCGAGCGGTCGTACATCGCTCCGACCAGACCCGCTCCAGCGATCACACCCGAGGCCTCGCTGCGGTCGAACAAGGACACGATGTCGGCGATCGTGTGATCGTTGGGCGGTGGGTCGTCGTCGTCGATCAGCACGACGAGGTCGTCGTCGTCGGCCACCTCGAGCACCAGATCCATCCCCGCCGCGATCCCACCGGCAGGGCCGAGGTTCGAGGGCGATCGGTGGTACGTCGCGTTCGGGATGGTGGCGGCCCATTCGGCGAGCGCGTCGGACGGGTCGTTGTCGACGATCCACCAGGTGTCGGGTGGTCGGGTCTGTGCCTGGACGGCGGCGATGGTCGACCTGACGTCGTCGTGGCGGCGGTAGGTGACCACGATCGCGTGGATCTTCGGGGTCGCCCGCCGTTCGTCGTCGGTGGTCTCTGCCGTGCTCACCGGCTCACCATAGGCGCGCAAGGCCCTAACGCGCCCGGGGAGCCCGCCGACCCGTCGGTAGGGTTCGGCGGGTCATGGCGAAGGGCAAGAAGACCAAGCGAGCCAAGGGCGGCGACGGCCAGACGCTGATCGCCAGCTACAAGCGCGCCTACCGCGACTACGACATCTCCGACACCTACGAGGCGGGCATGGTGCTGACCGGCAGCGAGGTCAAGAGCCTGCGCGAGGGCGGCAACGCCCAGATCGCAGAGGGCTATGCCAGGGTGCAGAACGGCGAGATGTGGCTCGACGGGATCCACATCCCGCCGTACACGAATGCGATCGGCTTCGGAGCCCACGAACCCGACCGCACGCGCAAGCTGCTGCTCAATCGGGCCGAGATCGACAAGCTCGACGCGCGGACCCGTCAGGGCGGCCTGACGCTCGTCCCGCTGCGGCTCTACTGGAAGGACGGCCGAGCGAAGATCGAACTCGGGCTGGCGAAGGGACGCACGAAGGGTGACAAGCGCCAGCACATGGCCGAACGCGACGCCGATCGCGAGATGCAGACCGCCATCAACCGGGCGAACAAGTACGGCGACGACAAGTAGGGCGACCACCTGTGGGTCACCCCCGGTAGACTGGCGTCACATATTGAACATGGGGCTGACTGGTTTCGACGTCAGTAACGCTGTTCGAGTTTGCGACCCGAGTTGCTCAGACTCGCTAAACGGGGCAACCAACAGAATTGCCGATGAGCAGTTCGCTCTCGCCGCCTGATTTTCAGGTGAGCGAAGAGTCATCGTGAGCAGAAATGTCGCACGGGGCCAATCCATCACAGCCCGGCAACAGAAGTGAGGGATGACAGCGGGAAAGACCGCTGGCAGTGGGAAAGACCGCTGACTTTCAGGAAAGACTGAGCGT
>CBDUYD010000005.1:0-39136 GCA_965371355.1 uncultured Ilumatobacteraceae bacterium
GGTCAGGCGTCGACGGGGGCGAGCATCTCGTCGGCGGCCGACCACGGGTCGGTCGAGCGGGCGACGACGGCGTCGGTGAGCTGATCCCAGCGTTCGCCGGTGCAGATGTCGCGGGCGCGGCGTCCGAGCCGTAGGGCGACGATCTCGCGCAGCTCGTCGCGGAGGCGGAACGTGCGGCGCCGTTCGAGTTCGCCGGAGGTCTCGGTGTGCTCGCGGTGGGCGAGTACCGCATCCCAGAGGTCGGTCACTCCCTCACCGGTCGGGGCGACGGTCGGAACGATCGGCGGGCGCCACGCATCGTGGGCAAAGTCGGACAGATCGAGCATCTGCATGAGATCGCGACGCGTCTCCTCGACGCCCTTGCGGTCGGCCTTGTTGATGACGAAGACGTCGGCGATCTCCATCAGTCCTGCCTTGTTGGCCTGCACGCTGTCGCCCCAGCCCGGATTGACGACGACGACGGTCGTGTCGGATTTTCCGGCCACCTCGACCTCGACCTGACCGACTCCGACCGTTTCGACGATGATCCAGTGGCTGCCGACCGCGTGTAGCAGGCGGACCGCTTCAGGGGCGGCGAGCGAGAGTCCACCGAGATGGCCGCGGGTGGCCATCGACCGGATGAACACGCCGGGGTCTGTTGCGTGCTCTTGCATACGGACGCGGTCGCCGAGGATCGCGCCTCCGGTGAAAGGCGACGACGGGTCGATCGCGAGGACGGCGATCTCGAGCTCGAGCGAGCGCAGGTGGCCGATGAGCGCACTGGTCAGCGTGCTCTTTCCGGAACCGGGCGCACCGGTCAGGCCGATGGTGTAGCCGGCCGCGCTGAGGGGATATGCGATCCGACCGATCGTGCGGGCGTCGTCGGCACCGCGCTCGATGAGCGAGAGGAGTCTCGCCACCGCGCTGCGATCGCCGTCGACGGCCGCCTCGAACAGTTCGGCGGGTGGGCGCGCACGCCGACTCACGCAATGGCCTCGCCGACGTTCACCACTTCGGTGACCCCGTCGACACGGTCGCGCATGATTCGCTCGACCCCCGCCTTGAGGGTCTGGGTCGATGCCGGACACCCGACACAGGCACCGACGAGCTCGACCGACACGATGCCGGTCGCTTCGTCGACGTCGCGCAGGATGATGTCGCCACCGTCGGCCTGCAGGGCAGGCCGGATGACCTCGATCGTGGTTTCGACCTGTTCGCGCATGGCACGAACATTCAATCAGCCAGGCCGTACGATCCGTTCTCGTGAACGCGATGTTCGGCCTCTCCTCGCTGGACCTCTCCTGGCACTCGGCCCTCGTGGCCCACCAGGGCGGCTGGGACGAGGTGCTGCTGATCGGCGGGCCACTCCTCGCGATCGTGGGCCTCCTGCTCCTCGCCAAGCGGCGCGTCGAGCGGGTCGCCGCCGAATCGTCCGACGCGACATCATCGGATCCCGGCTCGGCTTCGGCCTCCGACCCTGCATCAGACCCCGGTTCGAGCGCTGATGCCTCGGCGCCGTCAGCGTCACCCGAAAAATTCTGACCGATTCACGGAGCGGGCCGGCGCTCGATCGCCGCGCCCACCTCGCGCAGCCGGCCGACGAGATCGTCGTAGCCCCGATCGATGTGCCGGACGCCGCTGATCAGCGTCTCGCCCTCGGCGGCGAGACCGGCGACGACCATCGCCGCACCGGCGCGGATGTCGTGCGCCCGCACCGGTGCTCCCGACAATCTGGGGACGCCGCGGACCACGGCGTGATGCCCGCTGGTGCTGACATCGGCGCCGAGCCGCTGGAGTTCCTCGACGTAGCGGAAGCGTCCGGGGTAGAGGTTCTCGGTGACGATGCCGACCCCGTCGGCGACCGCCAGCATCGTGATGATGAGCGGCTTGTAGTCGGTTGCGATGCCGGGGTACGGGAGTGTCGCGACGTCGATCGACCGGAGGCGTCCATCGGCCGTCACACGTAGCCCGTCGTCGGTCTCGGCGATCTCGAGGCCCATGTCGACGAAACGTTCGAGCAGCATCGTCATGTGCTCGGGCCGAGCGCCGACCACGTCGAGTTCGCCGCCCGCCACCGCAGCTGCCGCGAGGTACGTCGCGGCCTGGATGCGATCGGGAACCGTGCGGTGCGACACGGGCCGCAGAGAACCCGGCTCGACACCCTCGATCACCAGCGTCGAGGTGCCGATTCCCGAAATCCCGGCCCCCATCCTGACGAGGAAGTTGCAGAGGTCAGCGATCTCGGGCTCGCGCGCCGCGTTGTCGATGCGGGTCGTTCCACGTGCGAAGACCGCCGCCGTGAGCAGGTTCTCGGTGGCACCGACGCTCGGGAAATCGAAGATGATGTCGGCGCCGCTGAGCCGATCGGCAAACGCTTCGAGGTAACCGTGGCTGAACTTGAAGGTCGCTCCCATCGCCTCGAGCCCCGCGATGTGCATGTCGATCGGCCGGGCACCGAAGTCGTCACCGCCGGGCATCGACAGGCGAACGTGCCCGCAACGGGTGAGCAGCGGACCGAGCACGTTGATCGAGGCGCGGATCCGCTCGACGAGTTCGTATGGCGCGACCGGCGTGATCCGACCGGAGTTGGTCAGCAGGAGCCGGTCGCCCTCCGCACGCTCCATCTCGACGCCGATCGCCGAGAGCAGGTCACCCATGATGCGCACATCCGCGATGTCGGGAACGTTGGACAGCTCGAACCGGCCGTCGCACAGGAGTGTGGTCGCCATCAGCTTGAGCACCGAGTTCTTGGCACCGGGCACGGCCACCGTGCCGACGAGCGGACCGCTGCCGTGCACCGCGATGACTTCGGTTGGTGCTGCGGGGGCGTTCATCACCTCCCAGTATGCTCCCGGCGTGGAGCCAGGCGGGCGAACACTGACCCGACACTGGCCGTTCGACTCGGCGCACGCGCGCCAGCTGCTCGCTCCACGCGACGATCTCGTGCTCGAGGACGACTCGGAGGCGGCGGCAGCGCTGCTCGCCACCACCGGTTCACCCGAGGCCGACCCGGATCCGGAGACGTTCGACCTGGAGGGATCGCTCGAGTTCACCCAGCGGCACGGACCGTTCACGTCCTACCTCCGAACGGTCGAGATCGAGGACACCGAATTCGTCGAACGAACTCGTTACAGGCTCCAGATCCCCTGGTTCGGCTGGCTCTTCAGGGTGCCGGTCAAGGGTGTGCTCTCCCGCCGGATCTCGCACCGCGGATGGTGGTCGCCGCCGGACCGGCTCGATTCGACGCAGGTGCTCGTCATCGGCCTGCTCGCCGCCGCGTCGATGAGCGCGGCGTTCGTCAACACGCTCTTCACCCAGACGGCCAACTTCGCGGCCGACGACTTTGGGGTCGGTGACACCGGTATCGGAATCGCCGGAGCGGTCGTGCGGGCGGGCATCATCTTCGCACTCCCGGCGGCGGTGATCGCCGACCGGATCGGGCGCCGCCGCGTCATCATCGCCGTCGCCTGGCTCGCGCCGCTGCTCTCGCTGCTAGGCGCATTCGCGCCGACGTTCGGCGTACTCGTCGCGACACAGGCGGTAGCCCGTCCGATGGGCATCGCGCTGGCGATCCTCGTCGGCGTCGTCGCCGCCGAGGAGATGCCACGCAACTGCCGCGCCTACGCGATCAGCGTGCTCGCGATGGCGAGCGGATTCGGGGCGGGCATCGCCGTGATCTCACTCAGGCTCGCCGACACCGGCGAGAGCGGCTGGCGGCTCGTATACCTCGTCTCGGCGATCTGGTGTCTCGTGGCCTTCGACCTGGCGCGGCGCCTCCCCGAGACGCGGCGCTTCGCGGCGGCGAGCGGCGACACCGGACACGTGCGGCCCCCGCGCCTCGATCGGCGACGTCTCGCGCTCCTCTCGGCGGTCGCGTTCGCCGGGAACATCTTCATCGCTCCGGCGAGCTTCTTCCAGAACCGCTACCTCACCGACATCCACGGGTTCTCCGGGGGGATGATCGCCGTGTTCTCGATCGCGGTCGGTACGCCGGCAGCGATCGGTCTGATCCTCGGGGGCCGTCTCGCCGACACGGGCGGACGCAAGCGCCTGATCGCGGTCGCGCTGCCCCTGTCGACGGCAGCGGTGGTCGGTGCGTACAGCTTCGGGGGTCCGCTGCTGTGGCTCTTCGCCCTGCTCGCAGGCCTCATGGGAAGCGCCGCGTATCCGGCACTCGCCGTCTACAGGGCCGAGCTGTTTCCAACCGGCAACCGCAGTCGCGCCGCCGGACTCGTGACCGCGGCGGCGCTGCTCGGAGGCATCGGAGGGCTGATTGCGACCGGGGGACTGCTCGACGCCGACCACTCGTACAGCAGCGTGATGATGACGCTCGCCATCGGTCAGATCGTGGTGACCGTGCTCGTGGTGACCGCCTACCCCGAGACCGCACACCGCCAGCTCGAGGAGCTCAACCCCGAGGACGAGCCGATCGACATCAGCGGGCTCTGAGCGACTCGACGAAGTCCGCGATCGCGTTGGCGATCGCGTCGTCTCCACCCTTCAGATCGTGGCGTCCACCCTCGACCCAGACGTGTTCGACAGGAGCCTGGATGGTGGACGTCCATTCGGTGAGTTGGTCGGGTGAAGCGAACGGATCGCGGGTACCCGAGATGAACAGGCACGGCACCTCGATGTCGGGTAGATGCTCGACTCGGAGCCTCTCGGGCTTGGACGGCGGGTGCAGGGGGTAACAGATCATGACGAGCCCGGCGAGCCTGGCGACCGCGCCACCCGCATCGGCGTCGGCCGCGATCATCGACGCCATCCTCCCTCCCATCGAGCGTCCGCCCATGATGAGCGGGCCGCGGCGGCGCGAGAGGTCCGCCAGGTCGTCACGGATCGAGCCCATCAGCCCAGGAGCCCGATCGGGCGCTCGTCGGCCCTGCTTGCGATACGGGAAGTCGCGACGCTCCGTCGAGGTGCTGCGCCCGAGCCGCCGCTCGATCGCGACGAGGCTCGGATGATCACGGTCGCTCCCCGCACCGGGATACAGCAGCACGGTCGACCTCACCGGCGCACGTCCCGCATCCTCACAGCAGGCTCGTCACAGCTTCTTCACCGACAGGATCCGACGCGCCTCCGCGAGGTCGCTCATCTGTTTCGCGGCATCGATCTCGTCGCCGCCGTGGTCGGGATGAACGTCGCGCATCCGCTCCCGGAAGCTCGCGCTGACCTCGCGCGTCGACGGCTTCCTCGCCGCGGTGTCGAAACCCAGCAGGTCGAGCGCCCAGCCGACGGGATCGGCGATCGCCTCGAGCGTGTCGATCCGCGATCCGGCGAGGTGCGCGATGAGCGACGGCCCGATCGGCCCACGCCAGCGGGCAGCCTGGTGCAGGAGCGGCGCCACCCCGCGGCGGTGCTCGGGGTCGAGCCGCTCGGCCGCGTAGATCGCGCCGAGCACCTGCGCCAGATCGGTGCCGACCGAGGCGAGGTCGAACGAGATCTCGGCGTCGTCTCCGAGCAGGCGGTGGCGACTCAGCGCGAGACCATGGCGGTCGATCTGGAAGCGGTGGCGGAGCCGCGGCTGGACGACCCGCTCGCCGTTCTCGACCTCACGGATCAGTCGGTGCACGTCGGGGATCAGGTCGTCGTCGACACCGGTGAGGTGTGCGGCGACGACCGAACCGAGCAGCAGTCCGCCGAATCCGGGCGCCGGGTCGACCGGTAGCACCATGTGGCCGAGCGCGATCCTCCGTGTCGGTACGGCCGGGCGCGTGTGCCAGATCTCGAGCTCGGCGAGCAGCATCGGGTCAGACGTACGGACGGAGCAGGTCGCGCAGCACTTCGGCACGGCTCGCGACCGCGTCGTCGTGTTCGTCGGCCCCACCGGCGGGCGCGGCGGTGCCCTCCGCATCGGCGCGCACCAGCGCGACGATCTCGCCGACCGCGGCGACGGCCAGCGACCACGTCCGGGGTGCGAACGCGTAGGGCGCCCGGCTCTCGTCGATCTGCGGTTCGATGTCGAGCAGATCCGTGCGCGCACGGGCATCGAGCGGATCCCGGGCGAGCTTGCCGGCGGCGAGGAAGATCGTGCTGAGTGCTCCGTCGGGCGGGCCGGCCGCCGACTCGTCGGCATCGAGCAGCTCGCCCTCCTCGATCGCGTCGAGCAGATCGTCGACGACATCGTCGGCGTCGCGGGCGACGACGACGGTCGTGCGCTCCCAGCGGAAGGGGATTTCTGATTCGGTGAGCGATTGGGTGAGCAGCGCACGGTCGGCGTCCGACCATTCGTCGAGACCGAACTCTGTCGAGGCCGCGTCCGGCGCGAGTGTGACGGGGAACGGGCCGAGTTCTTCCTCGAGGCGCTCGAACAAGGCGTCGGTCTGCGACTCGACGAGCTCGGGGATGACGAGTTCATCACCGTCCCAGGAGTGGGAGAGTCCGGCCCCGGCCATCGCTTCGGAGAGCTGAGCCCGGTGATCGAACGACCATGCGGCGAGGTCGTAGTGGACCTTGACCACCGTCGGGTCGTTCGGATCGAAGTCGATCACATCGTCGGCGCCGGCCACTTCGTTGCGCCGTTCCTCGCCACCCTGCTTGTTCACGAATGCCACGCCCGCACGCTATCTGAGCCTCGCGTCCGCGTCCCCTCGCCCGTCCGGCGCGAATCCACCGGATCAGGGCGAGACCGCAGCGAGGAACTGCTCGGTGCGTTCGTATTCGTCGCGCTGGTTGTGGGGATCGCGGAACCCGTGCCCCTCCCCCTCGTAGGCGACGAGCTCGGCCACACCGCCGCTCGCCCCGATCCGCTCGACGAGCCTCTCGCTCTGGGCGATCGGCACGACCGGATCATCGGATCCGTGGAAGATCAGGAGGGGTCCGGCGATCGATCCGGCGCGATCGAGTGGCGACAGCTCGCGGTAGCGCTCGACGTCTGCGGCGGGACCGACGAGAGTGTCGGTGTAGTGGGCCTCGAAGCGGTGAGTCGCCTCGGTGAGCGCACGGAGATCGCTCACCGGGTACGACGTGATGCCTCCCGCTACGAGATCGGGCTGGTCGGCGAGCACGCCGAGGACAGTCAGTCCGCCCGACGAGCCGCCGATCACCACCGTCGTCGCGGAAGTCGCCCAACCGCTGTCGTGGGCCGCGCGGAGCAGCGCGCAGGTGTCGTCGACGTCGATACGGCCCCAGCCACCGTTCAAACCCCGCTGGTATGCACGTCCGTGGCCGGTGGTGCCGCGCGGGTCGACGACGAGTACGTCCCAACCGCGGCTCCACCAATAGGCGATGCGCGGTCGGAACTCGACCTGCCACTGGTCGGTGGGGCCGCCGTGGACCCAGCACAGCATTCGCCCACGTCCGGCCGCATACCTCCTGGCGTGGAGATCGACCCCGTCGTGGGCGACTCGAACCGGTTCCGGCTCGGGCAAATCGTACGCCTCCCACCCGGCCGCCGGGCCGACCGCGAGCACGGACCGTTCCCAGGTCTCGGCGTCGTAGCGCACGATCTGGGTCGGAGTACGCGCCCCCGAACGCAGCGCGACGACATGATCGCCTGCCCACGAGAGCTGACCGTGAACGCCCCGGGCGACGGGTCGGACCGCTCCCCACGACAGGCTCCCGCCCGGGTCGCGCCCGACGTCGGCCGCACACAGGCGACCGAAGCCGTGCTCGTTCCGTGTGAACACGACACGCCGCCCGTCCGGGGATGGGGCGAACGATCGCTGGCCCATCCCCCACGTCGGCGCAGCGTGCTCGTACCGCTCCCCGACCGGGATCCCCGCCATGGTGACGTTGAGCCAGCCGATCGCATCGTCGACTCGCAGCGGGGTGCCGTCGGGCATGAAACGCGGCTGCTGGATCGCCTTGCCGACAGGCCCGTCGATGGTCGTGGGGCCTGCCGCTCCATCCTCGATGACGACCGTGACCCGGTGTGCATGGTCCCACGGCATGCCGGGCGGATTCCACGCCAACCACGTCACCGAGGCCGAGTCGGGAGCGACCACCGGATCGAAGCAGAATTCGTCCGATCCCTCGTCGAGTCGCGTGACGATGCGCGTTTCGAGGTCGACCATCGCCACCTCGGCCTCGTCGATCGCGACTGCGACGAACGAACCGTCGGGGGAACACACCGGCGCCCGACACGACCGCTCGAGATCGGTTAGACGCGCGGGCGCACCTCCGATCGGCTGGTGCCAGAGTTCGCTGTCCGCGCCGACGAACACGACGCCGGACGAGTCGGGCAGCCAATCGAAACAGCCGCCGCCGAGACCCCTGCCCGGCGAAGGTTCGGGCGATGAGGTGACGATCCGCTCGGGCCCACCGAGCGCGGGCATGACCACGATCCCCGACGCGCCTCGCCAGCGCTGCACGAACGCGACCGTCGAACCGTCGGGCGCGAGCCGCGGCTCGGTGAGTTCACGGCCCGCGAGCAGCAGTTCGAGCGGTATCGGCCGACGACCCGACCCCGCGCCCCGCGCTGCGCTCGGTGCCGACATCCGCCTGACGATACGCGCCCAGCCCAGATCTGTGTCGGCGAAAACCGCCGGATCACCGGAAATCGCCGACACAAACCTCGAGCGAGGGCGGGCGCTGGTCACGGGGGGCATCGACACGAGCGGGGCGGCCACCCCACGCGGCCCGGTCCCCGGTGGCCGGGTACGGTGTGGGTATGCCACAGAGCGCACGGCAACAACCGGATCGCAACCTCGCAATGGACCTCGTCCGAGCCACCGAATCTGCCTGCCTCGCGGCGGCGCGGTGGGTCGGGCGGGGCGACAAGATCGCTGCCGACGGAGCCGCGGTCGAGGCGATGCGGCTGTCGCTGTCGACGGTGGCGATGGACGGGATCGTCATCATCGGTGAGGGCGAGAAGGACGATGCACCGATGCTGTTCAACGGCGAACGGGTCGGTGACGGCACCCCTCCCGAGGTCGATGTCGCGGTCGATCCGATCGACGGCACGACCTTGACGGCGCTCGGCAAGACCAACGCTCTGGCGGTCATCGCGGCCGCCGATCGGGGTTCGATGTTCGATCCCGGTCCCTCGTTCTACATGCGCAAGATCGCCGTCGGACCCGAAGCGGTCGGAGCGATCGACATCACCGCCAGCCCCACGCAGAACCTGCGCTGGATCGCCAAGTCGACCGGCAAGTTGGTGCGCGACCTCACGTGCATCATCCTCGATCGAGAGCGGCACGAAGACCTGATCGCCGAAGTGCGCGCCGTGGGCTGTCGCATCCGACTGATCACCGACGGCGACGTCTACGGTTCGGTCGCCACCTGCTGGCGCGACGCCGGCGCCGACGTGCTGATGGGTATCGGGGGCACTCCCGAGGGCGTTCTGTCGGCGGCGGCGATGAAGGCGATGGGCGGCGAGATGCAAGCACAACTCGCCCCGCAGAGCGACGCCGAGCACGACTCCATGATCAGCGCCGGTTACGACCTCGATCAGGTGCTCACGCAGGACGATCTGATCCGCTCGGACAACTGCTTCTTCGCGGCGACCGGGTTGACCGACGGCGCGCTGCTGCGAGGCGTCCGCTTCGATTCGCACGGTGCCAGGACACAGAGCCTGGTGATGCGGTCGCGGAGCGGCACGGTTCGCATGATCGACGCCACACACCGCGTGTCGAAGCTGCGCGAGTTCGCCGCGGTCGACTACTGATCTGCGACTACCGATCCTCGAGTACCGGTTCTCCGGCCTCGGCGGGTTCGGGGTCATCGGGTGAGCTGACCACGAACTTGTAGCAGAGCGCTCCGAGTACGCCGCCGAGGATCGGTGCGAGCCAGAACAGCCACAGCTGGGCGAGCTGATCACTCCCGGCGAAGATCGCCTGCGACGTCGAGCGGGCCGGATTGACGCTCGTGTTCGTCACCGGTATCGAGATGAGGTGGATCAACGTAAGGGCGAGCCCGATCGCGAGGCCGGCGGTGGCAGGCGTGCCCCGCTTTGACGTGACCCCCATGATGACCATCAGGAACATGGCGGTCATCACGACCTCGATGAGGAAGGCGGCACCGAGGTTGAACCCGCCGGGCGACCACTCGTCGTAGCCGTTGGCCGCGAACGTTCCCGGGTCCCAGGCATCCTGACCGCTGGCGACGGCGAACAACACCGTCGCCCCGAGGATCCCGCCGAGCACCTGCACGACGATGTACGGGACGGCGATGCTCGACTTCGCCCTCCCCGCGGCGACCAGCCCGAGCGTGACGGCCGGATTGAAGTGTCCGCCGGAGATGTGTCCGAGCGCGTAGACCCCGGTGAGCACGGTGAGACCGAAGGCGAAGCTGACGCCGAGGAATCCGATCCCGAGGTTGCTGCCGTTCCCGAAGTCGGACGCCAGCACCGCTGCGCCACATCCTCCGAGAACCAACCAGAACGTTCCGATGAACTCCGCCGCGAGTGCCTTGACGTCGGGCATCTTCCCAACTCCTCTCCACATCATCGACGGCGGTCGTCGCCGATCGGCCTCAACGGTAGATCAGCGGCATCGAGCGGTCGGGGATCTCCGACCGGAGGGGCGACCGCCGGCGAGCGCGCTGATCAGGCGGTGAAGCCGTAACCCGAGCCCGTGGCGTCGAGTCGGGCGTGGGCGCGCGCAACGCCGGAGATCGCATCGGCGATCTCGGTCGCGCCCTCCTGGGAACGGAGCGTGCGCTGATGGCGCTCGAGCGCCTCCTTCGCACGCACGACGTCGATGTCGTCGGCGAGTTCGGCCGTGTCCGAGAGGATCGACACCACGGTCGGGTTGCCGCTCACCTCGACGAAGCCCCGATGGACGGCGAGGTCCTTGAGTGTTCCGTCGGTCTGGAAGATCCGCGTGTGGTTCTCGACGAGCACACCGAGGAACGCGGCGTGGCCCGCCTGGAAGGCGATCTCACCACCGTCGAGTGTCCGTGTGACGAGCATGTCGGCCTCGCCCGAGTAGAGAACCTTCTCGGGCGAGACGACCTCGACCCTGAGGCTGTCGGCCATGATCAGGACTCCTGCTGCAGGATCTTCGCCTTGGCGAGCACCTGGTCGACGCCCCCGACGTTGAGAAATGCCTGCTCGGGCACGTCGTCGAGCTCGCCGTCGATCAGCGCCTCGAACGACTCGACAGTCTCGGCCACCGGCACGTACTCGCCCGGGACCGAGGTGAAGACCTCGGCGACGTAGAACGGCTGCGAGAGGAAGCGCTCGACCTTGCGCGCCCGGTTGACGGTCAGACGGTCCTCCTCGGACAGCTCGTCCAGGCCGAGGATGGCGATGATGTCCTGCAGCTCCTTGTAGCGCTGGAGCGTCTCCTGCACTCGGCGGGCGACCGTGTAGTGGTGTTCGCCGACGACCTCCGGGCTGAGGATGGTCGACGTCGACGCCAGCGGGTCGACCGCCGGGTAGATGCCGAGTGCCGCGACCTGGCGCGACAACTCGGTCGTCGCGTCGAGGTGGGTGAACGTGGTGAACGGCGCCGGGTCGGTGTAGTCGTCGGCGGGCACGTACACGGCCTGCAGCGATGTGATCGAGCGGCCCCTGGTCGAGGTGATCCGCTCCTGCAGCTGGCCCATCTCGTCGGCCAGCGTCGGCTGGTAGCCGACCGCGGAGGGCATCCGCCCGAGCAGGGTCGACACCTCGGAGCCGGCCTGCACGAAGCGGAAGATGTTGTCGATGAACAGGAGCACGTCCTGGCCCTGGACGTCGCGGAAGTACTCGGCCATCGTGAGCGCGGAGAGCGCGACTCGCAGCCGGACCCCGGGCGGCTCGTCCATCTGGCCGAACACGAGGGCGGCCTTCTCGAAGACGCCGGACTCCATCATCTCGAGCCGGAGGTCGGTGCCCTCACGTGTGCGCTCACCGACACCGGCGAACACCGACACGCCACCGTGCTTCGAGGCGACGCGGTTGATCATCTCGGTGATCAACACGGTCTTGCCCACGCCGGCGCCGCCGAACAGGCCGATCTTGCCGCCCGCGACGTATGGGGTGAGCAGGTCGATCACCTTGATGCCGGTCTCGAACATGCGAGCGGACGGCTCGAGTGCGTCGAAGGGGGGCGCGTCGCGGTGGATCTCCCAGCGCTCCATCTCGAGGAAACCCTCGGGGATGTGGTCGAGCGGCTCGCCCCAGACGTTCCAGACGTTGCCGAGAACCCCGTCGCCGACGGGAACGGTGATCCCGTGGCCAAGGTTGCGTACAGCGGTGCCGCGCACGAGGCCGTCGGTCGGCTTCATGCAGATTGCGCGCACCCGGCCCTCGCCGAGCTGCTGGGCGACCTCGGCGAGCACGGACACGGGCTCACCGTCGATGATGATGTCGAACTCGACGGCGTTGTTCAGCTCGGGGAGCGCGCCGCGCGGGAACTCGACGTCGATGACGGGTCCGGCGATACCGACGACCCGCCCTTCCTTCAGTTCGTTCTCTGTCATGGTCATGGGCGTTCTCCTGCTTTGGAAGAGGGATCGGAGGTCGCCGGCGTCGGCGCGACGCCCACGAGCGCATCGATCGAGAAGTCGTCGATCGAGGGGATGTGCAGATGGGCGTCCTCGTCGGCGCCGAGCGCCTCGGCGCCGCCGACGATCTCCATGATCTCGGCGGTGATCGAGTCCTGACGGGCCCGGTTCATCACGATGCTGAGGTTCTTGATGAGGTCCTCGGCGTTGTCGGTGGCGGACTTCATCGCCCGCTGACGGAAGGCGTGCTCGGACGCCGCTGCGTTGAGCAGCGCGGCATACACGCGAGCCTCGATATAACGCGGCAGGAGAGAATCGAGGATCGTTGCCGGGTCGGGCTCGAAGTCGTAGCTGCCGCCTGTTCCCTCGGTGGAGCCGGCCCTGCGATCGCCCCCCTCGACCGTCTCCGACGTGAGCGGCACCAGAGGTCGGAGCACGACCTCCTGGCTGCCCGGCGTGATGAAACGCGTGTAGACGAGTTCGACCCGGTCGACCGCGCCCGATGCGTAGAGCCCGACGACGTGCTCGCCGATCGTCCGCGCATCGTCGTATCCGGGGAGATCGCTGAAGCCGGAGAAGACCTGATCGATCGTGTAATGACGGAACTTGAAGTAACCCTCGGCCTTCCGGCCCACGGCGACGATCGTGTAGTCGAAGCCCTTCTCGACGTCGGCTTTGATCTCGCCCTCGGCGGCTCTCTGGACACCCGCGTTGTAACCGCCGCACAGTCCGCGGTCGGCGCTGATCACCACATAGCAGGTGGTCTTGATCTCGTCGCGGCCGGCGAGCAGTGGCGAGTCCGAGTCACCGCCGGCGGCCGCCAGGTCTTTGACGACGTCGGTGATCCGCTCGGAGTACGGTACCGCCGCCTGCACGCGCTGCTGCGCCTTGACGATCCGCGAGCCGGCGATGAGTTCCATCGCGCGCGTGATCTTCTTCGTCGCCTGCATCGACCGGATCCGGCCCCGCAGAATGCGCTCCTGACCGCCGGCCACTATCGATGCCCTCGCTCGTCGGTCCTGCGGTTCTCCTCGCTCGGGTGCGCCTCGTCGCTGGCGCTTCCCTCGGCGCGCGCGGGCACGCCGGATGCCGCCACCTCGCCGGCCAAGTCGTGTCGGTACATGACGGTGTCGTCTACTCCGTCGCGAGGGTCTTGTTGGATGCGGCGGTGCCGAGTTCGTCGGCGTCGGTGGCGGTCGGGTCGGCGGTGTCGTCGGCGGCGGTCACCTTGAAGTGGGTCTTGAACGCGTCGATGATCTCACCGAGCGCGTCGGGGACACCGCCGAAGCGCAGCTCGTCGAGGAGGGTGCCGTGCGTCGAACGGACGTGCTCGAGCAGTTCGCTCTCGAAGCGGATGACGTCCTCGACCGGGATGTCGTCGAGGTAGCCGTTGGTGCCCGCGTAGATCGAGACGACCTGCTCCTCGACCGGCATCGGTGAGTTGAGCGGCTGCTTGAGCAGCTCGACGAGCCGGTATCCACGCTCGAGCTGAGCCTTGGAGATCGCATCGAGCTCGGAACCGAACGTGGCGAACGCCTCGAGCTCGCGGAACTGCGCCAGGTCGAGCTTGAGCGTGCCTGCGACCGCCTTCATCGACTTGATCTGTGCGGCGCTGCCGACACGTGACACCGAGATGCCGACGTCGACGGCCGGACGCACACCCGACTTGAACAGGTTGTCCTGGAGGAAGACCTGCCCGTCGGTGATCGAGATCACGTTCGTCGGGATGAAGGCGGACACGTCGCCGGCCTTCGTCTCGATGATCGGGAGCGCGGTCAGCGAGCCGGCTCCCCTCTCGTCGGAGAGCTTGGCGGCGCGCTCGAGCAGGCGGCTGTGGAGGTAGAACACATCGCCGGGGTAGGCCTCGCGACCCGGCGGGCGACGCAGCAGCAGTGAGATCTGGCGGTAGGCCTCGGCCTGCTTGGAGAGGTCGTCGTACACGATGAGCGCGTGCTCGCCCTCGTCCATCCAGTGCTGGCCGATCGCGCAGCCGGCGTACGGGGCGAGGTACTT
Organism: uncultured Ilumatobacteraceae bacterium; assembly: GCA_965371355.1. Lineage (GTDB taxonomy): Bacteria > Actinomycetota > Acidimicrobiia > Acidimicrobiales > Ilumatobacteraceae > JASJHI01. The sequence goes on from CBDUYD010000005.1 coordinate 14,365, forward strand.
GAACGGTGCGGAGTCGGCGGCCGGAGCGGCGACGATCACCGTGTAGTCCATCGCGCCGCTCTGGCGCAGCGTGTCGACGGTCTGCGCGATGGTCGAGCCCTTCTGGCCGATCGCCACGTAGATGCACTTCACACCCTGACCCTTCTGGTTCAGGATCGTGTCGATGGCGACGGTGGTCTTGCCGGTCTTGCGGTCGCCGATGATCAGCTCGCGCTGCCCGCGGCCGATCGGGGTCATCGCGTCGATCGACTTGATGCCGGTCTGGAGTGGCTCGTGCACCGGCTGGCGGCCGAGGATGCCGGGCGCCTGGAGCTCCATGCGGCGCTCGGTGACGCCGGTGAGCTCGCCCTTGCCGTCGATCGGATCGCCGAGCGCATTGACGACGCGCCCGAGCAGCCCGTCGCCGACGGGCACCGAGAGGATGCGGCCCGTCGCCTTGACGGTCTGGCCCTCTTGGATGTTGTCGACGTCGCCGAGCACGACGGCGCCGATCGAGTGCTCCTCCAGGTTCAGCGCGAGGCCCATCGAGCCGTCCTCGAACTCGAGGAGCTCGTTGACCCCGGCGTCGGGCAGGCCGGTCACGCCGGCGATACCGTCGCCGACCTCGGCGACGCGGCCGACCGTGCGGGCTTCGACGGAGGGCTCGAAGCCCTCCAGATTCTTCTTGAGTGCCGATGCGATGTCGGCAGCGGAGATGGTCAGCTCAGCCATTGGTACCTTGATGCTCGATTTGGGGATGCTCGATTTGGGGATGATCGACTTGCGGATGATCCATTTGCGGGAGTCCTTTACAGACGGCTCTTCAGCTGTTCGATACGTGTGCGGACGGTGTCGTCGATGACCGTGTCACCGACGGTGGCGACGACGCCGCCCACCACTGTGGGGTCGACGATCGCCTTCAGTTCGAGGCTCTTGCCGGTGGCGTTCTCGAGCGCGGCCTTGAGGCGCTCCCGCTGGTCGCCGGTCAGCGCGACGACGGTGCGCACCTCGGCGACATCGAGTTCCTTGGCGCTCGCCGCGCGGCGTACCAGCTGATCGACGATCGCTGGGATGTCGCGGCCGCGGCCGGAGCCGACGACCATCGAGACGAGCTGCACACTGGTCGGTGTGGCCTTGCCGCCGAGCAGATCCTCGATGATCGACTGGCGGCGCTCGGCGGGGATCTGCTCATCGGTGAGGACGATGCGCAGTTCGTCGTTGGACTCGAACGAGCGGGCGAACCGGAACAGCTCGTCCTCGACCTCGTCGAGGGTGCCCTCGGCGCGGGCGACCTCGAAGAGGCCGCGGGCATAGCCCTGGATGCGTTGGTCACTCACGATGGTGCTCCGTTTGCGGTCGTCACGTCGATCGGGCTCACGAGCTCGCCCCGACCCTGGCGATGAACCCCTCGACTAGCTCCTGTTGGGCTGCGTCGTCGAGCGTGTCGGCGACGACACGGTCGATCGCATTCGACGAGTGCCGCGAGATCTCGGCTGCGAGCTCGTCGCCGCTGCGGCCGGCGGCAGCGTCGATCTCGGCGTCGGCACGCAGTTCGAGTTCGGCCAGCTCGATCTCGATGCGCTCCCGGCCATCGCTGAGGAGGGCAGCCGCCTGTGCGTCGGCCTCGGCGTACAGGCGGCTGCGCTCGGCGTCGATGTCGCCTTTCGCGTCACGGATCCGTGCGGCCTCGGATTCGGCGGCGGCCTTGGCGGCTGCGGAGTCGTCGAGCGCGGTCTGGACGGTCGCGGTGCGCTTTTTGAAGAACTCCTTGATCATCGGCCCCGAGTACTTGTAGAGCAGCCCGAACACGATCAACGATGCGGCCGACGCGATCAGCGTTTCGGCAACCGGAGGGAGGATCGGGTTAAGCGTGTGGTAGCCCTGATCGTCGAACGGCGCCTCCTCGGAGGCGATCGCCCGCCCGATGGCGAGCAGCGTCGGGGAGAGCACGTTCATGCCGACACCCCCGAATTCATCGCATCGGCGACGGCTGCCGACACCGTGTCGGGCGATGGTGATCGGCCAGTCGCCAACCGGCCGGCGGCCAATGCCACCTCGGCGACCGCTGCGGCAACCTGCGGTTCGGCTGCGGCACGCGCTGATTCGACCTCAGCGGCCGCTGCGGCCCTGCGCTCGTTGATCCGGGCATTGACCTCGCCGAACCTGTCCGCACGCTCGCCTTCGAGCGTGGCCCTCGCGGCCTCGACACGGGTGTGGGCGTCGGCGCGGACCGAAGCGAGCTGGGCCTCGTACTCGGCGACCTCGGCGCGTGCCGTCGCCGTGAGCGCGTCCGCCTCCTCGAAGTCGCCCTGGATGAACTCGTAGCGACGCGTCATCCCCTCGCGCACCTTCGGGAAGAGCCAGTAGCGCAGAGCGACGGCCATGACGACGAACGCGCCGAAGCCCCAGACGACTTCCTTCAGTTCGGGAAAGATCGGGTTGAGATCGTCCTCGGGCACCTCTTCATGGGCGCCTTCCTCGGTCTCGTCCTGTCGAAGCGCACCTTCCACGAAGGTCACCTCGATCGATGTCCCGGAGGTTTTCACGACGGCTGTAAGCACGTCAGCTCCTTACGGTCGACTCGGTTGCTCGGACGCCTCGGATCAGGCGAACTTGAGAAGGATGAAGACCACGAAGCCGATGAGGGCCAGAGCCTCGGTGAATGCGATTCCGAGGAACATCGTGGTGCGGACCATGCCGGCGGCCTCGGGCTGACGGGCCATCGCCTCGACGGACTTGCCGACGATGTAGCCGATGCCGATGCCGGGGCCGATGGCGGCGATGCCATAGGCGAAGCCGGCGCCGAGCGCAGCTGACGTGTTCTTGGCATCTGCCGGGTCGGCCTGGGCGACCAGAGCGCTGATTGCTTCCATTGGGGTGTTTCTCCTGTGTGCTTTCGGTAGGTGGGAGATCGGGTCGATCGTGCGGCGCCGGGGCTGCGGATCAGTGTTCCTCGGCGTGGCCGACGGTCGAGTTGTTGATGTAGACGGCGGCGAGGATGGCGAAGATGTAGGCCTGCAGGAAGGCGACGAGCACCTCGAACGCCGTCAGGAAGATGAGCATCCCGAACGGCAGGATGCTCATGGGGACGAGGAAGATCTGCTTCGTCTCGGCCAGCAGTAGCGCCTCGGTCAGCAGCGCGAAGGTCACGAGCAGGATGTGCCCGGCCATCATGTTGGCCATCAGACGAACGGTGAGCGAGAAGGGCGTCACGATGATGGTCGAGATGAACTCGATCGCCCCGACGAGCGGCTTGAGCGCCACGGGCACCCCGGGTGGCCAGAGCAGGTGGCCGAAGTAGGCGATGCCCTGATGCTTGATACCGGTCCCGATGTAGATCACCCAGACGAGTAGAGCGAGCGACATCGGGATCGCTATCCGGGCGGTGGCCGGCATCTGAATGATCGGGATCACGCCCGGGATGTTGCAGAGGAAGATGAAGATGAAGAGGCTGAGGAGGAAAGGCGTCCACTTCAGACCCGCCTTGCCCATCGTCTGCATCACGATGCCCTCTTCGATGAAGTCGACCGTCACCTCGGCGAGGTTACGCGAGCCGGTCGGCGCCTTCATCGGGTCCTTGCGGCTGGCGAGCAGGAACAGCATGATGCCGAGGATTGAGGCGGCGGCCGCGATCAGGGCGATCTTGTTGAACGTCGGGAAGATGTCCTTCCAACGCAAGATCTCGTTGATCGGCGGGAACTCGAGTCCGAACACGTTCTATCCGTTTCAGTCGTGAGTGCGGTTGCGGGCGGTGGTGATCAGCGCGGGGCTGGCTTGAGCCCCGGGGAGGATAGTGAGAGTGCGACGTACCTCATCTCCCAGAAGAGGAGACCGAGGTGCGTCACGATGATGGTCGATCCGAGCGCCGGGAGCGAAATCCACGACGCATCCTTGACGACCCAGACGGCGATGAAGACGAGTCCGAGGCGGATGAGGTAGCCGAACAGGACGGCACCCATCATCAACCCGATCGAGATCCGCGCCGCGGATGCGATCATCGCCGCGGCGAGAGCGAAGTTGGCGAGCACGATGGCGATGCCGTAGGCGGACGACCAGACACCGTCGAGGCCCCAGATCACTCCGGCGACCGCGATCAGCAGTGGCGCCGCGATGAGGCCGCGCTTGATCATGTCGGTCGACACCTCGACCTCGGGAGCGGGACCCTCGAGGCGCATGGTGATCGCGTCGATGTCGGGCGTGTCTCCCATCACGGGGTTCCGTTCGTACGCGCGCGGCCGGAGCCCGCCTGGGCGTCGGCACGGCGGGCCAGGCGCTCGGCCTCGAGTTCTTGCATCCGGGCCTCGTAGCGATAGCGGAACATCATGAACAGCCCGATCGCGCCGATGATCGTGAGGGCGATCATGAAGACCGGCTGCGTGTCGAAGAGCCGGTCGAGCCCGAACCCGGCCGCGAGGAACAGACCGACCACGATCACGGCGTCCATGCCGTGGCCGAGTGAGTCGGTCGTGCTGACGCGGGTGTTCTTCTTCAGGAGTTTCATCGATCCGGGGGACACGAGCAGACGCTTGTGAACGGATGCACAACCTAGTGCTCGACTTCGATCGTCGGCAACTCCGGTGCGGATGTGTCATCAACTTGTCGTGGTCCACCGGGGCGCTGGGGCCGTCCGGTCGGGGGCGGCAGTGGAGCCCCCGCGGTGCCGTTCGCTCGACGCCTGCGCCGCACGCTCGGGTGGAGCACCGTGTAGAGCACGACAGCCAGCGCGGCGATGCCGAACGGCAGGTACGTCGGGTTCTGACCGGTGAGCGTCGGGTAGAGGACGAAGCCCGACAGCAGGGCCGTCCACGTCCACAGGATCAGCACGCTGCGCCGGTGACCGTGCCCGAGGTTCATCAGCCGGTGATGGAGGTGGCCCTTGTCGGCCGAGGCCAACGCCCTGCGCCCCGTCGCCCGCCGTACGATCGCGAACAGCGTGTCGAGGATCGGGACGCCGAGGATCAAGAGTGGGATCGCGATCGGCGCGAGGAAGAAGTAGGTCTGGCCGATGAACTCCTGGCTGAACGAGTCGGCGCGCCCGCCGACGACACTGGTCGACACCGCGAGCAGCAGCCCGAGCAACAGCGCCCCTCCGTCGCCCATCATGATGCGCGCCGGATTGAAGTTGTGCGGCAGGAATCCGAGGCACACACCGACCGCGATGATCGCGACGAGGGGACCGATGTTGCCCGCGTCGAGCAGCCCGAGATCGGTGAGCTCCTGGCTGTAGAGGAAGAACGCGAACGCGCCGATCGCCACGATGCCCGCCGCCAGCCCGTCGAGTCCGTCGATCAGGTTCACCGCTTGGCTCATCCCGATCAGCCACAGCACGGTGATCAGGGGTTTCAGATCCTCGGACAGCACGATCGCCCCGTAGTACGGGAGGCGGAACGAGAACATCACGACGCCGAACCACCAGAGCGCCAGACCGGCGATCACGGTGCCCGTCACCTTCGCCGGCGCGGAGATCTCGCGGATGTCGTCGGTGAAGCCGACGCCGAAGATGATCGCCGCCGCGAGCAGCACGCCGAACGGCTCGGAGTTGCTGGCGAACAGCAAGTCGAAGTCGGTCATCATCCACGCGGTGGCGAGCGCGGCCACGAATCCGATGAACATCGCCAGGCCGCCGACGTCGGGGAGCGGCTCGGTGTGCACCGTTCGCTCGTTGGGCAGGTAGACCCAGCCCCGGCGTCTTGCGATCCATCCGACCGCCGGGGTCGCGATGGCTGTGGTGAGTGCTGCGACGGCCCCGATCAGGAGGTAGGAACCGAGCGTTGGCACGGTCGTTCAGTCTACGGATCGTGCCGGACGGGACCCACGCCGAGAGGTGGCGGAGGTGGGCTCCACCCCTCGGACCGATCGTTCAGCCGACCGGATACACCGGGAAGCGCGAGCACAGCTCGCCGACCTCGTTGCGGATCGCGGCGAGCGCGGTCGCGTCGTCGCGCGACCTGAGGGCACGGGCGATCATCGACGCGATCGTCGACATCTCGGGTTCGGTCATCCCCTGCGTCGTCACCGATGGGGTACCGATGCGGACCCCGCTCGTGACGAACGGGCTCCGCGGATCGTCGGGGATCGTGTTCTTGTTGAGTGTGATCGCGGCCTCGTCGAGGGTCGCCTGGGCCTGCTTGCCGGTGAGTTCCTCGTCGAAGGGACGCAGATCGACGACCATCAGGTGGTTGTCGGTGCCACCGGACACGAGCCGGAAGCCCTCGCGCACCAACGACCCGGCGAGGGCCGACGCGTTGGTGACCACCTGTCGTGCGTAGACCGAGAACGACGGGTCCATCGCTTCGCGGAAGGCGATCGCCTTCGCCGCGATCACATGCTCGAGCGGTCCTCCCTGCCAGCCGGGGAACACCGCCTTGTCGATCGCCTTCGCATGCGCCTCGGTGGTGAGGATGCATCCGCCGCGCGGTCCGCGCAGCGTCTTGTGGGTCGTGAACGTGACGACGTCGGCGAACGGCACCGGGTTGGGGTGCGCTCCCCCGGCGACGAGTCCGGCGAGGTGCGCGATGTCGAAGAACAGCAGAGCGCCGCACTCGTCGGCGACCCGTCGGAACGGTTCGGGGTCGAGGCGCCGCGGGTAGCTGGTCGTGCCGACCACGATCATCTTCGGACGGTGCTCGAGGGCGAGTTGGCGCACGTTGTCGATGTCGATGCGCTCCTCGGCTCCCACGCCGTAGGACACGAAGTCGTAGAGCATGCCGCTCGCATTCACCGGCGAACCGTGGGTTAGGTGGCCGCCGTGGTCGAGGCTGAGTCCGAGCACGGTGTCGCCCGGTTCGAGCAGCGCTTGGTATACGCACATGTTGGCGTTCGCGCCCGAGTGCGGCTGGACGTTGGCGTGCTCCGCGCCGAACAGCGCCTTGACGCGGTCGATCGCGAGCTGCTCGACCTCGTCGATCACGAAGTTGCCGCCGTAGTACCGCTTGCGCGGATAGCCCTCGGCGTACTTGTTGGTGAGCACCGATCCCGTCGCCGCCATGACGGCCGGCGACGTGAAGTTCTCACTGGCGATGAGCTGGATCCCGGTGGTCTGGCGCTCGAACTCGCGGTCGATGAGCGCGAGCACTTCCTTGTCGGGATCGGTGTCTGAGGGGAACGGCATCGGGGTCCTTTGGGTACGGCGACATCCGCCGAGGGGAGCGGGTTTGAGAACGTGCGGGTGGAGGAAGGGTGTCAGAACTCGGATTCGAGCTGGGCGATCTGGTCGACGCGGCGGGCGTGGCGGCCACCCTCGAAGTCGGTGCCGAGGAACGTGTCGACGATCTCGTCGGCGAGCCCGACGCCGACGACGCGGGCACCGATCGAGAGCACGTTGGCGTCGTTGTGCTGCCTGGCGAGCCGCGCGGTGTAGAGGCAGTTGCACAGCGCGGCGCGCACGCCGCGCACCTTGTTGGCCGCGAGTTGCTCACCCTGGCCGCTGCCGCCCAGCACGATTCCGACCGCGGCGTCGCCGTCGCGTACGGCACGGCCGACCCCGGCGCAGATCGCGGGATAGTCGACCGGGTCGGTGGAGTGGGTGCCGTGGTCGTCGACATCGTGGCCGAGTCCGGCGAGCCTCGTCACGAGGTGCTGCTTGAGTTCGTATCCTGCGTGGTCGGCGCCGATCGCGATGCGTGTCATCGACGGCCGAGTGTAGGAGGCGACCACGTGCGCGCGCCGCTCGGTGCGGCGCCGCTTCGGGGTTCGGGTCCCAGCGTCCCTATCGTGCTCACCCGTGACCATCGACCCCCGCACTCCCGTCATCGTCGGCGTCGGCCAATTCCTGAACCGTGACGCCACCATGGAGACCGCGTTGGAGCCCGTCGCGCTGATGGAGCAGGCGGTCCTCAGGGCGGCCTCCGACGCGGGTCTCGAGGGACCGCCCGACGCCGACAGCGTCCGGGTCGTCAACGTCATCGGATGGCGGTACCGCAACGCGCCCAGGTTCCTCGCCGAGCGCCTGGGGATCGCCGACGCCGAGCTGGTCAACTCGTCCAACGGCGGCAACACGCCGCAGTCGTACGTGAACCGGACCGCGCTCGACATCCAGGAAGGTGGGCTCGACGTGGCGATCATCGCCGGCGGTGAGGCCTTCCGCACCTACCTGGCCGCCAAGCGCGAAGGGGCGACGCTCCGATGGGCGAAGGCCGCCGAAGACGACCATCCGGTCGCGTTCGGTGAGGAAACGCCGATGAACCACCCCTCCGAGATCGAGATGGGGATCGGGGCGCCCGTGCAGATCTACCCGATGTTCGAGACGGCGCTGCGCTCGGCGATGGGGAACACCCCCGACGAGCACCGCGACCGCCTCGGGCGATTGTGGTCCGACCTCAGCCACGTGGCGGCCGACAATCCGCACGCATGGATCCGCGAGGCGAAATCGCCCGAGGAGATCACCGAGGTGTCGCCGTCGAACCGGATGATCGGACTCCCGTATCCGAAGCTGATGAACTCGAACAACAACGTCGACATGGCGGCAGCGATCATCATGTGTTCGGTCGAGGCGGCACGCAGGCTCGGCGTTCCCGACGACCGATGGGTGTTCCCGATCGCCGGGAGCGACTGCCACGAGCACCCCTACGCATCACACCGCGACACGTTCGCCCGGACGCCTGCCATCGAACTCGGTGGTCGAAGGGTACTCGAACTCGCCGGACTGGAGATCGACGATGTATCGATCGTCGACCTCTACTCGTGCTTCCCGTCGGCGGTGCAGCTCGGAGCGCGATCGCTCGGCATCGATCCGCTCGAGCGTCAGTGGTCGCGAACCGGTGGGCTGACGTTCGCGGGTGGACCCTGGAACAACTACGTGACCCACGCGATCGCCACCGTGGTGGCCGACCTCCGCGCGCAACCCGACGAGTACGCCCTCGTCTGGGGCAACGGCGGGTTCGCGACCAAGCACGCGTTCGGGGTGTACGCGACGAGCCCGCGGGCCGGCGGGTTCGTGCACGACGACCCACAGGCCGAGATCGACGCGATGCCGAGCCGCGACCTCGCGCCCCCCGCCGAGGCGGCAGGTCGTGCGACGATCGAGTCGTACACGGTGATGTTCGACCGCGAGGGCCGGCCCGAGCGCGCGCTCACGTCGTGCCTCCTCGCCGACGGCCGGCGAGCGTGGGCGACGTCCGACGATCGCGACGTCGCCCTGGCGATGACCGAGGGCGAGTGGGTCGAAGCCGCCGTGACGCTCACCGATTCCGGCACCCTGCAGATCACCTGATCCAACTCCGCCGCTTCGTCGCGGCCATCCTCCCCCAGAGCCGGCGTTGGCAGAGTCTCGACGTCGATCCCGTCGGTTTCCGACGGATCTCACGCCGAGAGTTGCCCCCGATGTGGTCAACTGCCTCGATGGGGTTTCCCGAAGGACTCACTCTGCGCGGCGCGCGACCGGACGACGCGCGGAGCGTGTTCGAACTGATCGAGCGCGCGGATGTTCACGACATCGGTGAGAAGATGCTCGATCTGTCCGACATCGAGTCAGACTGGGCGTCTTCGGAGCGCGACATCACCGATGACGTGCTCCTCGTCGAGTCGGAGGGCAATCTCGTCGCGTGGGCGCAGGTGAACGGCGAACGCGCCGATGCCGACGTGCGGCCCGACCATCGCGGCCGCGGGATCGGCGTGGCGCTCGTCGAGTGGACCGAGCGGCATGCGCTCGAGCGGGCCGACGGTTCCGGCGACGCGCAGATCGGCCAGACGCTGATCGAACATCTCCCGGGAACCCGCGAGCTGTTCGTCGATCGCGGATACGAGAAGCGATGGGACTCGTGGGTGCTCCGCCTGCCGAGCGAAGCCGTGATGAACACACCCGAGGTCGCCGACGGCATCACGATCCGACCGGCGCGGCCAGAGGATGACCACGCCGCATACGTCGTCGTCGAGAATGCGTTCAACGAGTGGGACGACCGCACACGGCGGACGTTCGATCAGTGGAGTTCGCGCACGTTGGGGCGCACCGACTTCGACCGATCGCTGATGCTCGTCGCGGCCGACGGCGACGAGGTGGTCGGCGTCTGCTTCGGGGTGCGGTACCCCGACGAGGGGTGGGCCGATCAGATCGCCGTCGTCCCCGGATACCGCGGGCGCGGCCTTGGTAGGACGATGCTGGCGAAGCTGTTCTCGGAGTTCCGCGCCCGTGGCGAGACGAACCTCGGGCTGAACACCGATTCGCGGACCGGCGCGCTCGATCTCTACCTCGACCTCGGGATGGTTGTCACGCAGACGTTCACCCGCTGGTCGCGGCGACTCTGACCGCGCCGAGCTCAGGTGCCGACGTCGTCGTTGCCGCCGAGCGTTCCCTGATCGGGACAGTTCGCGATCAGGTACTGCTCGGTGAGCGGGATCTCGACGTCGGTGATCAGGCTCGGATCCTCGGTGATCGGAGGCTTCGATGCGGCGAACGCGGTCACCGCCGACTCGAAGGCGGTCGCGTCGACCGCTGCGGGTACGACGACGGTGATCGTCGGGTCGTCGACCCCGGCATCGACGAGCGCTGTGAGCCATGCCTCGCCGAGCGCGACGATCGCCGGCGGCGTGAGTCCGGCCGCCACCATCTCGTCGTCGGCCGCCTCAGCGCGCCGTGACATCCCGCCGACGAGTTCGGCGAGCGCGTCACGTTCGGATTCCAGTTCGGAAGGCAGGTTGGCGTCGAACGTCTCCACGGACGCGAGGATCAGCGCGGAGGCGGCGACCTCGGACCGTGCGGCGTCGACGGGTTCGCCGAGCGCCCAGGCCCCCGCGAGCGCCTGGAACGAACCGGCGAACTCGCTCCACGATCTGCAGAACAGATCTGCGCTGTCGATCCCCGGTACGCCGGTGGCCGGGACGGTCGGTTGCGTCGTCGCCGGATCGTCGCCGGAGCTCGGTGCGCCGGTCGGATCGACGGTCGGATCGCCGCTCGGTTCGACCGTCGGATCGGTTCCGGCAGCGGTTGCCGGCGTCGTCTCGGCGGCATCCTGTTCGTCGGTGGCGCCACCGGAGGTGCGGGTGAACAGGGGCTCGGTCGACGGGGCCGTTTGAAACGTCTCCGCGGTCGGGTCGGCAACGTCGTCACCGCCGCCGCTGCACGCCACCGCGACGATCGCGACGGCACCGACCAGACCGGCGCGCAGGACGTGGACGCGAGACCGCATCGGGACAGTGTGGCGCGTGAACTGGCAAGCTCACCGTCATGACCGATCCACCCAACGGAATGAGCGGACCGTCGCGCGAGCGGCCGATGATCCTGCTCGACTGCGATCCTGGCCACGACGACGCCGTCGCGATCATCGCCGCAGCGCACGACGCGGAACTCGTCGGGATCACGACGGTCGCCGGCAACGCTCCGCTCGAGCGCACCACCTACAACGCGCGCGCAATGCGCGACCTGCTCGGGATCGACGTACCGATCCACTCGGGCTGTGACCGCCCGCTCGTCGTCGAGCCCGTGTCGGGCGACTACATCCACGGCGAGAGCGGACTCGACGGCGCCGACCTCCCACCGCCGACGACACCGCTCGACGGCGGCGACGGGGTGTCGTTCATCATCGAGACGTGTCGTCGCGTCGAGGGCGTCTGGCTCGTCGCGACCGGTCCGCTGACCAACGTCGCGCGGGCACTCACCAAAGCGCCCGACATCGCCGATCGTGTCGCCGGAATCTCGCTGATGGGCGGCGGGTCTTTCGGCAACCGCACGGCGGCGGCCGAGTACAACATCTGGGCCGATCCCGAAGCCGCGCAGATCGTGTTCGGGTACGGCGGGCGGTTGATCATGGCCGGCCTCGACGCGACCCACATGTTCCAGGCCACACCCGCGCGGATAGCCGCCGTGCGAGCCATCCCGGGTCGGCTGGCCTCCGTGCTCGCCGACCTGTTCGACTTCTTCACCGCCACCTACCTGCGCAGACACGACCCCGGTGCGATGCTGGGCGCGGCCGTGCACGACCCGCTGGCGGTGCTGGCGGTCACCCGTCCCGAACTGTTCGATCGGGTCGATCGTCACGTCGCGATCGAGACGGCGGCGTCGCTGACCCGCGGCATGACCGTGATCGACGAGCGGCGCCTCCTCGAGCGGCTCGCCCCGAACACCGAGGTGCTCGTCGGCGTCGACGACGAGCGCGCCTTCGCGGTCGTCCACGACGCGATCGCCCACTTCAGTCGCTGACCGCTCACTCGGCCGGCACGACTTCTCCGATCACCGTGTAGGGGTGGTCGCCGCCGACACCGGATCGATGGCACGGTCGCCCCGATCGGTCGGCTCGTAGTCTGACCGCGTGGCCGATTCCTTCCCCAGACAGCACGCGCGGACCCAGCGATTCACACTCGGTGAACCGCGAACGTTGACCATCTCGCCGGACGGGCGCCGGATCGTCTTCCTGCGCAGCACCGCCGGCGACGACCCGGTCAACGCGCTCTGGGTGGCCGACGCCCGATCGGGGGACGAGCGCTGCGTCGCCGACCCGCGCCGGCTGTTGGCGGAGGCCGACGATGTCGAGTTGCCCGAGCAGGAACGCAGGAGGCGCGAGCGCGCCCGCGAGAGCGCCGGGGGAATCACCGGGTACGCAACCGATGCGATGGTGACGGTCGCCGCGTTCACGCTCGGGGGGCGGTTGTTCGTGGCCGGTCTGCTGTCGGCACGGGCCAGGCCCCTCGACGTGTCCGGTCCCGTCTTCGACCCACGGCCCGACCCGCTCGCCCGCCGCATCGCCTACGTCAGCGGCGACGCTCTCAGGGTGGCCGAACTCGACGGGTCCTCCCGCCCTGTGGTGCGACCCGACGCCGGCGAGGACGACACCGTGTCGTGGGGATCGGCCGACTTCATCGCCGCCGAGGAGATGCACCGATTCCGCGGCTACTGGTGGAGTCCCGACGGCGAGACCCTCGCGGTCTGCCGGGTCGACACAGCACCGGTCGACCGATGGGTGATCGCCGATCCCTCCGAGCCGGCCACGGCCGCCACCATCGTGCGCTACCCGGCTGCGGGGGCGGCGAACCCCGACGTCACCCTCCACCTCGTCGGGCTCGACGGCGGGCGGCGGCAGGTGACGTGGGACGGGGAGGCGTATCCCTACCTCGCCGTGGTCGACTGGTCGGCCGCCGGGTTGATCATCCAGGTGCAGTCTCGCGACCAGCGCCGAACGCAGATTCTCCGCGTCGAGGTCGACTCGGCGACGACGAGGGTGATCGCCACCGACGAGGACGCCGCATGGGTCGAACTCGTTGCGGGCACGCCGCGGCTGACCGACGACGGACGCCTCGTCAGCGCCGCGGATCGGGAGGGCGCTCGACGGCTGATGATCGACGGTGAGGTGGTGACACCGCCCGATCTCCAGGTGCGTTCGGTGCTGTCGGTGAGCGACGGAGCGGTCACGTTCCAGGCCAATCCGATCGACGACGCGACTTCGATGCACGTCTGGCGCCTGGACGCGGATGGGACGCTGCACGCGCTCACCGACGAACGGGGCGTCCACACCGCGGTGGTCGGAGGATCGTGCACGGTGCTCAGGTCGGCGGGCCTCGATCACCCGGGAACCACGAGCGGTACCACCGGCACCGGTCTCACCCTCGCGTCGCACGCGGAGGTGCCCCTCGTGCGCCCGAACATCGAGATCTTCACCGACGGCGAACGGAACATCGCCACCGCGCTGCTCCTCCCCCACGATCACGACGGGAGCCCGCTGCCGGTGCTCGTCGACCCGTACGGGGGCCCGCACGCGCTGCGGGTACTGCGCTCGTACAACGGGTTCTGCGTATCGCAGTGGTTTGCCGATCAGGGCTTCGCCGTCGTCGTCGCCGACGGCCGCGGCACTCCCGGACGAGGCAGCGCGTGGGAACGGGCGGTGCGCGGCGACCTCGCATCGTCGCCGCTCGACGATCAGGTCGCCGCGCTCGAGACCGCTGCGCGACACCACCCCTCTCTCGACCTCGACCGGGTGGCGATCCGCGGATGGAGCTTCGGCGGGTACCTCGCCGCGCTGGCGGTGATTCGACGTCCCGACGTCTTCCATGCCGCCGTCGCCGGCGCGCCGGTGACCGACTGGCGGCTGTATGACACCCACTACACCGAGCGATATCTCGGAATGCCCCGGGACGAGCCCGACGCCTACAACGCCAGCTCGCTGCTCGGCGACGCCGGCGCGCTCGACCGGCCGTTGCTGCTGATCCACGGCCTCGCCGACGACAACGTGGTCGCCGCCCACACGCTGCGCCTCTCGTCGGAGCTGCTCGCCGCCGGACGACCGCACGAGGTGCTCCCGCTCGTCGGCGTCACGCACATGACGTCCGACGAAGTGGTCGCCGAGAATCTGCTGCTGTACCAGCTCGACTTCCTCCGTCGATCGCTCGATCGCTCTACGCCGGACGCACCCGCGGCATCTACTCTGCCCGGGTGAACCAACCTGCGATCAACGACCGACTCGTCGAGCTCTACCGCGGTGTCGCCGTCCACGCCACGGCCGACAGCGAGCACCAGGCCGCGCTCGAGCTGCTCGCACTGGTCATGTTGGCCGACCAGGACATCGCCGACAGCGAGATCGACGTCGTCCGCGAGATCAGCCTCGAATGGCGGGGCGCCGACCTGGCGTTCGAGGACTACCTCCGGCCCGCGATCGAAGCTGCCCGTCACGCGATCGAGAGTGATCGCGTCGGCGACCTGCTGAACGACATCGACGCCCGCATCAACTCGCGGATCCTCCGGTCGGCACTGTTCTCGGCCGCCCGCGACGTGGCCGACATCGACGACGACGTCTCGCCCGAGGAGGGCACGCTCCTCGCTGCCATCGCCGTCCGCTTCGACTGATCCTGCCCGCTCTCGACCGGTCGACTCCGCTCCGCTGACCGGAGAGGAGTCGCCGAGATCGATGCCGCCACGAGGCGCACCAGTGGCGCGAGCGCGGTGATGACGTCCGGATCGTCAGTCCCAGAACCCGTTGTGCGCCTCGGCCGCCTCGTCCTCACGCTGTGGTCCGTCGAAGCTGATCGGTGGAACCGACGTGATGTCGACCGCCGACAGGGTGAACCCGACCGGTTCGCTCCCCGATGCACGGACGAGGTCGTTCAGCCGGGAATGGGAAAGTGCGAAGACCACCCGTCTGACACCGGCCCAGAACATGGCTCCCACACACATCGGGCACGGTTCACACGAGGCGAACACGGTTCCGTCCGCGAGCTGCCGGAGCTGGTCGCGGTCCTCGAGTTGCCGCACGAGCATCAGCTCGGCGTGGGCGGTGAGGTCGTGATCCGAGGTCACCCGGTTGTGGGCTTCGGCGACGATCCTGCCGTCGAGCACGAGGAGCGCCCCGAAGGGATGGTCGCCTCGTTCCCGAGCTTGCGACGCCAGCTCAATAGTCCGGGTCATGAAGTCGTCGACATCCACGCCCGAACGGTAGATCAGCGAGCCCTTGAGGGTGACCGCAACGGTTCACGTCGGCCGCGACGACAGCGCGACGAGTTCGACCGGCTCTGCCAGGCCGGGCATCTCGATGGCGCCGAGGGGGTGGATCATCAAGTCGTCCTCGGTCTCGAGAGCGTCGGTGGTGTCCAGCGTTGCCACGATGCCGTGCAGTGGTGCGAGTTTCGTGACCCGCGCGGCGAGGTTCACGATCGGGCCGAAGAAGTCACCTTCTCGGGTCAGAACCTCACCGAACGCGAGACCGACGCGCAGCGGCGGCAAGAGTGGATCGAGCCGCATCGATTCGACCAGATCGACGGCTATCGCACAGGCGAAGTCAGCGGTATCGGCCCGGAACATGACCTCGTCGCCGATGAACTTCACGACGCGGCCGCCGTGAGCGGTGATCGTGTCGGTCGCCGTGTTCTCGAAGACGTCGAGTGCAGCGTCGAGGTCGGCGAGTGACCTGCTGTCGGCGAGCGTCGTCGAGCCGACGAGGTCGGCAAATCCGATCGCCAGCCGCCGGGTGTCGACACCGTGGGCCAGCGCGGCGGTCAGGGACGACTCCGACAGTGGCCGAAAGGCCTGCTGCATGTAGCGGGCGAGCATGAATGTCAGTTGGTCGCCGAACTTCGAGAGGATCTCCGCGCCGGCCACATTGGCGTCGAGGAGTTGAACGCCGGATTCGTCGTCGCGGAGCGCGGGTGCCGCGGCGGAGGTGAAGAAGGCGGACATCG
Organism: uncultured Ilumatobacteraceae bacterium; assembly: GCA_965371355.1. Taxonomy (GTDB): domain Bacteria; phylum Actinomycetota; class Acidimicrobiia; order Acidimicrobiales; family Ilumatobacteraceae; genus JASJHI01. Next base: position 30,439 of record CBDUYD010000005.1, read on the forward strand.
CGGCATCTCCGATGCGTGCGACGGCCGCTGCCGCCACACGGATGATCTGCAGCACTGCGTCCTCCCCCAGGAGGCCGAACGCGGGCGCAACGTCGGACATCAGCGTCACGTCATGCTCACCGAAGATGCGCTCGTCGGTCCCCGAGAGGCGGAAGCCGCTCGCCCGCGCGAATCGCTCGACCTGTGAAACGGGAACGCCGGCACGCTCCGCGACGTCGGTGATCGTGTACCGCTCATCATCGGGGGCGTGGATCCGCTGGACCGCACGATCGATCAGATCGTCACCCGCCTCCCGGATCTCGTCCACGGTGAGCCCGATCTCGAGACAGCGCCTCACAAGAGCCGCCCTCGCGGCATCATCGACGGCCGGATCGAACAAACCCTCGTCTTCCAACTCACGATCGTCCATCACCCCAGTGTCGCGCCGTCCCGGGGGCGCGCCGATCACGGGATCGCTTCGTCAGGGCTCTGGCCTGTACACCATCCGCAGGCCATCGCGCATCACACCCTCGTGCATCTCGTGGTCGGGAACGATCGCCTCGGCCACGAAGCCCGCTGCCGTGTACGAGCGGACCGCCCGTTCGTTCTCCGGGTACGGCATGATCACGACATCGCGTGCACCGCGATCGTGCAACAGGTAGTCGGCGACCGACCGCAGGATTCGCCGGCCGAGACCCGAACCGTGCAGCTCCGGCTCGCCGACGAAGAGGTCGAGCGACCACGTTCCGCGACTGTCGTCGAGGCCGAACTCGGCCGCGTGTTCGGTCAGCTCGTAGATCTGGACGTAGCCGACGGGACGACCATCGAGCTCGACGATCATCGGCTCGGTGCCCTCCCGCTCGAGCGCGCCGCCGGGGCCGTAATGGTCGATGATGTCGGCGAGGTCGAAGTCGCGATCGCGACCCTCGTACCACTCGAGCACTTCCGGCGTCGTCAACCACCTGAGCAAGAGGTCGTAGTCGCCGGGCCGATTGACCAGATGCCGGACGGTCAAGCCGTCCGAGGTCACGACGGTAGGCGTGCGGCGGGCGACGGCTATGCGATCGCGGCCGGACAGGTCGGGCCGCACCTCGACGTCGACGAACCCGGCGTCGAGCAGCAGCGAGTGCACCTCACTCCCCTGGTCCGATCCGATCTCGAGTACGAGCGTGCCGCCCGGGCGGAGCCGCGGGCCGGCGTCCGCGATGATCAGTCGTAGCGCATCGAGACCGTCGGCACCCGCGTAGAGCGCGGACGCCGGCTCCCAGCCCGACACGATCGGCTCGACGTCGTCGGAGTCGGTGGCGACATAGGGCGGGTTCGAGACGATCACGTCCGCCGACACGTCGACAGGAAGTGCATCGAACCAGGAACCGGCGGCGACCCGGACGACGCGCGCCGCCCGCCCGAGTCCGGCGAGATTCGCGCGCGCCAGATCGAGCGCCGCCTCGCTCTCGTCCGTGAGCCAGACGGCGGTTACCTCGGCTGGGAGTTCATCGGCGACCGCCAACCCGATGGCGCCGGTCCCGGTGCCGAGATCGACGATCGTGCGGGTCGGGCCGTACCCGCCGGCGATCTCGATCGACACCCCGGCAACCAGTTCGGTTTCCGGTCGCGGGATCAACGCCCGCGCATCGACCGCCAAGTCGATGCGGCGGAAGCTCCAGTGACCGAGCACGTACTGAACCGGCTCGCCCGTGCGGTAGCGGGCGAGCATCGATTCGAGGTGCGCCACCATCCGCTCGGTCGCCTCGTCCCCGAGCAACGAGACGAAACCGGCGGCATCGACCGATGCGGCCTGCTCGCACAGCCAGCGGGCGTGCGTCGGATCGCCGATCGCTTCGGTCGTCCGTCGCAACAGCTCCCGCCAGTTGACTACAGCGTCGCCGGTCACGGCGCGTAGCGGCCCGCACTCACGGAGCCATCACACCGACGGCTCGCCCTCCGCGAGCAGCCTCGCCCGCTCCTCGGCGGCGAGCGCGTCGACGACGATCTGGAGGTCGCCGGCGAGCACGTCGGTCAGGCGGTACAGCGTGAATCCGATGCGGTGATCGGTGACGCGGTTCTCCTTGTAGTTGTACGTGCGGATCTTCTCGCTGCGGCCCCCGCCGCCGACCTGCGACCGGCGCTCGGCGGAGAGTTCGTCGTTGCGTTCGGCCTCGGCGATTTCGTACAGCCGGGCGCGCAGCACCTGCATCGCCCGCGCCTTGTTCTGGAGCTGCGAGCGTTCGTCCTGCATCGCGACGACCACTCCACTCGGCAGATGGGTGATCCGCACCGCCGAGTCGGTCGTGTTGACGCTCTGCCCCCCGGGCCCGCTCGCCCGGTACACGTCGATCTCGAGATCGCGATCGTCGATCCGCACATCGATCTCGTCTGCCTCCGGCAGCACCGTCACCGTCGCCGACGACGTGTGGATCCTGCCCTGGCTCTCGGTGACGGGCACTCGCTGCACACGGTGGGGACCACCCTCGTACTTCATGTTCCGCCACACCGTGTCGCCGCGCAGCTCGAACGTGACGTCGTTGAATCCGCCCATATCGCTCGGCGACGCGCCGAGCGTCTCGAGCTTCCATCGATTTCGTGCGGCATAGGCCTCGTACATCTCGAACAGGTCGCGGGCGAACAGGTTGGCCTCCTCGCCGCCCTCGGCGCCGCGGATCTCGACGATCACGTTCTTGCCGTCGTGAGGGTCGGTCGGCAGCATCATCTCCCGCAACTCGACCTCGAGATCGGCAAGTCCGGCCGTGAGGCTGTCGATCTCGGCGACGAGCATCTCGCGCTCGGAGCCCGAAGCGTCGACCATCATCTCGCGCGCGGCGACCACGTCGTCGGACCGCGCGTTGTACTCGCGATAGGCGGCGACGACGGGGCCGAGATCGTTGTAGCGCTTGGAGAGCACGCGCAGCTTGGACGGATCGGAGAGGACCTCGGGGTCGGCGAGCTGGTGTTCGAGGATCTCGTACTCCTCGTCGACCTGGCGGAGGCGCTCGATCACGGTGGTGGAGGCTAACGAGAAACGGCCGTCCGTCAGTCGACCGCGTCGGACCCGACCGTGCGGAACTCGACCGTGCGGAACCCGACTGGGGGCGAGAGGAGTCCGGCCAATTGCCGGGTGATCGGTACGAGGTCGCGCCCTGGCAGCGCGATGAGCAGATCGTCGTCGGTTGTCTCGGCGACATCGGCGACGTACGGCACGAGGTCGAGGTCGACTCCCGAGGAGAAGACGACCGTGACCGTACGGCCGTCGGCATCGGTGCCGGAGGCGATGCACGGAACCGCGTCTTTGAGGTTGCGGCGCGGCACGGGTGTCTCGGCCGCGTGGAGGGTCGCGAGTCCGACGAGTGACGGGTCGGCGATCGCCCGCCATCGCAGGAACCGCTCGCGGGCCAGCCGGTTGAGCGGATGCTGTGGGGCATCCTCGGTGCGGTGGGCGGACACCGACCGGACGACGTCGGCGAGCGCATCGACGGTCGGAACGTTGCCGTGGAGGAGTTGGAACGCCTCGCGGTCGGGTGCGCCGACGCCGACCTCGAGCTGCAGGCCGTCGGGGCGGCCAGCGGGGGCATCGACCTTGGGGGCATCGACCCCCTCGCCGTCGCCCGCGTCGACCAGGTTGCCGACCGTCGGCTGATCGACGACGCGGCAGACCTCGAGGCCTCGCACCTCGCCCGAAACCACGCCGTGCTCGACGGCGAGTTCGGCTCCGCCCGCTTCGATCAGCCGGCGGAAGTCCAGGTGCTCCGATGCCGGCGGGGCCGACGCGTCGAGTTGTACCGGGAGCGCCGGCAGCAGCGAGCGATCGGCCGAGATCCACACGCGGATGGGCATGTCGAAGTGCGCCGCTCGCCGCGCCAGGAGCCCGCCGTCGGCGTCGTCGTCGACGACGAGGTCGAGGGAGTCCGCTCCCTTACGGATCGACCACGCCAGCGCGGGTCCGAGCGCCCGGTGGGCGTCGCCCTCGACGAGCACCCACGCTGCATCCTGGTGGACGACGGCCGCACCGTCGGGGAACGGGCTCGGATCGTTTCCCACCGGGACACCGCGTGCGTCGCCGATGAGGGCTCGCAGCTTGATGCCGAGCAGCCGACTACGTCGCTCGCGCGCGACCGCGTCGGGCGGCGGCTCGACGCCTCCAGGCGAGGCCGGCGGCGATGACGTGGGGGGTGGTGACGTGGGAGGTCCGGTCAGTCGGTGGACGGCGCGCCCTTGCGCTGCCCGTACCGGCGGTTGAACCGCTCGACGCGGCCGCCGGAATCGACGAGCTTCTGCTTGCCGGTGAAGAACGGGTGACACTCGTTGCACAGTTCGACCGTCAGGTCGCCGTCGACGGTCGACCGTGTGGTGAACGTGTTCCCGCACGAGCACTTGACCGTGGTCTCGGTGTAGTCGGGATGAATTCCGGTCTTCATGATGATCCTTCCGTGGATGGCTGAACGGGCTGCATCGTGCCCCCGATCGTCATCCGAGATCGACGCCACACGTTATCGACGGTCACACCCCGAACCACTCGGGTCGCGCCCGGCGGCGCGCGCTCACATCCCGGGTTGCTTGGCGATCTCGCTGAGGAACTCGGCGTTGGTGCGGAACGTCTTCAGGCGGTCGATCAGCAACTCGAGCCCAGGTGCGGCGTTGCCCTCGGCGGCAAGCCCCGAGAGCACGCGACGAAGCTTCCAGACCATCTGCAGCTCCTTGCGGTCGAAGAGCAGTTCCTCATGGCGGGTCATCGACGCATCAACGTCGATCGCCGGGTAGATGCGCCGCTCGGAGATCTTGCGGTCGAGGCGCAGCTCCATGTTGCCGGTGCCCTTGAACTCCTCGAAGATCGCCTCGTCCATGCGGCTGTTCGTGTCGACCAGCGCGGTCGCCAGGATGGTGAGCGATCCGCCCTCTTCGACGTTGCGCGCAGCGCCGAAGAACTTCTTGGGCGGATACAGAGCGCCGGCGTCGATGCCACCCGAGAGGATGCGGCCACTCGCCGGAGCGGCGAGGTTGTAGGCCCGGCTGAGTCGCGTGATGCCGTCGAGGATGACGACGACGTCGTTGCCCTCCTCGACGCTCCGCTTCGCCTTGGCGATCACCATCTCGGCGACGTGGGTGTGCTCGTCACTCGGACGATCGAACGTCGACGACACGACCTCGCCCTCGACCGACCGTCTGAAGTCGGTGACCTCCTCGGGGCGCTCGTCGATGAGTAGCACGATGATCTCGAGGTCGGGGTTGTTCTTCTCCATCGATTTGGCGATCGTCTTCATCACCGTGGTCTTGCCGGCCTTCGGCGGCGACACGATGATGCCGCGCTGGCCCTTGCCGATCGGTGACACGAGGTCGATGATCCGGGCGGTCATGTTCGTCGGATCGCTGGGATCCTCGAGCTTCAGCCTCTGATCGGGGAAGAGTGCGGTCAGATCCTCGAAGTGCGGACGCTTCTTGGCCGCGTCGGGATCACCACCGTTGACGGTGTAGATCTCGAGCAGCGCCGGATTCTTCTCGTTGCGTCCGGCGGGGCGCATCTTGCCTGTGATCTCGTCGCCCTTGCGCAGCCCGTACTGGCGCGCCAGGCGCACCGGGATGTAGGCGTCCTGCTTGCTGGGGAGATAGCCGTTGACCCGCAGGAATCCGTAGCCCTCGTCGCGAATATCGAGATAGCCCGTCACCTCGATGGGCTCGTTGCTCTGCGGCTGATCGTCATGGTCGAGCAACTCGGTGTCCTCGCCCTGGGGGCCGTCCTGGCCGCCGCGACCCTTGCGCCGGCGTCGGCGGCGACGGCTGGTGCTCTCGCCCTGCTGGTTGCCGCGGTTGCCGGCGCCCTGCTGTCCGCCGCCCTGCTGTCCGCCGCCCTGCTGTCCGCCGCCCTGTTGGCCTCCGCCCTGCTGTCCGCCGCCCTGTTGTCCGCTGCCCTGTTGTCCGCCGCCCTGCTTGTTGCGCTGTTGGCGGTCCTGCTGCTTGTCGGCCTGTTGGGATCCGGCCCGCTGATCGTTCGACTGCCGGCCCTGACCTTGCTCGGCACGGTCCCGGCGATCCCCGGTCGGCTGCGAACCCGCTCGGTCGCCACCGCTCTCGCCGGATTCTGTCTGTGCGGACTCCGTATCTCCGGACTCCGTATCTCCGGACTCCGTATCTCCGGCCCTCGTCTGGCCCGACCGCGGGGATCCGACTCGATCGGTAGCGGTCTCGCCGGAGGTCGTTCCGGCGGGTGTGTCGGGCGCCGCGTCGTCACCGGATGTGGCGAGCGCGATCTCCCAGTCTGCGAGGGGCTCACCGTCGGGGCCGACCGGCGTGTCGCCGGAGCCCTCCGGCGCGGTCCGCGACGGCCGCGCTGCCGTCGCGGCGCCTGGGCCGGACGGGTCGGCGCTTCGCTGCGCTGCTTCATCGCCGGGAACGGCTGCGCCGTTCGGCGTCGGCACCGATGTGGTGTCGAGAATCTTGTCGATGATGTCCGCCTTCTTCAGGCGTGAGTTGGCCTTGACGCCGAGCGCCTTGGCCATCTCCAGAAGTGTGTCCTTGTCCTTCGACTCGAGGACGGACTGTTCGAGTGCGGCTGCGGCCACGATGTTCCTCTCTTGTCGCCTACCGCATACGCGGCCGACGACCGATTAATCGACTGTTCGGGAGTCGGGGGCCGAGGGCTCTTGCACCACTCGAACGAGATCCCCAGAACAGAGTTCGCACACGACCGGCACTTCGAACCCTTTCGAGGGTGATTCCTCATCCTCGGGGGAATTCGGTGTCGGGTTGCGGCCCGGTCACTCCGGGCACCACCCACGATAGCCAGCTGGAGTGGAGCACCACAACGTCAGACCGCAATGCCGAAGCACAACCTCGCACGCGCCGGCGAGCAGCAACGTCGCATCGGGCGGTGCCGGCGCGCCCCGTCAGTGTGCGGTGAGGCGCTCGACGACCGCTTCGACCGCCGCAAGGTCGTTCTCGACCGTCTCGGTGCGTTCGGGGCGATCGAGCAGGTCGGCGAGGTGGTCGGGCAACGGCGGCCGGACTCCCGTCGCCTGTTCGACCGCGTCGGGGAACTTCGCCGGGTGAGCCGTGCCGAGCGTCACGATCGATGATGTCGGCGAGCCCGCCAGCTGCCGCGCGGCGGCCGTTCCGGTGGCGGTGTGCGGATCGATGAACCACCCGGTGTCGGCGTGTACCCGTTCGATCTCGCGGAGCGTGGCTCGATCGTCGATCGCGATGGCGCGGAACGATCCGTCGATGTATTCCGCTCGCTGATCGGGTTCGACGTCGAGACGCCCGAGCGCCCGGAACCGCTCGAGTTGCTCGGTGGTGATCCCACCGTCCCGGCCGTTCATCTCGAAGAGCAGGCGTTCGAAATTGGACGACACCTGGATGTCCATCGACGGGCTGAGGGTCGGTGTCACGCCGTCAATCGACATGTCGCCGTCGTTGATGAACCGCGTCAGGATGTCATTGGTGTTCGTCGCCACGAGAAAGCCGTCGATCGGTGCCCCCATCTCGCGGGCGATCCAGCCCGCCAGCACGTTGCCGAAGTTGCCGGTCGGCACGCAGAACGTCGGCGGTGCGGCGAACGTCTCGGCCGTGGTCACGTAGTAGACGATCTGCGCCATCACGCGCGCCCAGTTGATCGAGTTGACCGCCGAGAGTCGGTTGCGTTCGCGGAACGCGACGTCGTTGAACATCGCCTTGACCAGGTCCTGGCAGTCGTCGAACGTGCCCTCGACCGCGACGGCGTGGGCATTGGGTGCTGTCACGGTGGTCATCTGGCGGCGCTGCACATCGCTCGTGCGGCCCTTCGGGTACAGCACGACGATGTCGAGGTGCTCACATCCCGCGACGGCATCGATCGCCGCCGAGCCGGTGTCGCCGCTGGTGGCGCCGACGATCGTCACCCTCTCACCCCTCGAGGCCAGGACATGGTCGAACATCCGCCCGACGAGCTGCAGCGCCACGTCCTTGAACGACAGCGTCGGGCCGTGGAACAACTCGAGCAGGTGGTGGCGGTGGTCGAGCTGCACGAGCGGCACTACCGCCGGATGGCGAAACGTCGAGTACGCCTCGCCGCACATCTTCGTGAGGGTCGATTCGGAGAGATCCGGCTCGACGAACGGCAACATCACCTCGACGGCACGCTCGACGTAGGAGGTCGACGGAGATGCCGGGTCGAGTTGCGGCCACGTCGCGGGCATGTAGAGGCCCCCGTCGCGGGCCAGGCCGGTGAGCAGCACGTCGGCGAATCCGAGCTCGTCCGCGCGGCCCCTCGTGGAGACGTAGCGCACGTTCAGTCGCCGATCACGCGGAGCAGACCACCGACCTTGCGGACGACGTCGAGCTCGCGCAGGTCTCGCACCGTCGACTGCACGTCGGCCTCTCGGGCGACGTGGGTGATGAAGACGAGCCTCGCATCGGGACCGTTGCCCTCCTGCTCGGCGACCCTGATGCTCACGCCGTGCTCCGCGAACACGCCGGTGACCGAGTGCAGCACGCCGGGGCGATCGGCGACGTCGAGGCCCAGCAGGTACTCGGCGGAGGTCTCGTCGATCGGTCGGATCACCGCCCGACTGAGGACACCGAGCGAGCCGTGGGTACCGCGGCGGAGGTTGATCGCAGCGTCGACGACGTCGCCATAGACCGCGCTGGCCGTCGGCCCACCCCCTGCACCGCGGCCGTAGAACATCAACGAGTCGACGAACTCACCTTCGACGAACACCGCGTTGAAGCTGTCGCGCACGGTGGCCAGCGGGTG
>CBDUYD010000006.1:0-36084 GCA_965371355.1 uncultured Ilumatobacteraceae bacterium
CCGCGGCCGCCTCCCTGGCAATAGCCTCTTTCCTGATCGCTTCCTGGGCCTGCTTGTCGGGCGAGAGCATCATCGACATGCTGCGACCCTCGAACCGCGCCCGGCTGTCGATCTTGGCAGCCGGTCCGACGACCTCGATCACCTGATCGAGGATCTTCGTGCCCAACTCCGGGTGGGCCATCTCGCGGCCCCGGAACTGGAGCGTCACCTTGACCTTGTGGCCTTCATCGATGAACCGGATGACGTTCCTCGTCTTGGTGTCGAAGTCACCCTTGCCGATCTTGGGCCGGTACTTGACTTCCTTCACCGAGACGTTGGTCGACCTCTTGCGGGCTTCCTTGGCCTTCTGGCCCTCCTCGTACTTGAACTTGCCGTAGTCCATGATCCGGCAGACCGGTGGACTCGCGCTGGCCGCGACCTCGACGAGGTCGAGGTCGAGTCCCTTCGCCATGCGGAGCGCCTCTGGCGCAGGCTTGATTCCGAGCTGATCGCCGGTCGGTCCGATGAGTCGAACCTCGCGGGCCCGGATGCGATCGTTCACTCGGTGCTGATCGCCGCGTTGGTCGTTTCGAGGTGCTATGGCTGCTCACTCCTGTGCAATGGGCCTCCCCATGTTCCGATGTGGTGCTCGACGCGAACCGCACGCGGAGCGACCCTCAGACTCGGTGCACCGTGGGTGCACCGAGCAGCTGGTCTCAGCCTTGTGACCCGAGCGCACCTTCGTGGCCGGGTGGGGGTCTCCCCCACTTCGCCTCAGTTGTAACGTCGGTAGGGTACCGCAGGTGACAGACGAATCCTCTGACCAGCCCCTCGACGACCCGCAGCCCGAGCCGGGTCAGCTCAATCCCGAACTCGACCCGGAACTCGATCAGGACCAACTCGACGCTATCGACGAGGCCCAGCAGGCGATGGAAGAGGCCCGCAGCCGGCTCTCGGAGGTTCCCGCCGAGGTGGTCGTCACCAACCACGTCATGGGCCTGTACGAGTTGGGCGCGATCCACCTCTCGGCGACGCCCCCCGACCTGCAGCAAGCCGCCCTCGCGATCGACGCGGTCGCGTGCCTGATCGACGGTCTCGGCGACCGCCTCGGTGACGACGCCGAAACAATGCGCGACGCGCTGAACAACATCCGCCTCGCCTTCGTCCAGATCAAAGGCGCCAGCGACGACCCGGACGACGACCCCGGCGATTCCGGCCCCGCGAACGACCCCACCGACGACCCGGTCGATCTGCAAGGCTGATCCGACCCGGGCTCCCCCACGCCGCCGACTCCGTGAGGATCTTGCGCTCTAGGAGCGCAAGATCCTCACGAGAACGGTTCGCGGGCGAAGCGGCCGGTCGGGGCGTCGACGATGCGCCCGTCGCGCACGACCACCCCTTCGTCTCGCAGCAGCGCCGACTGGAGCGCGGTGTCGTTGGCGCGGAGTCGGCCTCCCGAGGCGACCACCCGCCACCAGGGCACGTCCTCGTCGGTGACCGCGAGGATGCGCCCGACGAGTCGTGCGTTGCGCGGGTACCCGGCGACGTCGGCAACGTCGCCGTAGGTGGTCACCTCACCCTCGCCGAGCGACATCATCACGTCGATGATTCGGCGGGATCGCTCGTCGGGCCCGCCATCGGCACTCACGGTCCGATCCGTCGGGCCTCGTAGCGTCCGAACTTCGCCAGCGGCAGGAATCCGACATCGAGCCCGACATCGATGTCGCGGCTCCCGTCGGCGATCTCGAGACAGTGGAACCCGTACCGATTTCCTCGGGCATCGACGATCGTGCCTAGCCCGCTGTCGACGTCGAAGTCCGCGACGACGCCGCGGCGCTCGGCCGTCACGGGACGATCTTGGAGATCGGCATCTCGACGAGGTCGGTCGCTCCGGCCTCGCGCAGCGCCGGGATCACGAGGTTGATCGTGCGCTTCTCGATCACTGATTCGACCGCGTAGCCGCCGCCTGCCAGCGGCGACATCGTCGGCGATTTCATCGACGGCAGCACCGCGAGCACCGCGTCGCTGTCGGCCTCGGCGACGTTGAGCTTGAGCAGCACCCTGCCGCGCGCGTCGAGCACGCCGTTGAGCAGCGTCATGATCTGGTGCATCGACTTGCGCTTGGCAGGATCGCTCGCCGCCTCGCGGTTGGCGATCACCTCGGTGTAGCTGGTGAGGACCGTGTCGATCACCTTCAGCCCGGCGGCGCGCAGGGCTCGTCCGGTCTCGGTGATCTCCACCACGCAGTCGGCGATGTCGGGGATCTTCGCCTCGGTGGCGCCGTACGAGAGCCGGACCTCGGCGTCGACGTCGTGGTCGGCGAAGAACCTCTTGGTCAGTTCGGGGTACTCGGAATGCACGCGCACGCCGTCGGGCAGATCGGCAACCGAACTCGCGGTCGAGTCGCCGGCGACCGCGACGACCAGGCGGATCGGGTTGGTCGTCGCCTTCGAATAGTGCAGTTCGCCGAGGCTCTCGACGTCGCTCCCCGTCTCCTCGATCCAGTCGCGGCCGGTGATCCCGATGTCGAACAGGCCCTCATCGACATAGGTCGGGATCTCCTGCGGCCGCAGGATCCTGACCGAGTCGATCCGCGGGTCGTCGATCGTGGCCTGGTAGTCGACCGACGACGAGCGGATCACCGGGAGGTCGGCCGCCTCGAACAGCTCGAGTGTCGCCCGCTCGAGCGAGCCCTTCGGAAGCACCATGCGCAGCACGGTCGGCGAGGCTATCGGGACCGTGTCGCCCGCCGCGGGTCGTTTCGACACCGGCGTCAGTGGGACGTCTCGGTGTCGTGGAGGAGACGGAGCGCGTGCGGTACGACGTCGACGACCGCCTCGAGCTGTTCGACACAACCCTTTGTGCTGCCCGGCGTGTTGAGGATGATCGAGTCTCCGCGGATGCCGGCGACACCGCGCGAGAGGCGACCGAGCGGATTGCAGAGCCGCATCGCCTCGGCGAGTCCGGGCGCCTCTCGCTCGATCACGCGGCGCGTTCCCTCCGGTGTCTGGTCGCGCGGCGCGAAGCCGGTGCCACCCGTCGAGACGATCACACCGGCGAACCCCTCGCTCAGATCGACGAGCGCGTCCGCCACGAGATCGGCGCCGTCCGCGGTGACGCGCCGTTCGACCACGTCGAACCCGGCGTCGTCCAGCGCCTTGGCGAGAGCGTCACCGCTCTTGTCGTCGCGGGTTCCGTGGACCACCCCGTCGCTGACGGTGAGAACCTTCGCCCGGGGTACTTCGGTCGCGTCGCTCATCCGGCCCGACGGTATCGAATGGGCCTCGCCGTCACATCTCGTGACGGCGACGGGGCATTCACCCGAACAGCTCGCCGCTCGCTGGACGGGCACCGTTTCGCCACGCGTCGAACGACATCGGCGCCTTGCCCTCGGGTTGCACCATCGTCGGGATCAGCGAACCCTCGACGCCATCGATCCGGTCCGCGGCGAGGATCTTCAGTCGTCCGCCGCGGAACGTTGTCCAGGCACCCCCGACGCGCACGACACCATCGATCACCTCGACCGGCGCGCCCCAGTCGATCTCGCGGTCTACGGCCGAGAGCTTGGCCGCATACGTCGACTCTCCGCGCTGCGGGTCGGGCCGCCCGATCCATTCATCCACGGGATGTGCGAGGGTGTCGACGAGCAGTTCCGATCCGGCGGCGGCGAGGGTGCCGCGCAGTTCGTCGGCGGTCGTGCGCTCACCGATCGGCACCTCGATGCGCGCGTACACGCCACCCGTGTCGAGCTGTTCCTCGACCCGCATGATGCAGACCCCGGTCACGTCGTCGCCGGCGAGCAATGCCCGTTCGACCGGCGCCGCTCCCCTCCACCTCGGGAGGAGCGAGAAGTGCATGTTGACGAAGGGCAGGGCATCGAGTACGTGCGGCCTGATGATCCTCCCGAACGCCACGACGACGCCGAGTTCGAGGTCGTCGACGCCGAGCAGATCGTCGACCGAGTGCGAGACCTCGATCCGGTGAGCGAGGGCCGCCTCCTTGACCGGGCTCGGCGACAGGGAGCGGCCCCGCCCGCGGCGCTTGTCCGCCCCGGTGACGACCAGGGCGACGTCGTGACCCGCGGCGACGAGTGCGTCGAGCGGCGGTACGGCCACCGCCGGTGTGCCGAGGTACACGAGCCTCATCGACGGTACCGCGGTCGCATCGGACGAGCGGCCGTCTCAGCCCAGCCGCAGGCGACGCCGGATCGGCTGCCGCGCCGCCTCGGTGGCCACCTCGTCCTGCAGCCGGCGGTACTCGATGAGGGCGTCCTTGCGCTGATCGGGTGTCATCCGGTCGAACATCAGCACACCTTGGAGGTGATCGATCTCGTGTTGGAACATGCGCGCCTCGAGTTCGTCGGCCTCGATCTCGATCTCCTCGCCATCGAGCCCCACGCCACGAACCAGCACCAGCTTGGGGCGCAGCATCTCGACATAGAGGCCGGGGATCGACAGGCACCCCTCGTCGTACACCCATTCACCGTCGGACTCGACGATCTCGGGATTGACGATTGCGAGGCGTTCTTCGCCGAAGTCCCACACGATGACCTGTTTGCGCACACCGATCTGGGGCGCCGCGAGCGCGAGCCCGTTGTCGGAGTCGACGAGCGTGTCGAACATGTCGTCGACGAGACGGACGATCTTGCCGTCGACATCTTCGACCGTCGAGGCGGGCGTCTTGAGCACCGGATCACCGAAGATGCGGATCTTGTAGGACATCGCGTGCCAGGCTACGGCTCGTGGAAGCCGACGCCGACGACCTGGTGGATCCGCACTACTTCGCCGATGATCCCGTGGTCGCCTCGGATCCTGTCGACATCGAAGTCGTCCTGCCGGACATCTCCTTCGACCTGCGGACCGATCGCGGCGTGTTCGCTCGGGGCCGACTCGACACGGGCACCTCACTCCTCCTGCGGAGCCGGCCACCGCTCGCACCGGAGGGCGATCTGCTCGATCTCGGATCTGGCGCCGGAGCGCTCGCGATCGCGATGGCGATGCGTGCTCCGCGGGCGACCGTCTGGGCGGTCGACGTGAACGCGAGGGCGCGCGGGCTGACCGTGGAGAACGCCGAACGCAACAAACTTCCGAATATCCGCGTGTCGCCGCCCGACGAGGTCCCCGACGGCGTCCGCTTCGCGACGATCTGGTCAAACCCCCCGATCCGGGTCGGCAAGGCGGCGCTGCACCAGATGCTCAGCGACTGGCTCGGCCGACTCGAACCGCACGGCACCGCCACCATCGTGGTGCAGAGGAACCTCGGCGCCGACTCGCTGCAGCGCTGGCTCGGATCGCAGGGTCTCCCCTTCCGCAGGATCGGTTCGAAAGCGGGCTTCCGCCTGCTCGGGTTCGAACCCGAGACATCCCCGGACGGCCGGTAGACCGCCGCTCGAGGCCGTCGTCGGCCACACATGCACGGTCGAACCACGGCCTGCCTCCACATCGGCGTCCACTCACGTCGACTTCTGTGACAGTCTCGCCGCATGTCGTGGCTGGGTCGTGGTGTCGCGTCGGCGGCGGGTGCAACAGCAACCGGCTGGACGACGGCACACCTGCTGTCGCCGGCGGTGCGCCGGTGGCGGCCGTCGACGATTCCGGGACGCCGGTACGGGCCGCTGTTCGCCCGCGCGGCCGGTGGCGAGGGCACACCGATCGTGTTGTTGCACGGTCTGGTGTCCACGGGGCAGGTCTTCGGCGCCGACTTCGATGCACTCAGTACCCGCGGCCCACTCATCGTCCCCGACCTGCTGGGCTTCGGCGGCTCGCTCGACGAGTCGCGCGTCGATTTCGGCCCAGAGACCCATCTCGACGCGCTCGACGAACTGCTCGTGACGCTCGGGGTGTCCGATCGGTCCGTGATCATCGGGGCACACTCGATGGGAGCCGGGTTGGCCGTGCGCTGGGCGGCACGGCATCCCGAACGCCTCCACCGTCTGGTCTGCTGGGGAGCACCGATCTATCGCAGCGAGGCCGATGCGCGGGCCACGATCTCGGCCGCCGGCATGATGGCTCGTCTCTTCGTGCTCGACACCGAATGGGCCCACCGCGCGTGTGCGCTGAGCTGTCGCCACCGCGCAGCGGCCGGCTGGGCGACCGCGATGTGCGAGCCGGGGCTCCCCGTACCCATCTCGCGGGCGATGCCGCTGCACACATGGCCGGCCTACCGCGAAGCGATCGCCGGGCTGGTCATGGCGACCGACTGGTCGCGGCTCCTCCCGGCGATCGCCGAACGAGGCGAGCTGTCGCTCGTGTGGGGAACCGAAGATCGGATCGGCGACAAGGACTTCGCGGCCGACCTGATCCCCGATTCGGTCGGCCTCGAACCGGGTGCCGATCATCACCTGCCTCTCTCGCATGGCACACGATGCCGCGACGACCTCATCGGGCATCGTTCGGATTTGTTTCCCCGGATCCCGTTGCCCGTTTCGTAGTCCCTCGCGTTGAGTGGCGATCGCTACACCCACCAACGGATCGTCGTGGCAAGCACGGCTGCGATCGTGCCCGCGACGGTCGATGCGACGTTCGGACACGGTTCGTCGACGTCGACCTACCGCGTCACGGTCTACAACCTGACGCCCGAGGGATCGCAGCCATTGTCGCCCGTCGGGACCGTCGTCCACCACCGCCGCGCCGACGTCTGGAGCCCCGGCAACCCGGCGAGCGCGGCGGTTGCCGCGGTCGCGGAGGACGCCAACCTGCCGATCTTCGTCGACACGTACTCCAACACGCCCGGCGTGCGCTCGGCGACCGTCGGCGGCGCTGCTCCGATCGGTCCCGGCGCATCGGTCAGTTTCGAGGTCGAGGGCCGGCGTGGCGACCGTCTGAGCCTCGTGAGCATGCTGGTCAACACGAACGACGCCTTCACGGGGCTCGACAGCGTTCGTCTCGGCCGGCACACGAGGGAGTACGAGGTCGGCGCGTACGACGCCGGCACCGAGGCCAACAACGAGGATCCCGGCTTCATCCCCGGGCCGGCCGGCAACAGCCCGGGCGTGCGCGATCCGGAGGGCGACGTGATCGGGCAGCACGAAGGCCTGCTCGGCCAACCCGGCGGGATCGACCCGGGCGTCTACGGCTGGGAGGGCGCGGTCGCCCGCATCGTGATCGAGCGGATCGGCTGAACCCACCCGCTCCCATCAGCGGCCGTCGAGGTCGGCCCCAGCGGCTACACCCGCCCGGGGTCGACCTCGACGCGTACCCGCGTGCCCGGCGCGCGCTCTGACGCGTTGAGGGCGAGCCCGAGCGAGATCCAATCGTCTGCGCGCAGGAGGTGGGCGCCGCTCCCGTCGCCACCGACCTCGATGGCCCCGGTCCCGACCGTGCCGGAGGCGATCTGCTCGACGACCGCGTCGGCCCCGCTCCCCGACACGAGCGCAAGCGCTCCGTACGGCGGCAGCCGGAGGCGACGACGGCGCCCTCGCTCGGCCTCGACCACCACGTCGGGATCGCCGGTGCGCGCCGCCAGCAGCACCGGATGGTCGGGCATGAACGTTTGCACCAGCACCTCGGGGGCGAGCCTGCCCGCCCGCACGATCAGTGCGAGCGACTGTTCCGAGGCCCGGAATCGGGGGGCCAGCATCTCGGAGTCGAACTCGAGAAAGGCGACGACGTCGGCGCCCGGCGATCGGTGGAGAGCCGCTTCGGTCCCGACGACCACGTCGGCGCGCAGGTCGATCGCCGGATCGGACGCGGCGGTGATCGCGGCGACGCGCCGTCCCGCGGCGGCTTCGAGTTCCTCGCGCAGCCGCGTGACCCCGGGCCGCAGATTGGCGAACGCGGCCGCACCACACGACTGGCAGACCGCCGGGCGTTCGGTGTGGCAGCGGCGACAGAGCAGACGTCGCTCGTCGCTCAGACCGACCGCCGCGTCGCACGTCTCGCACCTGATCAGCGCATGACACGATCTGCACGCCAGGACGCGGGCACGGCCTGTGATGTTCGAGACGCAGATGACCTTGCGATCGTGATCGCGGAGCTGTTCGATCAGCGCCGAGGTCATCAGCGAGCGACGCCACGGTTCCTCGTCGCTGCGATCGACGATCGTGACCGCCGGCCATCCGGCCCGCTCGCGGGAGCGCGGCGGATGGACGACCCCGCCGTACCACTCGATCGCGTTCAGCGTCGGGATCGGTGACGTGAGGA
The DNA here is from genome assembly GCA_965371355.1 of uncultured Ilumatobacteraceae bacterium. GTDB lineage: Bacteria > Actinomycetota > Acidimicrobiia > Acidimicrobiales > Ilumatobacteraceae > JASJHI01. The sequence continues at coordinate 8,121 of CBDUYD010000006.1, forward strand.
CGCATGGCACGCCGGAGCGCCGGCACCGTTCTTCCACGACGTCGCGCGCATGCCACGTCGGGGCCCGCTCCTCCTGCAACCTCTCGTCGTGTTCGTCGATGACGACGCCACAGGCGAGCCCGGCGCACGGAGCCCACGCCGCCGAGCGCGTGCCGATCACGACGTCGACGCCGCCCGCCGCCGCGGCCCAGGCGTCGGGCATCACCGCCACCGACACGTTGGCGCGGCGCAGTCTCGTCGCCATCAGCGCGACAGCCTCCTGGCCCGGCACGACGAGCAGCGTCGGCCCGTGCGCGACCGCCGACAACACGGCCGGGAGGAGATCGGAGCGCGGCGGGAGTCGCAGAACGCCCCCGCCCGAAGCGATCAGTCGCGTCGTCGCCGGCGAGGTCGGTGCGGCGCTGACCGCCGACCTGCGCGGAGCGGGGATCGACGGGACGGCCCGCGGTGGAGAAGCCGTGACGAGGAACGGACGGGGACGTACCGAAGCCCATCGCACGCACGCCCAATCGGCGAGATCGATCAACTCGGGGTTCGGACCGCGACCGGTCAGCTTGGCGATCGGCCTGAGCGAGCCGACATCGACCGATGCGTCGGCGACGTCGTGGATCGAGATGACCCAGCCCCCGACGCGGCGACCGTGCAGTTCGATCCGCACGATCGAACCGATGCTGATCAGCCCATCCAGATCGGGCGGGATCAGGTAGTCGAACCGCTTGTCGAGTCCAGCGACGTTGGGGAGGATGCGCGCGATACGGCCGGCCACGACGGCTCGGGCCGGCGCGGTCAACTCAGACGCCGAGGGCGGCCTTGAACTCGGCGAGCCGGCTCAGCTCCTCCCACGGCAGGCCCGGACGGCCGAAGTGGCCGTAGGCGGCGGTCTGGAGGTAGATCGGCCGCTTCAGGTCGAGATCGCGGATGATCGCACCGGGCCGCAGGTCGAACGTCGCCCGCACGGCGAGTTCGATCTCCTCGTGCGGCATGTGGTTGGTGCCGAACGTCTCGACGAAGATGCTCATCGGCTGTGCCATGCCGATCGCGTAGGCCATCTGCACCTCGCAGCGGTCGGCGACGCCGCTGGCGACGACGTGCTTGGCGACCCAGCGGCCGGCGTAGGCCGCCGAGCGGTCGACCTTGCTCGGATCCTTGCCGGAGAAGGCGCCGCCGCCGTGGCGTCCCATGCCGCCGTACGTGTCGACGATGATCTTGCGCCCGGTGAGGCCGGCGTCGGCGTAGGGACCGCCGCGCACGAAGCTGCCGGTCGGGTTGATGTACACCTCGTACTCGTCGTCGGCGAACTGCTCGGGGATGACGCGACGGATCACCTGATCTTCGAGATCGGGCTTGATCACCGTGTCGCGGTCGATGCCCTCCTGGTGCTGGGTGCTGATCAGCACACCCTTGAGGGCGACCGGCCGACCGTGCTCGTACTCGTAGGTGACCTGGGTCTTGCCGTCGGGGCGCAGATACGGGATCTGACCCGACTTGCGTACCTCGGCGAGACGTTCGGCGAGGCGGTGCGCGGTCCAGATCGGGAGCGGCATGAGATCGACGGTCTCGTTGCACGCGTACCCGAACATCATGCCCTGGTCGCCTGCGCCCTGCAGGTTGAGGACGTCCTCGCCGGAGGTGCCCCCGCGGACCTCTTCGCTCGTGTCGACACCCTGTGCGATGTCGGGACTCTGTGGGTCGATCGAGACGAGGACGCCGCACGTATTGCCGTCGAATCCGTACGCCGCGTTGTCGTAGCCGATGCCGTTGATCGTCTCGCGGGCGATCTTGGGGATCTCGACGTAGGCGGTCGTGCTGATCTCGCCGGCGATGACGCAGAGGCCGGTCGTGAGCAGTGTCTCGCAAGCGACCCGGCCGTCGGGATCCTCGGCGAGGATCGCGTCGAGGACGGCGTCGGAAACCTGGTCCGCCATCTTGTCGGGGTGGCCCTCGGTGACGCTCTCTGAGGTGAAGGTGTATTTCGCCATGGTGCTGTTCCGGAAGTCCTGTCAGTGTCGTGAACGGATGGTGACGATGGTGTCGATGACCGCCCGAGCGACATCTCGCTTGGTGGCGAGGTCGATCTCGACAGGCTCCGCGCCGGGCCGCAACATCGTAACGGCGTTCGTGTCGTGACCGAACCCGACACCCGCCGCGCCGACGTCGTTGGCGACGATGAGGTCGAGCCGCTTGGCCTCGAGCTTGGCCGCCGCGTTGGCGACGAGGTCGTCGGTCTCGGCGGCGAAACCCACGAGCACCTGCCCATCGCGCTTGGACGCTCCGAGGCCGGCGAGGATGTCGGGGGTCGGTTCGAGGATGATCTCCGGGGTTCCGTCGCGCTTCTTCAGCTTCCCCTCGGCTGCCGCCTTCGGGCGGAAGTCGGCGACCGCGGCAGCCATCACGACGACGTCGCACCGGTTGGCCGCAGTGGTCATCGCAGCCTCCATCTCGGCCGCCGTCTCGACCGGCACGATCTCGACGCCGTGCGGGACGGGTAGTTCGACCGTGGAGACCAGGACCACGTCGGCTCCCCGCTGCGCGGCCTCGGCGGCGATCGCGTACCCCTGCTTGCCGGAACTGCGGTTCGCGATGACCCGCACAGCGTCGATCGGTTCACGCGTGCCACCGGCCGAGACGACGACGGGGACACCGCTGAGGTCCTGCTCGGACAGGATCGCCTCGGCCTCCGCGACGATCCGCTCGGGTGCGGCCAGGCGACCGGTACCGACGTCTCCCCCTGCCAGCCGACCCTCGTCGGGCTCGACCACGTGTACACCCCGCGCCCGCAACGTGGCCACGTTGTCGACGACGCTCGGGTGCTCCCACATCTCGCTGTGCATCGCCGGGCACACGACCACGGGCGCGCGGGTGGCGAGCAGCACGTTGGTGAGCAGGTCTGTCGACAGCCCGATGCGGTAGGCGGCGAGCAGCCTGGCGGTTGCCGGCGCGACGATCACGAGGTCGGCACCCCGGCCGATCGCGGTGTGCGGGATCGGGGTGGTCGGATTGTCCCAGAGGCGGGTCTGGACCGGCTCGGACGCCAAGGCGCTCAGCGTGGTTGCGCCGATGAACCGTTCGGCGCCGGCGGTCATGATCGGCACGACGTGTGCGCCGGCGTCGACGAGACGCCGGGAGACCTCGATCGCCTTGTAGGCGGCGATTCCCCCGGTGACACCGAGCACGATGCGCTTACCGGCGAGCGTCATCAGGGTGCTCCGAGAGCCGGCGGGCTCAGTTCTCCGCGTCGGCCTCGGCGTCGACCATCGCCTGAGCTTCGGCCTCGGCGTCGTACAGGAGTTCGGCTTCGGACGCTTCGGGCGGCTCGGTCCAGACGATCTTCTCGTCGGCGATCTCCTCGAAGGCGATCGAGAGCGGCTTGCGGGCCGTCGACGACACCTGCGGCGGGATCATGTGACCGAGCCCTTCGCCGAGCTGGTTGAAGTACGAGTTGATGTGCCGCGCCCGTCGGGCCGCGAGCGTGACCAGGGAGAACTTCGAATCGACCTCATCGAGGAGTTCCTCGATCGGTGGTGTGATCATCGTGTCGTGGTCGAGCGCCATAGGCGCCCAATGCTAACGGCTCCGATGGGAATTGATGATCGACAACATCTCCTCGATCGTGTCCTCGAGGTCGTCGTTGACCACGACGTGGTCGGCGAGACCGAGTCCGACAGGCTCTTCCTCCTCGGCCTTCTTCAGCCGGGCGAGCACCTTGAGGTCCTCGTCACCGCGCTCGCGGAGCCGCCGCTCCTGTTCCTCTCGAGACGGTGGGAGCACGAACAGCAGTACCGCGCCCGGATGCACGCGCTTGACCTGCTGGGCACCGTCGACCTCGATCTCGAGCACGATGTCGATCTCGGCGTCGACGTCGGGGATCGGAGTTCCGTAGTAGTGGCCGAGGAACTCGGTCCATTCGAGGAACCCGCCGCCTGCGATCCGGTCCTCGAACTCCGGCGTCGTCACGAACACGTAGGCCGTTTCGGACTCGGTGGGCCGGCGCCCGCGCGTGGTCCACGAGCGACTCAACCAGAGATCGGGGTCACGTTTGACGAGCGCTTCCACGATGGTGCCCTTCCCGACCCCACCCGGGCCGGAGACGACGATGATCAATGCCGATCGGGACGTTCAGTCGGCGAATTCGGACAGCAATGCGCGTCGCTGCTGGGTGCCAAGACCCTGAACTCGACGGTTGTCGGCGATACCGATTTCCTCCATCAGTCGGCGGGCCTTGACCTTGCCCACACCGGGAAGTGATTCGAGGAGCGAAACGACCTTCAGTTTGCCCACGTTGACGTCGTCGGAGTCGAGTGCCTCCGCCAGCGTCATCGAACCCATCTTCAACCGTTGCTTGATCTCCGCACGAGCGGTCCGGGCCTCGGCCGCCTTCGCGAGAGCAGCCGTTCGCTGCTCCGGGGTCAACTGTGGAGGTGTTGCCATGCAATCACGCTAGCGCGCCGATCTGCGCCACGCTGGGAACCTCTCGGCGCGCGGCCCACTCGAGCAGATCGCGCTGGATCCGCAGCGGCGCCGCCGGATCGGCGAACGTGGCCGTGCCGACCTGGACCGCGCACGCGCCGGCGAGGAACATCTCGGCCGCGTCCCACCCCGACGCGATGCCACCGACACCGATGATCGGTAGTTCGGGACATGCCAGATGGACGTCGTGGACAGCGCGCACGGCGACGGGATGGATCGCCCGGCCGGAGAGGCCACCGCCGCCCGCACCGAGCGATGGAGCGACCGTCGCCGGGTCGTAGGACAGCCCGAGCAGAGTGTTGATGCAGGTGACCGCCTCGGCGCCGGCGTCTTCGACCGCCTGTGCCACGTCGATGATGCGGTCGGTGTTGGCGCTGAGTTTGGCCCAGCGCGGACGCCCGCACGAAGCCGTCGCCTCGATGATCGACGCCGAGAGTTCGGGATCGTGGGCGAAGATCGCGCTGCGGCCCTCGAGATTCGGACATGACAGGTTGACCTCGACCGCCACCACCTGCTCGGGAGCATCGGACAGGAGCTGGGCGGCGGCGCGATAGTCGTCGACCGAACGCCCCCAGATGCTGGCGACCACCGTCGCTCCCGCAGCGATCAGGTCGGGGAGCACCTCGTCGATCCAACGCCGCAGACCCGGGCCCTGGAGACCGACCGCGTTGAGCATTCCCTGCGCCGTCGGATGCAGGCGCGGCGCCGGATTTCCCTGCCACTCGAATGCGGCGAGCGACTTCGTCACGATCGCGCCGATCGAGGCGAGGTCGAGGTAGGCGGCGAGTTCGGTGCCGTAACCGGCGGTACCCGAGGCGAGCATCACGGGCGCCCCCAAGCGGACCGAACCGATCTGCACGCGCGGGTCGCAGCCGCCCACGTCAGCGCGGGGTTTCGCCGGCACCGCTTCTCGCCCGACCGTGGTACTCCTGCAGCGACCGCACCCCGATCTCGTCGTCGTGGCGCTCGGCCATGCCCTGTGCCGCGGCGAGGGCGGCGTCGATCGTGGTGACACAACCGACACCGTGCAGGCTCGCCGCCTTGCGGATCTGCTCGCCGTCGCTGCGACCGACCCGGCCGCGCGGCGTGTTGACCACGAAGCTGATCTTGCCGTCAGCGATCAGGTCGACGGCGGTGATCCCGGAGTGATCCTGAACCTTCGCGACGACCTGGTCGACCGTCGAGTCGAACCGTGCGAGGTACGCCGCTGTCCCCTCGGTCGCCGCGATCCCGAGGCCGAGCGCGCGGAGCCGCTGGACGACGACGAGGCCGGCGGGTTTGTCGGGGTCGGCGAGCGAGAGGAAGACCGTACCCTCGCTGGGGAGTACGGTCCCCGCCGACAGTTCGGCCTTGTGGAAGGCGCGACCGAAAGAGTCCGAGATTCCCATCACCTCGCCGGTCGAGCGCATCTCGGGGCCGAGCGCCGGATCGACCTCGGGGAACCGGTTGAACGGCAGCACGGCCTCCTTCACCGCGACATGTCCGCTGACCGGGGGCGTGAGCACGCCCTCGGCCCGCAGTTCGCGCAGGGTGGCACCCAACATCACCCTCGTCGCCACCTTGGCGAGCGGTACACCGGTCGCCTTCGCCACGAACGGCACGGTGCGGCTCGCTCGCGGGTTGGCCTCGATGACGTAGACGGTCGTACCGACGACCGCGTACTGCACGTTGATCAGGCCGCTCACGTCGAGCCGCTTGGCGATCGCGGCCGTGTACGACTCCATCACCTCGACCACCCACGACGGCAGGGTCTGGGGCGGGATCGCGCACGCCGAGTCGCCGGAGTGCACACCGGCTTCCTCGACGTGCTCCATCACTCCCCCGATGAGGATCTCGCCGTCGCCGTCGCGGATCGCGTCGACGTCGACCTCGGTGGCATCGGCGAGGAAGCGGTCGATCAGCACGGGACGCTCCGCGGAGAGACCTCCCTCGCGGCCGAGGCTCCCGAAGTCGGCCAACTCGGCCATCGCCAGCGCGAGGTGGTTGCGGTCGTGAACGATCTGCATCGCCCGCCCGCCGAGTACGTAGCTCGGCCGCACGAGTACGGGGAACCCGATCTCGTCGGTGATCGCCAGCGCCTGCTCGAGGTCGATCGCGGTGCCGCCGGGCGGCTGCGGGATGTGCAGTTCGTCGCAGATCGCGTTCCACCGCCTGCGATCCTCGGCGGCGTCGATCGAGTCGGGCGAGGTTCCCGCCACCAGCTCGGCGGGGATCTCTCCTGAGAGCTTGAGCGGTGTCTGGCCGCCGAGCGAGACGATGACCTTGTGGGGTCGCTCCGCGGCGATCACGTTCCAGACGTCCTCGCGGGTGAGGGGCTCGAAGTAGAGCCGGTCGGACGTGTCGTAGTCGGTCGACACGGTCTCGGGGTTGCAGTTGAGCATGATCGTCTCGAACCCCGCTTCGCGGAGCGCGAACGACGCGTGGACGCAGCAGTAGTCGAACTCGATGCCCTGCCCGATGCGGTTCGGGCCGCTTCCGAGGATCAGGACCTTTTCGCGGTCTGATTCGCGGACCTCGCTCTCGTCCTCGTAGGTCGAGTAGTAGTACGGCGTCTCGGCGGCGAACTCGGCCGCGCAAGTGTCGACCGTCTTGTAGGTCGGCAGGACCGAGAGCGCCTCACGACGTTCGCGGACCTCGAGTTCGTCGATGCCCCAGAGATGTGCGAGCTGCGCGTCGGCGAAGCCGAGACGCTTGGCGCGCCTCAAACCGCGACGCGAGATGGCGCCGGGATCGATCTGTTCGATCGCCCGGCGTTCCTCGACGATCATCGCCATCTGGTCGAGGAACCAGGGATCGATCCTCGTCGCGTCGTGGAGCAGTTCGATCGACACATCGCGCCGCAGCAGCTCGGCCACACCGAAGATGCGGTCGGGTGTCGGGATCGCGACCGAGCGGAGCAGCTCGTCGTCGTCGACGCGGGCGAACTCCACCTCCGCGGGATCGGCATTGAGGCCGAGGCGACCCTGCTCGAGCGACCGGAGTGCCTTCTGGAGACTCTCGGTGAACGTCCGCCCGATCGCCATCACCTCGCCGACCGACTGCATCTGCGTGCCGAGGATCCCGCTGGTGCCCGGCAGTTTCTCGAACGCCCAGCGCGGCACCTTCGTGACCACGTAGTCGATCACCGGCTCGAACGAGGCCGGCGTCGCGCCCGTGATGTCGTTGGGAATCTCGTCGAGTGCGTAGCCGACGGCGAGCTTTGCGGCGATCTTGGCGATCGGGAAACCGGTCGCCTTGGATGCCAGCGCGGACGAGCGCGAGACGCGGGGATTCATCTCGATCACGACCTGGCGGCCGGTGGCGGGATCGACGGCGAACTGCACGTTCGAGCCGCCGGTTTCGACGCCGACGCGGCGGATGCAGGCGAACGCCGCGTCGCGCATCTGCTGGTACTCGACGTCGGTCAACGTCTGGATCGGTGCAACCGTGATCGAGTCGCCCGTGTGGACACCCATCGGGTCGACGTTCTCGATCCCGCAGATGATCACGCAGTTGTCGGCGTGATCGCGCATCACCTCGAGCTCGTACTCCTTCCAGCCGGCGATCGACTCCTCGACGAGGATCTCCCCGATCGGGCTCGCCGCGATGCCCTTGGCCACGAGCCGCTCGAATTCGTCGGACGTGGACGCGATCCCCGTACCGCGGCCACCGAGGATGTAGGCGGGGCGGATGATGACGGGCAGGTCGATCTCGTCGACGATCGCCCTGGCCTCGTCGAGTGAGTGGGCGATGCCCGAACGCGGCACCTCGAGACCGATCTCGATCATCGCCCCCTTGAAGATCGCGCGGTCCTCCGCGGTGGCGATCGCCTCGGCATTGGCGCCGATCATCTCCGGTGTGCCGGGGACCCCGATGATCCCCCGTTCGTAGAGCTCCATCGCGACGTTCAGCCCGGTCTGCCCACCGAGGGTCGGCAGCACCGCATCGGGCTGCTCGCGTTCGATGATCGAGGCGAGTACGTCCCAGGTCAGCGGCTCGATGTAGGTGGCGTCGGCGAAGTCCGGATCGGTCATGATCGTCGCCGGGTTCGAGTTGGCGAGAATCACGCGGTACCCCTCGTCGCGGAGCACCCGGCACGCCTGGGTGCCCGAGTAGTCGAACTCGCAGGCCTGACCGATGACGATCGGCCCCGAGCCGATGATCAGGATCGAGTCGAGATCGGCGCGCTTCGGCATCAGGCCCGCTCCCCCATCGCCGCGGCGAAGTCGTCGAACAGGTACCGCGAGTCGTGTGGCCCCGGGTTGGCCTCCGGGTGGTGCTGGACGCTGAAGGCTTGCTCGCCGGTCACACGCATGCCCTCGCAGATGCCGTCGTTGAGATTGACGTGGGTCATGGTCGCAAGGTCGCCGAGCGTGTCGGCGTCGACCGCGAAATTGTGATTCTGACTGGTGATCTCGATCCGTCCGGTCGTGAGGTTCTTCACCGGATGGTTGCCGCCGTGGTGGCCGAACGGCAGCTTGGAGGTGCCGGCGCCGATCGCCCGGCCGAGCAGCTGGTGGCCGAGACAGATTCCGAAGATCGGGACGTTGCCGAGCAGACCGGCGATCGTCTCGACCGCGTACGGGGCCATCGCCGGATCGCCCGGACCGTTCGACAGGAACACTCCCGCCGGCTCACGATCGAGGATGTCCGCGGCCCCGGTGGTCGCCGGCAGCACGTCGACGTGACCGAGCCGGGCGAGGCTTCGGCCGATGTTGCGCTTCATCCCGAAGTCGAGCGCCACGATCAGGCCGCGGGAGGCGGGGTCGGCAGCGTCGATCCGGTAGGCCTCGGGTGTGGTCACCTCACGGACGAGGTCGATGCCATCGGTGCCCCGCTCGCCCGCAGCCGCCGCGCGCAGCTCATCCACCGGAGCGCTCCCGAAGGCGCCGGGCATGGCTCCCGAGTCGCGGATCAGCCTCGTGAGCCGGCGGGTGTCGATCCCCTCGATGCCGGGCACGCCGTGCTCGACGAGCATCGAGCCGAGATCGCCATCGGCGCGCTGGTTGCTGTAGCGCCGCGACAGTTCGCGCACGATGACACCGCGGCAGAACGTGCCCCGCGATTCGAAGTCGGTGGCGTTGACCCCGCAGTTCCCGATGTGCGGGGTGGTGAACGTGATCATCTGCCCCGCGTAGCTGGGGTCGCTGATCACCTCCTGGTAGCCGCTGAGCACCGTGTTGAACACGACCTCGCCTGTCGCCACGCCGACCTCGGCACCGATCAGTTCACCCTCGAACACGCTGCCGTCGGCGAGGACGAGCGAGCCCGCTCGATCATCCACTCGCAGGTTCACGCCGGCCTCCTCGGCGACCACACTCGCATAGTCATGCACTGTATCGGATGGTCATTCATCGGGCGCTCATTCATCGGGTCGCCTTGCCGTCGACGACCACCGGTACTCCGGCGAGCACGGTGTGGACGACTCGTCCGCGCAGCGGGACCCCGACGTACGGCGTGTTGCGGCTCTTGCTCGCCAGGAGCGCCGGAACGACCTCCCACTCGACGTCGGGATCGAGCACGGTCAGGTTGGCGGGCTCCCCCACCGCCACCGGTCGGCCGTGTCGACCACCGAGGCCGGCGATCTCGGCGGGCTTCCACGACATCGTGGCGAGCACCTCGACCAGAGGCATCTCGAGATGTGCGAGCGCGACGCCGAGCGCGGTCTCGAGACCGAGCATTCCCGGCGGGGCCTCGTCGAGCGGCACCTCCTTGGTCGCCGCGACGTGCGGGGCGTGATCGGTGGCGAGCGCATCGATCGTGCCGTCGGCGAGTCCGTCGCGGACCGCCTCGACATCTCGCATCGTGCGCAGCGGAGGAGTGACCTTGTAGAGCGAGCTGTAGGACTCGAGCAACTCGTCGGTCAGGCTCACGTGGTGCGGCGTCGCCTCGGCGGTGACCCCGAGACCGTCGTCCTTGGCCCGTCGCACGAGATCGACGCTCCCAGCGGTCGACAGGTGGAGAAAATGCGCCGGCGCACCGGTGAGACGCACCAGTTCGATGTCGCGGTGCAGCATCAACTCCTCGGCGAGCGATGGCCAACCGGGCAGGCCGAGTCTGCTGCAGCACGCCCCCTCGTGCATCACGGCCCCGGCGGTCAGCCGGGCGACCTCGCAGTGCTGCGCGAGCGTGATCGGGAGGTCGGATGCGTACTCGAACGCACGCCGCATCAAGAGCGGGTCCTGCACACCGTCGCCGTCGTCGGTGAAGATCCGAACGCCCGCATCGGCCAACTCGGCGAAGGGGGTCAGCTGCTCACCCGCTCGGCCGACGGTGATCGAAGCCGACGGGAACACTTCGCAGAGTCCGGCGAGTTCACCCTGCCGGCGGACGAACTCGACGACGCCGAGCGAGTCCTGGGTCGGATCGGTGTTCGGCATCGCGACGACTGCCGTGAATCCGCCCAGCGCCGCCGCCCGGCTGCCGGTCTCGATCGTCTCGGCCTCTTCCCGACCCGGCTCGCGGAGATGGGTGTGCAGGTCGACGAACCCGGAGGTGACCACCAGGCCGGTCGCATCGAGCACCTGATCACCGTCGCCCGCCAGAAGGTCCGGACCGACATCGTGCACCCGACCGTCGGCCACGCGCACGTCGGCGGTGCGCTCACCGGTGCGGTCGACGACGCGCCCACCGCTGATCAGGATGCTCATGTCGCGCTCCTCATACCGCTCCTGTCGTACCGGGTCCCGTCATCGCGGCTCCCGCCTCGGCCCCTGCCCTGGAATCGCCACGTGGCTCTGTCAGGGTGTCGCCACCGCTTCCGAGAGCGTCGAAGAGCACCGCCATCCGCACCGCGATGCCATTGGTCACCTGCTGGGTGATCACCGCTCCGGGCAGCTCCGACGGCTCGACGGCGATCTCGACGCCACGGTTGATCGGGCCGGGATGCATCACGAGGACGTGCTTGCCGAGCCGATCCGCGCGGCCGGGGGTGAGGCCGAACCGCGCCGTGTACTCGCGCAGGTTCGGAACCAGCGCCTCGTTCATCCGCTCGCGCTGCATCCGCAACAGATAGAGCACATCGAGATCGTCGATCACCGCGTCGAGCGAGTCGGCGACGGGCAGGTCGACCTCGGGCGGCAACAGCGTGCGGGGTGCGACGAGCGTCACCTCCGCGCCGAGCATCGAGAAGATGGCGGCGGTGCTGCGGGCCACACGGCTGTGTTTCACATCGCCGACGATCGCGACCCTGAGTCCGTCGAACCCACCGTCGCGCTGCAGCGCCGATCGGACGGTGTACGCGTCGAGCAGCCCCTGGGTCGGATGGGCGTGCCATCCGTCCCCCGCGTTGATCACGACGGCGTTGGTCCATCCACCGATCTGCCAGGGCGCTCCACTCGATCCGTGGCGCACTACGAACGCGTCGACGCCCATCGCGGCAATCGTCTCGACCGTGTCGCGCAGGCTCTCGCCCTTGCTGAGGCTCGACTGCCCGACGGCGAACGTCATCACGTCGGCCGACAGCCTGCGCGCCGCGGTCTCGAAGCTCAGGCGGGTCCGCGTCGAGTCCTCGAAGAACACGTTGCAGACCGTCTTGCCGCGCAGTGCGGGGACCTTCGGATTCGGCCGGCGGTTCACCTCGGCCATGTGGTCGGAGAGATCGAGGATGCGTCGCACCCGGTCGGCGCCCATCTCGTCGATCGAGAGCACCGAGTTGGCGTTCACGAGATCGTCACCCCGTCGATGCCGACCTCGACGATCTCATCGGAGTTGGTCGGGAGGTTCTTGCCGACGTAGTCCGGACGGATCGGGAGCTCGCGGTGGCCACGATCTACGAGCACGGCCAACTGCACCGCCCTCGCCCGGCCGTAGTCGCCGAGCGCGTCGAGCGCGGCCCGGACGGTACGGCCCGTGTAGAGCACATCGTCGACGAGCACGACCGTCGCATCATCGATGTCGAAGCTGAGCTCGCTCACCGCGCCCGGCGAGACCGGTCGGAGCCCGATGTCGTCGCGGTAGAGCGATGCGTCGACCGAGCCGACCGGGACACCATTCTCGGGACGTTCGGCCTCGATGCGGGCGATCTCGGCGGCGAGCGACTCCGCCAGCCAGACCCCTCCACGTTGGATTCCGACGAGCACGACACCGTCGAGACCGCGGTTGCGCTCGATGATCTCGTGGGCCATTCGCGTCACTGCGCGGCGCACGTCGTCGGGCCCGAGGACCCGCTTGTCGTTCATGGTCGTCCTTCCGTCCGGGCCTCACGGGACCCGCTTCACGGTCAGCGGGCAACCTAGCACCGCGACCGCCGTCAGGATGTGTCGACCGGTTCGAGGTCGACGCCGCCCGCCGGGAGACCGACGGTCGGGTCCCGCCGGTACAGCACCCAGTGGTCGTTCTCGACGACGATGTCGAATGCGGTTTCGATCGCCGCCCAGTCGGCGGTGAGCACCGCGTCGCGGCTCGTCGGCAGGATGACGTACTCGACCCGCTCGGCACGCGCTCCGAGCCGTGAACCGCCGAGCGAGTCGTCCGGGCCGTACAACTCGACGCGGAACGGGGTCGGGAACTGGTAGATCTCCTCGCGGTGGGCAAGGTGAGGTGTCAGCCGGTAGTGGGCGGCGACCGTCGCATCGGCGGGGATCTGGTCGGTCAGTTCACGGGCCGCGACCGCCACTTCGCCGTCGGGCGTGCCGTAGTACAGCGCTGTCCGTCCGAACGGCACTGGCGCCCAGAGGTACGCGGCAAGGAGCGCCGCCAGCCCGAACGCCGCCATCAGCATCCCGCGCGCCGGAATGCTGACCTCACGCGGCTGACCGTCGCTGTCGTCGACGGTCAACCAGATCCGTTCGCGCACCACGCCGATCGCGTACACGGTGCCGAGCGCGAGCGCGGGTACCGCCACGAGGCTGTAGTGGTATTCGATCTGGTACTGGTACCAGAATGTGCTCAGCACGTTGGTGAAGAGCACGACGCCGCTGATCATCGCCACGCTCGGGGCGCGCAGGAAGAGCCAGGCGAACGGCGCCGTCATCTGCCAGAGATACCACGGCCGCTGGTCGGCCCGGAGGTGCTCGATCAACTCGGACGGATTGGTCACCGCGGTGTCGACCACCCCGGTCGGACCGCCGAACGGGATCCGCCACGCGTTGCGGGTCGGGACACCGATCAGGCTGCGCATGACGAGGAACATCGCGACGAGCATGAACGCGACGCTCCCGACGATCGTGATGAGGCCGATCCGACGATCGCGCCGGACGGCGACCCAGATCCCGAGGGGGACGATGACGAGCGATGCGTCCTCCTTGACGAGCAGCGACAGAACGACGAAGACGGCGTACACGCGCCATCGCCGCTCGAGCGCTCCGTAGATCGCGAAGCCGACGAACACGCCGAGGAACGCGTCGGGATGGAAATTCTCGAGGTTGGTCCAGCCGATGGCGGGGTGCATCAGGTAGGCGGTGCCCGCGATGAGCGCGTACCACTCGGATCCGAGGCGCTTGCGGCCGTATAGGAACACCGGGATCGCTCCGGCGCCGATCGCCGCCGCCTGCGCGAAGAACATCGTTCCGGCCGCCGGGAAGACCCAGTAGAACGGCACGAGGAAGACGAGCACGAACGAGGCGTGGTCACCGAACAGGTTTCGCCCCATCAGCGTCACGAACGGCGACTCGAAGCGCGAGAGCAGCCAGATGCCCTGGTCGTACAGCGCCGAGTCGTACGTCGAGGTGGCGAGTCCGTGGTGCAGGTCGAGCGTGCGCTTGGTGAAGTAGGCCACGTAGACGACGACCGCGATCACCATCAACCACTGCGGCAGCGTCATCCGCCGCGGGAGCGTGAGCAGTCGCAGCGCGAACGAGGGCGCCGCATCGGCGCGCTCGCCGGCGGCGGATTCGGCTTCGACCGGCAACGGCGCCTCGTCAACCAATTCGGTCACATCGGACACGATGCCATTCTCGCAACTCCTGGCCGCACGCGGACGGCAGCCGCCGTCAACCCGGGCGGAGCTCGGCGACGAGCGCCGAGAGCACGCCGTTGACGAATCGCCCGCTGTCATCGGTCGAGAACCGCTTCGCCAGCTCGACCGCCTCGTCGAGCACGACGGCCACGGGCACGTCCGGACGTTCGGCGAGCTCGAACGACGCCAGCCGCAAGACGCTGAGATCGAGCACCGGCATGCGCTCGAGCGTCCAGCCCTTCGCCTTCGAGGCGATCACTGCGTCGAGGCGGTCGCGATGTGTCTCGACGCCGGTCACCAGCATCGCGGTCAGTTCATCGGGTTCGAGCACCTGGAGGGCGAGCGCGTCGGTCGGCTCGATGCCCTTCGAGTGTGCCTCGTAGAGCAGGTAGAGGGCTCGTTCGCGGGCGTCCGACCGCTCGTCGGGCCGTGGGATCGATGCCATTGCAAGCCTCAGACGCGGGTGACGTAGTCGCCCGTGCGGGTGTCGACCTTCACCCGGTCGCCAGGCCCGACGAACAACGGCACCTGCACTACCTTGCCGGTCTCGAGCGTGGCGGGCTTGCGTCCGCCCGACACCCGATCGCCCTGCACACCCGGCTCGGTATCGGCGATCGCGAGTTCGACCGACGCGGCGATCTCGACGCCGATGATCTCGCCCTGATAGGTGGAGATCTGGGCGATCATCTGCTCGGTGAGATAGTCCGCGGCGTCGCCGAGCGCAACCGGTTCGACGTTCATCTGGTCGTAGGTCGACGTGTTCATGAACACGTAGGTGTCGCCGTCCTTGTAGAGGAACTGCATGTCCTGGCGGTCGACGATCGCCTGCTCGACCTTGATCCCGGCGTTGAAGGTCTTGTCGATCACCGCTCCGCTGCGGACGTTGCGGATCTTGCTGCGAACGAACGCACCACCCTTGCCGGGCTTCACGTGTTGGAACTCGATGACCTGGAACAGTCCGTTGTCGAGTTCGAGGGTGATCCCGTTCTTCAGGTCGTTGACGGAGATCTGCGGCATCGGTCGGTCCTATCGGCTCTGGGGAGTGCGCTGGGGGGTGTGGGTCAGAACACGGTGGCCATCGTCGGTCACGACGACGAGATCCTCGATGCGGAACCCACCGAACCCGCCACGATAGAGGCCCGGTTCGACGGTCACCACGTTGCCCTCGACGATCGTCGCATCGCTCGTCTGCGAGAGGAAGGGCGATTCGTGGATCTCGAGACCCACACCGTGACCGGTCCCGTGGAGGAACCAGTCGGCGATGCGGGCGGCCTCGAATACCGCTCGGCAGGCGCTGTCGACATCGCGCGCGGGCACACCTGGCCGGACCGCCTCGAGTCCGGCGGCCTGGGAGTCGGCGACGAGTCCGTAGACCTCGATCTGGCGCTGGGAGGCGCCGCCGACAACATAGGAGCGCGTCATGTCGGAGTGGTAGCCGTCGACCAACGCGCCGACGTCGACGACGACCGTGTCTCCCGAGCGGATCGCCCGCGTCGCGACCTCGTGGTGTGGCCGCGCCGCGTTGTCGGGGCCCGAGGCGACGATCGTCGCGTAGCTTCGGTCGTCGGCGCCGTGGCGGCGCATCCGGTACTCGAGTTCATCGCGCACGTCGGCCTCGCTGACCGCGGCATCGGCGGCGGTGGCGATCAGCGGTTCGACCTCGGCGAGCGCGGCGTCGGCGGCGCGTGCCGCCTCCTCGATTCGCGCGATCTCGGCGGAGTCCTTGACCTCGCGGAGGCGTCTCACAGCGGAGGTCTCCAGCGACTCGAGAGGAATCTCGGTGGCGAGCTTCATCCAGGTCCCGTGGTCGACCGACGTTGCGTCGAGGCCGACGCTCGCCGCACCCGCCAACGACTCGAGCAGGCGCGCGTGCAGACGCTCGCGACGCGTCTCGGCGATCACGGTCGCCCCCGCATCGGCCGTCTCTGCCTTTGCGCGATCGGCATAGCGCCCATCGGTTCCGAGTACGAGATCGTCCCCGCGCACGACCACCCAAGCGTGCGAACCGCCGAACCCGGTCAGCCAGCGGATGTCGGTGGCGTCGGTGAGCAGCACGGCCTCGACCGGACCGGCCCCGATCTGTTCGGCGACCACGCTGCGGCGACGGGCGTGATCGATCGGCGGCAGGTCGGACACCGGCCCGACGGTAGCTTCCAGACTTCGGCCCGAGACCGATCTGGGCGGATTCCGTGCCGGCTGGCGGAACACACCGGCCCCAGCTCGCGAGGGATCAGCCGACGAAGCGTCGGAGTGCCGACTCGACCACCGAAGGGTCGAGGCCGGACACGACCTCGAGCCCGTTCGGACCGTCGAGGACGAACGTGAGGCCGTTGACCGCCTTCTTGTCGCGCCCCATCAACTCGAGCAGTTCGGTCGGGTCGAGCCCGCTCGGTGGCGCCGTCATCAAGTCGTATTCGTCGGCGACCACGTGCCGGTGTTCGGCGACACGGTCGGCATCGATACGACCGAGCGCCTGTGCGAGTTCAGCGGCGAATACGAGGCCGATCGCGACAGCCTCGCCGTGGGGTAACCGGTGATCGGTCGCCGTCTCGAGGGCGTGGGCGAATGTGTGGCCGTAGTTGAGGAGCGCCCGGCTCCCGTCCTCGCGCTCGTCGGCGGCGACGATGTCGACCTTGATCTCGATGCAGCGCGCGATCCGGTCGTCTAGCGTCAACGAGAGCAGATCGTCGCCGGCCAGGAAGTGGTACTTCGCCATCTCGCCGAGGCCACAACGCGTTTCGCGGGCCGGGAGCGTGCGCAGCGCGTCGAGATCGCAGATCACACCGACCGGCTGGTGGTACGCCCCGACCAGATTCTTGCCCTCGGGCAGGTTGACACCGGTCTTGCCGCCGATCGCGGCATCGACCATCGCCAGCAGCGTCGTCGCGACGTGGGCGACCGCGACCCCGCGATGCCACGACGCGGCGGCGAAGCCGGCGACGTCGGTGACCATCCCGCCGCCGACACCGATCACGAGGTCGTTGCGGGTGAGGCCGATCGCGGCGAAGCCCCGCATCAGCTCCTCGATCGTCGCCAAGGTCTTCGCGTTTTCGCCCGTGCCGATCATGAACGTATGGACGTCGTGGTCGGGGAGGTCGATCTCGGTCGGAACCGCCTCCTGGGTGACGACGGCGACGCGCCTCGTCGCGATCGGGACCATCGACCGCAGCCGCTCGACCGCTCCGTGTCCGACCACAACGTCGTACGAGCGGTCGATCGTGGACGGAGCGAGGCGAACGGTCAGTTCGCGCATCGCAGCACCGCCTGGACGACGTCGTTCAACGAGCGGCGATCGACCGAGACGATCGCATCGGCAACCTCCCGGTACAGGTGTTCGCGTTGTTCGAACATCGATCGCAGCCCACCTTCGGGGTCGTCGTCGAGCAGCGGACGGTGCATGCCGTTGTCGACGCGCTCGAGCAGCACGTCGATGCCAGCGAGCAGCCAGACCACGCAGGCGTCGTCGGTGGCGAGTCTCCGGCGGTTCTCCGGGCTCAGGACGATCCCACCCGCGGCGGCGATGACCGCCGGTTCGGATTCGGCGAGGGCGGACCGCAGCGCCTCTGTCTCGAGCGCCCGGAAGAACGGCTCACCATCGGTCTCCCAGATCTCGCGCACCGTGCGGCCGGTCGACCGTTCGATCATCTCGTCGGAGTCGTACAACCGCCGATCGAGGCGGGACGCGAGCGTGCGACCGACCGACGACTTCCCGACCCCCATCATTCCGACCAGCACGATGTGTCGCCCGTCGGTCACGACAGGGACGCCGCGAATGCCTCGGCGTTCCTGACGAACTCGTCGACCGAATCGCCGCCGAACTTCCGTTGCGCCTCGCCGGCGAGGACGAGCGCCACCATCGTCTCGGCGACCACCCCCATCGCGGGAACGGCGGTGACATCGGTGCGTTCCTTGAACGACACGCCGGACTGTTTCGTCGCCGTGTCGACGGTTTCGAGCGTCGGGCGATTGAGCGTCGCGAGCGGCTTCATCGCGGCGCGCACGACGAGCAACTCACCCGTCGAGATCCCGCCCTCGATGCCGCCGGCGAGCGTGCTCCCACGCTTGTACCGGCCGGCGTCGGCATCCCACGAGATCGGATCGTGAGCGGCGCTCCCGCGGCGGCCGGCCACCTCGAATCCGTCGCCGATCTCGACGCCCTTCACGGCCTGGATGCTCATCACCGCCCGGGCGATCAGTGCATCGAGCTTGCGATCCCAATGAACGTGGCTCCCGAGACCGACCGGGACCCCGAAGCCGAGCACCTCGACGATCCCTCCGAGCGAGTCACCGTCCTTGGCCGCCTTTTCGACCTCGCCGATCATCTCCCCGGATGCCTCGCTGTCGAAGCAACGCACCTCGTCGGCGTCGACCCGGTCGAGTTGGTCGGGCGTCGGCCGCGCAACCCCTGCGCGCGCCCCGCCCATCTGGATGACGTGCGAGATGATCTCGACGCCGAGGAGACGCAGCAGCGCCTTCGCTACCGCCCCCGCTGCCACCCGGGCAGCGGTTTCGCGGGCGCTCGCCCGCTCGAGCACATCACGGGCGTCGGTGAAGCCGTACTTCTGCATCCCGGCGAGGTCGGCGTGACCCGGACGTACCTGCGTGAGCGGGTTCTTCGTCGCGCCCGGCGCGGGATCCATCTCTTCGTGCCAGCGGTCGGTGCGGAACCACTCGGTGTTGCGGATCTCGATGGCGATCGGCGACCCGAGCGTGCGCCCGTGCCGGACGCCGCCGATCAGCGTGAGTTCGTCGACCTCGAACCGCTGCCTCGGTCCGCGCCCGAACCCGAGCCGCCGTCGTGCCATCTCGGACTGGATCGACTCGACAGTGATCTCGAGGCCCGCCGGGATCCCTTCCAGGATGACGACGAGCCCCTGCCCGTGCGACTCCCCCGCGGTGAGATAGCGCAGCATCGCCCCAAGCTACCGCCCCCACCCCTCCCGAATATCCCCGAAAAATGTACCGATCTTCCCGCTGGGCGGGATCCTGCGCACACATTTCAGGTTGTGGCCCCCGCGACACCCGTTCTGTGCACGGATCTTCCCGCTGGGCGGGATCCTGCGCGCACATTTCGGACTTCAGGGTGAGTTGCCTCGGAGGTGGGACTCGGCGGCGGAGCGCATCGCGTGCGTGTCGGGGCGGATTCCTGTCCAGATGTGTTGCTGCAGGGCGGCCTGGTGCACGAGCATCCCGAGACCATCGACCGTGCGAGCGCCGCATCGTCGGGCGGCCGCCAGCCAGGCGGTCTCGAGTGGGTGGTACACGAGATCGACGACGACGTGACGATCGCCGAACAGTGCCGGATCGCACGGGAGGGCATCGGTGCTGGCCGAACCGGGCTCGATTCCCATCCCGATGCTGGTCGCGTTGACCACGATGTCGGCCGAGGAGATGTCGTCGAAACCGCCGACCGAGGCCCGGCGGGCGAGCAGCGCGGCATCCTCCGCCTTGCTCGCGGTGCGGTTGATCACAATGATCGAGTCGGCGCGGGTGCGCCCGAGCGCGTCGATCAGCGCCCTCGCCGCACCGCCCGCGCCCAGCACAGCAACCCTTGCGCCGGCCACCTCGACGCCCGCGTCGGCGAGCGAGGCTACGAAACCGTCACCGTCGGTGCTCGAACCGACGAGCTCGTCGCCGTCCCAGCTCACCGTATTGACCGCACCGAGTGCCCGCGCTGCGTCGTCGAGACGGTCGACCGCGGCGGCGACAGCGTCCTTGTGCGGCATCGTCACCGAGAGCCCGCCGATACCGAGCACCCTCATCGCGGCGACCGCCTCCGCCGCCGAACCCGGCGGGACGTCGAACGCGACGTAGGTCCAGTCGAGCCCCGACGCGTCGAAGGCAGCCCGGTGGATGACCGGCGAGAGGCTGTGTGCGACGGGGTGCCCGATGACAGCGGCGAGCCGACCGATGGTCACCCGCGCCCGCTCACAGGAGTCCGGCCTCCCTAGCCCTCGCGACGTTCGCGTCGTGCTGATCGAATGTCGCGGCGAACGCATGGCCTCCCTCTTCGTCGGCGAGGACGTAGAAGAAGTAGTAGCACTGCGATGGCTCGGGGAGATCGACACAGATCGGGTCACCGGGTGCCGGATTCGGCGCGGGGTTGAGCGCAGCCCGGATCGAGGCCCGGCCGGCGTTGGCGATCGGCGTCGGGGGGAGACCGGCGCGGAGATAGGTGTTGTACGGCGTGTCGATCTCGCGCAACTGCGAGAACGGCGTGTCGGGGTCGATACCCGCCAGGTCTCGGCCGTAGAGCACGGAGGCATCGACCTGCAACGGCATCTGGATGAAGAGCCTGTTGTGGATCACCCGCGAGATCTTCGCCCGGTCCTCGGGGATCTTCGCCTCGCGCTCGATGATCGACGCGATGGTCAAGATCTCGTACGGCGTGCGACCGAGCACCGGCGCCCGGACCTCGATGTCCTCCTGGTTGCCGACGCGCTCCATCAGCGACACCATCCGTTCGACCACCTGCTCCTCGCTCTCGGCGTTGGAGACCTGGTACGTGTCCGGGAACAGCATCCCCTCGAGCGACGCGATGCCCGGCGGACGCCACGCGGTGCGCACCGCCGGGTCGTTGGCGGCCGCGACGAACTCGTCCTCGTTCATCCGCACGACCGTGGCGTCGAGCCGCCGGCCCATACGGTCGATCGTGAACCCCTCCGGGAACGTCACCTTGGTGAAGGTCTCGCCCGGCGGAGTGCGCAGCCTGCCGAGCACGTTGCCCATGTGGTCGTCGGGACGGATCTGATAGAAGCCCGGCGTGATCTCGAGGCCACCGTTGCGCTCGACATACCAGCGGAAGACGCCGGCGTCGGATATCAGCCCATCGTCCTCGAGTCGCTGCGACAACGAATCGATGTCGTCCTCTGCGGCGACCGTGAAGTTCTGGACGTCTCCGGCGGCACCCTCGGGATTGATCTTGCCGAGGTACCACCATCCGACGGCCCCAGCGATGAGGATCACGACGAGGCCGAGCAGCAGCAGCGTGTAGATGGTCCACTTCAAAGGGCGCGTCTGGCGGCGGAGCCGTTCGACCACGCCGGTCTGGTCGGTCTCGTCCCAAGGGTCGGTCGGCCAGTCGATGGCGGGGTGGTCGTCGGGATCGACCTCTGCCTCGGGCAGGAGCGGATCGAGCTGGGTCACGGCAGGTCACCCGCCACGTCGCCGGGCCAGGTTTCACGTCGGTGATCGAGCCACGCCTGCAACATCACCGCGGCCGCCACCTTGTCGACGACCCGTCGGCGCTGGCGCGCGTCGAGACCCGCCTCGCGCATCGGGCGCTCGGCGGTGACGGTGGTGAAGCGCTCGTCGTACATTTCGACCGGCACCCCGACAACGGTAGCGAGCTGTCGGGCCTCGTTCGTGGCAGCCTTGGCCGCCTTCCCCACCGAACCGTCGAGCGAGAGCGGGAGGCCGACGACGACGACCTCCACCTCCTCCTCGAGGGCGATCCGGGCGATCTCGGCATGGTCGTGACGCCGCGACTTCGAGCGGTGCACCGTGGTGAGCGCCGAACCGATCGTCCCCGAGAAGTCGCTCACCGCGATGCCGACCCGTTTGGAGCCGAGGTCGATCCCGAGCGCCCGCACGCCCGGGACACGGCCGGGGATGGGGTCGATCACGCGAGCCGACCGACCGCCTCGGTCGCGATCGCGAGCGCTTCGGGGATCCCGTTTGGATGCTTGCCGCCGGCGGTCGCGACATCGCCCTTGCCGCCGCCTCCGCCGCCGACCGCGCGGGCAGCGTCGGCGATCAGCACAGCTGCCGGTTCGTCGCCGCCGGGTGTGACCGCGGCGACGAGACCCACACCACCGCTCGGCGTCTCGCCGATCAGCACGACCGCGCGGATGTCGGGCTGCTGACGCACCGCGATCGCGAGCTCGCGAAGATCGCCGGGGGCGAGGCCATCGACGCGGACGACGACGGCGCCGTCGGTCGCTTCGGCGGCGAGCGACCCGGCGCGGCCGATCGCGATCTGGCCGCGGAGCGTCTTGATCTCGTCGTTGAGCGTCTTGATCTCGTCGAGCTTGCGCTGGACCCCGCCGAGGACGTCGTCGACCTGTGCTCCGACGAGGCGCGCGGTCTCGACGATCAGCGCCTCGTCGCGCTGCAGCAGCGCGACCGACGCCTCGCCGGTGATCGCCTCGACGCGGCGCAGGTTCGACCCGATCGACGCCTCGCCGACCACCTTGACGGTGCCGATGTCGCCGGTCGCCCGGACGTGTGTGCCACCGCACAACTCGACCGACGAACCGGCTTCGAGCACCCGCACGATGTCGCCGTACTTGTCGCCGAAGAAGGCGATCGCCCCCACCGCCTCGGCCTCGTCCTTGGTCGTCTCGTAGGCTCGCGTCGGGGCGTTGGCGAGTGTCTCGGCGTTGACGAGCGACTCGATCTCGGTGATCTGCTCGTCGCTCACCGGCTCGTAGTGCGAGAAGTCGAACCGCAAGCGGTCGGGGCCGACCATCGAGCCCGCCTGCTTGACATGGTCGCCGAGCACCTTGCGCAGTGCGTGGTGGAGCAGGTGGGTCGCCGTGTGATTGCGCCGGATCGCATCGCGCCGCGGCACGTCGATGGCCGCTGCGGCCTCTTGGCCCACCGAGATCTCACCGTCGATGACACGGGCGAGGTGACGCCGCAGTCCGGGAAGGGCGAAGGTGGTGTCGATCACCTCGGCCTTTCCGGTCTCGGTGCCGATCGTGCCCGTGTCGCCGATCTGCCCGCCGGACTCGGCGTAGAACGGGGTGCGATCGAGGAACACCTCGATGAGCCGCCCCGATTCGGCGGCGTCATCGTCGCTGTCATCGTCGGCGCGGCCGACGATCGCGAGGATGCGCGACTCCGCGGCATCGTCGGAGTAGCCGACGAACTCGGTGATGCCGAACTGCTCGACGATCTCGCGGTACTCGTCGACACTTCCCGCATCGTCGGCTCCCTTGCGCGCCGCCTTGGCGCGCTGGCGCTGCTCGGTCATCTCGGCCGTGAAGCCATCGAGGTCGACCGCGATGTCGCGCTCGCCGGCGATCTCCTGGGTGAGCTCGAGCGGAAACCCGTAGGTGTCGTGGAGCAGGAACGTGGTCGGTCCCGAGAGCGATCCCTCGCCGGCTTCGAGTTCGGTGTCGAGGATCGCGAGGCCGTTCTTCAGGGTCTGGCGGAAACGTTCTTCCTCACGGGCGATGACGCTCGTGATGAAATCGGCGTTGCGACGGACGTCGGGGTAGGCGTTGCTCATCACGTCGATCGCCACCTCGCTGAGCTCGGGCATCACGAGGTCGGTGGTGCCGAGCATGAACGCGTAGCGCACGGCGCGGCGGATGATGCGTCGCAGCACGTAGCCGCGGGCCTCGTTCGACGGGAAGACGCCGTCGTTGACGAGCATCGTCGAACTGCGGGCGTGCTCGGCGAGGACCCGCATCGCGAAGCTGTCGCGGTCTTCGTAGTCACCGACGATGTAGCTGCGACCGGTGAGCGAACACGCCTCGTCGAGCAGGGGCTGCATCAGGTCGGTTTCCCAGACCGAATCGACGCCCTGCATCAGTGCGAGGACGCGTTCGAGGCCGGCACCGGTGTCGATGGACGGCTTGGGCAGCGGCACCCGCGTGCCGTCGGGGGCCTGGTTGAACTGCATGAACACCAGGTTCCAGAACTCCATGAACCGATCGCCGGCGGGATCTCCCAGGGGGCCGCCCCCCGGGCCGAAGGCCGGACCCCGGTCGATGTGGATCTCGCTGCACGGCCCACACGGACCGACGTCGCCCATCTGCCAGTAGTTGTCCTTGTCTCCGAGCCGCTGGATGCGATCGATCGGCACGCCGACCTCCTCGTGCCAGAGCGCCTCGGCCTCGTCGTCGGAGGTGTGGACGGTGATCCACAGCCGGTCGCCGTCGAGACCCCAGCCGCCGGACTCGACATCGGAGGTGACCAACTCCCAGCTCCAGGGGATGATCGCTTCCTTGAAGTAGTCGCCGAAGCTGAAGTTGCCGAGCATCTCGAAGAAGACGAGGTGACGCTTGGTTCGCCCGACGTCGTCGAGGTCGTTGTGCTTGCCGCCCGCGCGCGCACACTTCTGCGAGCTGACCGCCCGCTTGTAGGGCGCCTGCTCGTCACCGACGAAGTACGACTTGAACGGCACCATCCCGGCCACGTTGAACAGCACGGTCGGATCGTGAGGGATCAGGCTCGACGACGGGACGATCGTGTGCCCCCGCTCCGCGAAGAAGTTGAGGAACGATTCGCGCAGTTGGTCGGCGCTCATCGTGCGCATCGCGGGTGTGTTCGTCGTCGTCATGGCGCCGATGAGCCTACCCAGGCCTCGGCATCGGATGGGCTAGTTTGCGGCGCCGTGGCCGTTCCCGAAGATCTGCACGAATGGGTCAGTTTCGATGATCCCGACGAGCATCGGACCTGGGTCTTCGACGCGACGTTCCTGCGATCGGACTTCACCTGCATCTACGGATGTGGATGCATGGGAATCCTCGACGAACCCGCGGCCGAACCGATGCAGGGGTGTTGCAGCTTCGGCGCCCACTTCATCGATCGCGCCGACGCAGCCAACGTCGCCGGCCGGTTCGCACGGGTACGACCCGAGCACATGCAGTACCACGCGGAGGCGAGCGAGAAGGGCCCGATCCGCGGCGGCGACCCCGACGACGAGGGCAAGCCGACCCTCGTGACCAGGCTCGCCGACGACGCCTGCGTCTTCCTCAACCGTCCCGGATTCGCCGGGGGCACCGGCTGCGCCCTCCACATCGCCGCCGTCGACGCCGGGGAGCGCCCGCTCGACTGGAAGCCTCAGGTGTGCTGGCAGCTACCCCTCCGGCTCGAGCACTCGTCGGACGAGTCGGGCCACGTCACCTCGCGGCTACGCGAGTGGAAACGCCGGGACTGGGGCGACGGCGGGACGGACTTCGGCTGGTGGTGTACCGAGGAGATCGAAGCGTTCGTCGGCGCCGAATCGCTCTATCGCTCGGCGCGCGACGACATCGTCGAAATGATCGGAGCGGCCAACTACGAGCGCCTGGTCGAACTGCTCGAGCGTCCGGATTGGGTACCGCTGATGCATCCGGCGGTGCGCCGGAACGGCTCGGGGGGCTGAGTCAGTCGTCGACGGGTTCGTCGTCGTCGTCGAACGTGACGCCGTACTTCTCCGCGAGCGCAGCGTACTCGTCCTCTTCGGACTCGTCGTCGTCATCATCGTCGACGCGCTCGCCCAAGCCGAGGTCAAAAGCTCCCGGCCCGGATTGCTTCAGTTTTCTCGCCTCTTCAAAGCGGCGATGACGACCCTTCTTCAAGACAGGGCTCCCACACTCGAAAAGCTGACAGTGTGTCGATTGTACCTGCACATCTGAAGGAATCTGTGATGGGGTGAGATGAAGCACACGTTTGCCATCGTCAACCAGAAGGGTGGCGTCGGCAAGACGACGGTCACCTTGGGTCTCGCCTCGGCGGCGGCGGCGGCGGGCGACAGGGTCCTGGTCGTCGACCTCGATCCCCAGGCATCGAGCACATGGGTCCTCGGCATCGACCCCGGCTCGACGCGGATCAGCACGGTCGACGTACTGCGCAAACAGCCGATCGAGGACGCGATCGTGCCATCGGGATGGAGCGATCGCATCGACGTCCTCCCGGCCGACGCTGCCCTGCGGGACTTCGAGATCGGCAAGCCGAAGCGGCTGCGAAGAGCACTCGGCACGATTTCCCCATCGCGGTACGACGCGATCCTCCTCGACTGTCCACCGTCGGACGCCAATCTGATGACGAATGCTCTCACCGCGGCGCGCCATGCGATCGTCGTCGTCGAACCGTCGTCGCTCGGACTGCGCGGCCTCGGCGCGCTCGCCGATTCGATCGATCGCGTGTGGGACGACCACAACCCGTATCTCGAACTCTCGGGGGTGATCGTCAATCGCGTGCCGGGCGTCTCGGTCGAGGCCGATCTCCGGATCGCGGAACTGGGGTTGATCGTCGGCGACTCGACGATCTGGCGACCGTTCATCGCGCAGCGCGTCATCTTGAATCGGGCGGTCGGCGAACGCCGGTCGATCCATTCCTTCGGCGCGCGCGGCGCCGATTCGAGCGCCGTCTTCGATCGACTGTGGGGGCGTGTGATCAGCGCGGTCGGGCACTGACGGCAACGAGTTCGAGGCGCCCCTCGCCGTCGAACGTGAGCGCCGACCGGCCACCGACCAGACCGCGGATCCCGTCGCCCAGCAACGCCGCGCGCCAACCGTGGGCAAGGCGCGCATCGTCGTCGCCGCGCAGCAGCGCGACGATGTCGGCCCGCGTCGCCAGCAGGGCCGTGTCGATGCGTTCGTCGCGGGCCAGTTGGCCGACCCAGGCGGTGATCAGTGCCACGGCTGGTCGGAGGCTGCGGTCGAGATCGTCACTCGACTTCGGCGCGTCCGGTGGCGTCGCACCCTTTGCCTCGGCGACCGCGGCGAGAATCTCGTCGGCGATCGCGCCACGCGAGTGCCGATCGTCGACGCCCCGCGCCTGCGACATCTCGCGCACCGTGGTCGGCGCACGCTGCGACACACCGAGGATCGCCAGGTCGGGAAGTACGTGTCGTACCGGAATGTCGGTGCGCATTGCCCGCCGCTCGCGCCACGCCGCGACCGAGCGGGCCACGGCACGCGCCTTGGGTCTCAGCGATCGGGCATCCTTCAGACGTAGCCATGCGTCGTCGGGATTGGCGCCGCTGACCGGCTTGGTGCGGAGCTCCTCGAACGCCTCGTCTGCCCACTCCATCCGTCCGGCCGCTTCGAGCTGGTCCCTCAGCCCCGCCTCGACGTCGAGCAGGTATTCGACATCGACCGCTGCGTACTGGCACTGCGCGTCGGTCAGCGGGCGCCGCAGCCAATCGGTGAGACGGTCGCCTTTCGCCGGCGTGACACCGATCTCCCCCTGCAGCAGCGCCACCAGCGACGGCGTGCCGTAGCCGGTGAATCCGGCCGCGAGTTGGGTGTCGAAGATGCGCCGCGGAACGGCTCCACATGAGTGTGTGAGTACGTCGAGATCCTGCTGTGCGGCATGGATAACGCAGAGCGCATCCGAGGTGAACACCTTCTCGAACGCGGTCACGTCGACTTTCAACGGATCGACGAGCGCCAGTTCCTGACCCGACTGGCCGAGCCAGGCGACCTGGATCAGCGCGAGCTTCGGGAAGTACGTTCGCTCACGGTGGAACTCGGTGTCGAGGGCGTACCGGGGCTGATCGGCGATCGTGGTGACGAGGTCGTCGAGATCGGGCTGTTCGTCGATCCACCGGAAGTCGATGGAGGCGGGTCGGCGTTCCCGGTTGTCAGGCACCAGCGACCACGTCGTATCCGGCGGCCGCCCAAGCGCTCATCCCGCCGGCGACGTTGACGACGTCGTAACCGCGCTCGGCGGCGTACTCGCAGGCACGGGAACTGCGCGCGCCGGAGTGGCACACGAGGTAGGTCGTGGCGCCGTCGAGAGCGTCGAGCCGGTCGGGGAGCTCGCCGAGCGGAACGTGCCGGGCGTGGGCGATGTGTCCACCATTCCACTCGTCGGGCTCGCGCACATCGATGATCCGGGCGGCCTCGCCGAGACCGTTCAGTTCTTGGACACTCGTCTCGGTCATCGGCACGAGGCTAG